>MHNR01000032.1:9550-21621 GCA_001819875.1 Candidatus Ryanbacteria bacterium RIFCSPHIGHO2_02_FULL_48_12 | reverse complement strand
GAGTGTATCGAGGTAGTAGGCCAAAGAGTCTTGGCCGCGAGACTGCCATAAGTAATAGGCAGCCATGAATGCGATTCCCGTATGTCCGGGAGTCTTGGGGTTAAAAAATGCATCCCAGGTCTCGTAGGACTCAAGTGGACCAAGAGATGTATCTGATCGAATGATCGTCCGGTGATAGGTGTGCGCCTCCTCAAAGTTACATGCGTCGCGCAATATCCACCAGCCATAGAATTCAGCCGCCGCCTCCTCCAGCCAAGATGCTTGTTCGACGGTATTGACGGCGTGTACGTAATTGTGTACGACCGCCATTCTGCGGATACAAGGGGTTGCACGGATCCAATCCTCGCTACCGGTGTAGACGTAGATTGTGGAGCCCATTGCTACCGAGATATGCCCCTCGGGGCCTATGCTGGGTGGTGGGCCGGTCTCGGCGGTGGTGTGTACTTGGATGGCCGCGTGTTGCTGGAGCACGCCACGAACTCGAAAGTAGGCTTCGGCGATGACTATGCTCTCTCGGACGGAGCTTTGATCACCCCAAGCTACGTCAGGCGCAAATGCCAGTTGTGCTTGGGTGTTGCCCAATGTCTCGGTAGTGATCGAGGAGATGATCTCAAATCCCTGAGAGCCAGAGGAGAAGATTTGTCTGATCGTCACCCGTTTCTGAACGCCCGTCTCTTTGTCAGTGACGATAGCCCCCTCGATGACCAGATATTGCGTACCGCTCGCATCCACTTCTATCCGTGTTTGAGCCTGTGAAAGATCAAACTGGGAGAGAAATGGGAAGTCGCCGGGTTTGACCACGGTTACCGTTGCAGTTTGAGACCAGGGAGTCTCTCCTACGGCAGTGGCACTTACCTGAATGGTATGTTGACCGGGCGTGAGATTACCCCAGTTCCACAAGAGCGCGAATCCCGACTGCGAAGCTTGTGGGTATTGTCTGTATGCATCCGCGGATCCTACGTCGAGCCGTTTGGAACAACAGGGGATCTTTTCTGGGGGAGAGCCATCAATGGAGACTTGTACTGACAACTCACTGGTGAGCGTTGAGAATGCCCATCCGCTGATGAGACCGATACCTGCCCGAGAACTGACAGTGTTGCCGCTGGGATTTTCCAGGCTAGCTATTATTTCTCCATACGCGGGGAGGGCAAGGGTGAATAACAAGAACACTCCGAAAAGACACGACGGTATACGATTCTGCATAATTACTACCTCCTTTGGAAATGTATTCTGCTTTCAGTATGACACGCTTGGTACGGCCGTCCATCTTGACACAAGTGGATAAAACATGCTTTATATTATTGGTTTTTTACCGCGAATTGCCATTTTTATCTTTAGGTATTTGAATGGTATATTGCTAAGTATGAGACCGTACAAATTGGCAGTCGTTTGCCTTGTGGTAAGTATTTTTTTTATGAGTGGTTTTTTTCTATTTTCTACCACCACGGTGTCTGCGCATGGTACGGGTAAATCCATCGAGCGGGTGATGGGGGATTATTTGGTAGATATCGGGTACGATCCTGATCCTTTGCGTGCGGGAGAAAATAGTGTGTTTGATTTTGTGCTCAAGAGTGGTGTAGATAAAAAAGAAATTCCATTCACCCATGTCTGGGTGCGTCTGGAGACGGGATCGGGGATCGTGCTTGCGGCGGGTCTAAAAAAAGCGGAGTTGGGTAAGACGAGTCTTCTCTATAATTTTCCGGTGAGCGGTGAGTATCAGTTGGTGGCGCGTTTCCAAGATGGTGACAAGACATTGGTAGAAGTGAGCGTTCCTGTGGCTATTGCTCCTTCAGCGCTTGAGGCGCCACAAGCTATACCTTCCATCCTGCTCCTTGAATGGGGAGGGATATTTCTCCTCGGTGCTATTATTGGTATTGTCGGGGCGCGCATGCATAAAAAAGAGATGCCAAAGGCGCTCTAGGCACAAATGAAGACTTTTCGCGGCAAAATTTTACTGGGGGGGATTCTTCTTGTCGTCTCTGTAAGTCTGGGCGTTGTTTTTTTTCGTCAGCAGCTTTCACCTAACATGCCGCAATCTCCGTCTCTAGAGAATGGCAGAGATGCTATTCCGCAAGAAGCAGCGGATCGGGTGCTCGTTACTATTACGGACGAAGGGTTCTCTCCGCGTGGCATTCATATCAAACGTGGCGGAGTAGTAATGTGGGTCAATGCCACAAGCAGAGATTCTTGGCCAGCTTCTAATATTCACCCGACTCACGAGATCTATCCGGAGTTTGATCCACGCCGTCCTATTGGTCATGGAGAAGATTGGTCATTTACTTTTGATAAAGAGGGACTGTGGTTTTATCACGATCATCTCGATCCCCAACATTTGGGTACGATTCGGGTTGGAGAATAGCGTACTTTGATGTTCGGGGGTAGAAAAATATTTGATGAGTGTTTCTAAAAAAATAACAGCATACATGGAGGCGGTCTGGAGTCTTGATACGCGCTCACTCGCAGTCTTTCGCATTGGACTTGCGAGTATTATATTGGTTGATCTTGTAAACCGGGCCAGGGATCTGACTGCGCATTACGCGGATGCAGGCATCTTGCCGCGTGCCACGCTTTGGAATTGGATGTATTGGTATCTTTCTCCCCACATGATCAGCGGCTCGGTGTATTTTGAGGCTGCACTCTTTTTGATTGCGGGATGCTTTGCATTCCTGCTTCTCGTAGGATACAAGACGAGGCTTGCTACTGCGGCCACCTGGTTTCTCCTTTGTTCGCTATTGGTGCGTAACCCCTTTGTCTCAAATGCTGGCGATGGACTGTTACGGTTACTGCTTTTGTGGGGTATCTTTTTGCCGCTTGGCGCTTCCTATGCGGTAGATAGCATTCTTGCGCCGTCAAAGCGTCCGTATCAAGTGTATTCCGTGGGATCAGTCGCGCTCATTCTCCAGATGGTAACTATGTATGTAGTCACCGCTCTTTTAAAGACAGGCGTTGAATGGCACGCGGATGCTACGGCCGCATATTATGCGCTCAATTATGATCAGATTGTTAGGCCGTTTGGATTATTCCTCCGTCAATTTCCTACATTGCTTATGGTGTGCACGCGTCTCGTTTTTTTGCTCGAGCAATATGGACCCCTGCTCTTTTTTGTGCCGTTTGCAACCGCGCAAATACGGATGCTGGGCGTGGTTCTCTTTATGTTATTCCATCTTTCGCTCACAATACTTTTCCATTTGGGCGGTTTTCCGTGGGTAGGACTCGCGGGACTTGCGGCACTGATCCCAGGTTGGTTTTGGGACAAGGTGTCATTGCGGCTTACTCAATCGGAGGCTCGGATGCAGGCAAGATTATATTATGATGCTGATTGCCGGTTTTGCCGTTTTAGTGTTGTTGCTTTAGAGACGGGACTTTTTTTACCTGACCGGATGCTCGAGCCCGCGCAACTTTATCCGGATGTGTATGAGGATATGACGCGTGAACACTCTTGGATTTTGCATGATGCAAAAGGACGGTATACGGGGTTTGCGGCATTTGTAGAGCTCTGCGCGCTTTCTCCGGTAGCGTGGCCACTTGCAGGCATATTGCGTCTGCGTCCAGTCACGCTTGGTGGGGAGATGCTCTATGGATTTTTTGCGGGTCATCGGCCAATTTGGTCGCGTCTTGTATCGCGTTTGCGCCCATCAGATCCAAATCGGGAGCTTGGTGCATTTTGGCAGGGTGTTGTCGTCTTTATGCTGGTCTACGGGCTGTTTTGGAGTGCAGGCAGTTTTTATAAGATGCGAGAGGAGACGCTTTGGTTTGGGTATCTTACGGGACTGGGGCAGCGATGGGATATGTTTGCGCCATTCCCTACAAAAGATGAGGGTTGGTATGTTATGCCAGCTCGTCTAAAAGACGGCACCACGATTGATATATGGCATGAGGGGGAACCAGTAGAGTGGGCAAGACCATATATGCCCGATAGATACAAAAATCAGCATTGGCAAAAATACATGGAGGCTTTCTGGAAGCCGTATCGAAGGGCATATTATCCTCATTTTGCCTCATACCTTTGTCGTACCTGGAACGCCCAACATCCTGATGAAAAAAAAGTAATCGAGGTGCGATTGGTATTTATGCTCGAACGCACGCTACCGGACTACAAACAAGAGCCGCCGGAACGCAAGGATCTCTACACATATTCCTGTCTTGAGATGCGCGAGATACAACCTTCTCTATAATACGCGCTCTGTATCTTTGTTTGTTTCCTGCATGATATACTTTTGGGTATGGAGCGCGAAATGCATGGCACACAAGAAACGTACAAGTTATTTTTGCCGGTATGGTATCTGATAGCGGTTGCAGGGTTGTATTTTGACGTATGGTATCATTTAGTGATTGGGCGTGATGAGTTTTGGACGATACCTCATATATTTATTCTCTGTGGGCAGATATTGCACACATTCTATGCGTGGATATTGGTTCGCGACTACCAAAAGAATCGGCGTGAATCATTGCATGCGGCGTATTGGTATCTCGGAGTCCAACTTCTTTTTTTTGTAGGGCTTGCATTTGATGCATCATGGCATGAACTTATTGGCCAAGAGACCATTGATACGGCTCTTGTCCTTTGGGGGCCGCCGCATCAAATAATTGCGTTGCCGCTTCTTTTGTCGCCATTTCTTCTCGACCGCATACTAGGCACCCTTCCTGAGCCTAATCGGTCGGCTTTGCGATTGATGGCATATGGCACGCTTTTTGCATTCGTGTATTTCCACTTCCAGCCACTGTGGCCCTTGGGGGCATATCGAGTTATCGGTGCGTACGGGGAGCTCGCCATGTTGGGGCTTCTTGGGCTGGCATTGTCTTGGAGCGCGCTACGCCTCAAGTCGGTGCTCTTGCCAGCAACAATACTCTCCCTCATCTTTTTGTCTATGGGCGCTATCATGAGTTGGGGGGAGGCTTCAAATGTGCCACGTGCTCATGGGACATTTGGCATACCGGCGTATCCTTTTTGGATAACATTTTTCTCCTTTTTCATTGCGGCAATCGCGTACGATAGTACGCGTTTCTTCCGCATGCCGTTTGTTCTTCGAGGAGCTGTGTGGGGAGGAGTACAGGGCGGATTGTATTATAGTGCGGCAAAGTTATGGGTAGATTGGAGTCCTGCGGGCATATTTACCATGTGGAAGTTTTTCCCGGGCGTATTTTTAACTTGGGACAGCGTAATTTCATTCGCTCTTTTAGGGGCGATGGGGGGAGGTATTGGTGCTTGGATGGCGGCACGTCTTTATAAAATTATAGCCGATGCACATGAAGTATAAGAGAGGGCTTTTGGCTATTTTGTGTGTAACCGTAGCCGCTAGCGCAGTTGTGGGGTACGCATGGTTTAAATCAGCACATAGAGTGCAGAATGATTTGTACGGATTCCAAGAGCATTTGCAGTTGGAGTCAGCATCAATCCAGCTACTTCCCGGTGAGGAGCGCTATATCACCAAGACTGCAGTGGTAGAAAAAAACGGTTTTATAACGAACATAGATCCGTTTATTGGGACAGGAGAAAATATATTGCATCATGCCATTCTTTTTGCTGAAGGAGAACGTGATGCGTACTATTTTTGTTCTGGAGATCAGGCGCGTAAGGTATTGTTTACCAGTGGTGCCGAGCTTCTGGGGCTCCACTTTCCTGCGGCGTATGGTATGCGTGTGCGAAAGGGCCAACGTTTGATACTCGAGGCGCATCTTGCCAACGCCGATCGAAAAAAAATATCCAGCGGCTCTGTGGGCGTGGCGCTTACGTTAGCTGCAAATGCCAAGCCTGCAGATACATTGCACTTGGTGGCAGGAGTCCCTATGGAGGGGCCATGTCGCGCGGGGAGAGATCGTTTAATCTCATATCCTATACCCAAAGGGGTCGCAACATATACGGCAAAACTTGAGCGTCCGTTTGTACTTGCGGAGCCCCGTACATTAATTGCCTGGGGCGGGCATATGCATGCATACGGATCGTCTATCGCCCTTTTCTCCGGTGATCAGCGTATTGGTGAGCTACACCCCCAAGAGGCATCAGACAAAAAAACTCAAGCGGGTATGACCATCGCCTGGCATGATTTTATGCCTCCCGCGTATCTCGATCAGAATGCTCCATTACAAATAAAAGCCGTATATGAAAAGCCGGTAGAGCTTGAGATTCCGGAGGCGATGGCCATTGCGTATTTGATATTTGCGGTTGAAAAATAGCACGGGTATTTAGATATGACACATCAAGTAAAATCAAAACTATCCATTATAGTAGGAGTATTCACGCTTTTAGTGATCAGTATTTTGTTTACCTCGCAACACGGTCCATGGATGAATAGAGGAGATTCTTATCTTCCTAATTCACGCGACGCCTCTTTCACTATAGATGTGCCTTATCAAAATTTATTGCCCGGTGAGGATCGCTATGCCCGTCAAAAAATTACCGTACCGGTTGATACATACATAAACTCGTTTGCTCCGGAGATGCAAGGTCTTTTTACCATGCTACATCATGCAAACATCGTAGATACGAGCGAGTCTGACATCTATTGTCCAAACTTCCCGCGGATGCTTTTTGCTACGGGCAACGAGATAAAGATTGTAGATGAGATCTATCCGGGATATGGCGTGCCGGTACGGAAAGGGGCTGTGCTTGAGGCGTTTGTGCATTTCGCCAATACTACTACTCGCGTTGAATCGGGGATTCTGCGGTTACGTTTTAGCGGAAAAGCTGGTTTACGGCCTACGCTGCCGCTATTTCTAACAATTGGCGATTATTGTATTTCATCGGAATTGGCAGGTGAGTACACGATACCAGCGGGCATAGCTACGAGCAAAACACGTATGCAGCGTCCCGTAGTGTTGCCGCGCGCTGGCAAACTGCTCATGTGGGGCGGGCATGTACACCAATATGGCACATCTTTGCGGCTCATAAAAAATGGCGAAGTGATTTCGACGTTGCTACCGTTTGAAAATCCGCATCGCACAGAGGCGGCAACAAGCAGTGTGTATTTGCGCCGGGTAGATTTTGCCAAGCCCTTAGTGTTTCAGGCGGGTGATACGATCGATATGGAGGCGGTATATCAAAAACCCGAGAATCTCTTTTATACGGGCGCTATGGGCGTGGCAGGATTATTTTTTGATTTCGAAGAGTAGGGGACGTGCGACAATTTTTATGAAAAGCTCAACTCTAGTTTATTTTTTGGCACTGGGAGTCGTATTGGCAGGTTTTGTGGTAGTGTCAAAAAATCGTGTGCTCCAGCAGGAATTTCGTCCGGAGTATTTTCAGCATGAATTTTCAGTGCATTTCGCAGATCTATTGCCTGGGGAGGATCGGTACGTAAATACAACATTTTCTTTGCCGGTTGATACATTTTTTACAGAGTTTATCCCCGTGATGCAGGGGGATACACATCTGTTGCATCACGGGGTGCTTACCTATGAGGTGCCGGATTCGTATTGTTCAAAAAAATGGCACAGCATACTCTATACGGTGGGGTCAGAGTTTGCGATGAGATCTGCATTGCCGGTTCCTTATGGATTGCCTGTACGACAAGGGAAGGCCATTAACCTCGAATTACATTTTGCCAACAAAGGAACGACTACCGAGAGCGGTTTATTTAAACTTTTGGTAATTGGAGAAAAAAATAGGAGGCCAGCATACCAGCAAGGGCTGGGAGCTCGGGATTACTGTGTAGAGAATCGCGATGAGTTTGATATCCCTGCGGGCGTGTCGCATTTTGAGCGAACCATGGATCGACCGTTTATCATGCCACGTGACGGTAAGCTGATAGCATGGCGTGGGCATCTCCATGCGTATGGCACGTCACTTTCTTTTTTGCGTAATGGGGTTGAGGTTTTCAAACAGACCCCGATACAAAATCCAAATGAAGCCGCGGACCCAAATAGCGTCTATCTGCCCGGCAAGACTTTTTCACCACCGTTGGAGCTTAAAAAAGGTGATATATTTGATGTACGCGCCGTATACGATAAGCCTAATGAGTTATTTTATCCGGGAGCGATGGGGAATGGTATTTTAGTAATTGATTTTGGCGGGTTGGAGCCAGCATGGTGAAACGCATTCATATCGCAGGTATCTTAGTGTTCCTTATTACGGTTCTATCTGTATTTTTTGCCACGCGCCAAGAGAGGCAAAATGCAAAGGATGCCGCACTCGCATTTGATGTGCCGGTGGATAATTTATTTGCGGGGGAGGAGCGCTATGTTGCCAGAGAGATAGTATTGCCGGATGATACCTATATTACCTCAATCACGCCGCGTTTTTCCGGAGCAGGCAACCTTCTGCACCACGCGGATCTTTTTTACACGGGAGCGGATAATCTTGTCTGCCGGGGTAAAAAGTTACAGATGTATTCTACGGGGAGCGAGCTCAATACTATAGAGACTCTTGGGCCTGATCGTGGTATTTTTCTTAAAAAAGGAGAGCGACTGCTCCTGTATATTCATTTTGCCAATCCCAATGATGGCCAAAAAATCGCATCCGGATCATTCCGGCTTTCGCTTGTGGGGAGCGGTAGCGCACGGCGCGCAGTTGTTCCGGTGATGTTAAGCGTGTCTCACCCTTGTGATAAAGACGTTGCTGTATCTACAGAGTACCCAATTCCGGGGGGTGTCGCGCATCACGAAAAAAACATGGAACAGCCCTATCGTTTCCCAAGGGATGTGGTTCTTGTGGCGTGGGGAGGACATTTGCATGAATATGGCGTGTCGCTTGCTTTGATGCATAATAATAAGACCATCTCAACGCTTACCCCACAAAAAAATCCGCACCTGGCTGATCCCAAGAGCGTATATCTGGCCGGACAAGTGTTTCAAGCGGCCGTGCGTATCCGTAAGGGAGACGAAATAAATCTGCAGGCGGTCTACGAGAAGCCGGAGAACTTATTCATTACAAGTGCTATGGGTGTTGGATATTTGCTCGTTGAATTTTCAAAGTAATACTACGGAAAGATGATGTGGTCAGTAAAAAATATGGTGCTTGCGGGCTTGGGAGGGCTTTTTTTTGCGTGCGGATTTCTGTTGCCGACTATAGGGCCGATCATGGGGATTTTGGGTTTTATCCCTATATTCTTTTCTGTGCGCGGGGCGCAGGTCACATACGCGCAGGCATTTGGGAGATTGTTTTTCTCGGGGCTTATATTTTTTGGTTTGAGCCTCAATTGGCTGTTTGCCATACTGCCGCTTGATTGGGCGGGCATTCAAAGTGGCATAGTGGGCACAGCCATATTTGCATGTATATGGACATGCATCATTCTTGGGTTCGCTTTGCCGTGGGGGGTGTTCGGGTTGGGGATCCGATATTTGCATGAGCGCTTGCATCGGCCGACATCTTTTGTACTTGGTGTCGCGGCTCTTTGGGTCATGAGCGAATATCTGCGATCATTTGTATTTGGTCTTTTATGGGTCGCTCCGGGGCAGTCAATAATCGGCCCTGATTGGACATTTAGCAATATCGCGTTCTTGTTTGCTCACACACCCGTGGTGGCGTTCGCACGCTTGGGGGGCATGTACTTTATAGATTTGCTTGCGGCATTGGCGGGTGCTTTTCTGTATGTGCTTCTTGTAAGATTTTGGGAGCGGGGGAAGTTTTTTTGGGCAGGGGTTTCGGTCGTGGTAGTTCTTGGTGGGTTTTTTCTTGTGGCGCTAGGTATGCAGTGGTTTGATGGCGCCTATGTGTATCCCTCAACTCGTGTAGCGAATGCTCCACAAATAAAAGTTGCGGCGGTCAATATGAATTTCTCAAAGCGGTTTTATTTTTTACCAGAGGAACAGCAGCAAAAATATAATGTCATAGTCCGTCTGTTAAAGAGCGTCCCGGAGAAGATAGATATTGCTGTGCTTCCGGAGATTGCAGAGTTTACAAATTTTGGTATCCGAGATCCGGTATTGCTTGAGAAGATGCGGTCTCAAGATGTTCTATTGGTGGATCATGGATATATCGCCCGTAGCGGTCAGCCAATCCCAGAGACCATATACTGGCGTTCAGGGAGTGGCGTGTTTGCGTCGCAGACCAAAGAGCTACTTATGCCGGGTGGGGAATATTTGCCGTGGGTTTTGGTAGAGGGATTACGTCTTATGGGGCAAGGACTGATGGTCGATGCATATCAGGGTACACGGACTGTATATAGGGGAGAGAAGGTACCGGTGGTTCGGGATCGGCTGGGAACATTTTCCTCGATTCTCTGTTCTGAAATGATGAGTCCTCGCATTGTCCGGCGTTCGGCTAACGCGGGCGCACAGGTATTTTTTGCGCAAACCTCGGATGCGATTTTCCAGGGGGATGCCTACTATCTCAACCAGATGCTTGCTATGGCTCGCCTGCGGGCAGTGGAGACGGGGCGATTTATCGTGCGGTCCTCCAATGCAGGTATTGCGGCATTCATAGATCCGTATGGTCGTATAGTGAGCTCTCTCCCGAAAGGTGAGGGAGTGCTCGTGGGCGATGTTGCCCTGCTCTCGTACGAGACGCCATATACGCGTCTCGGTGATTGGCCGGTGTGGATATCTGTGGGAGGACTTCTCTTGTTTATCTTGTACGAACGCCGTATTTGGCGATGGTAATTGTGTATAACTTGATATAGTTTTTACCTGCATTGATTTATGATGGAAGCATCACTCATATGCGCGTAAGGTTGCTTACATTTGGTTTTGCTTTTGCTCTGCTTTTTGCGGTGCCGTCTTTTGTCTCGTCTGCGGGTGATTTTCCGGGTCTCCGCTATCCCCGGACCGTTGGCTTTGACGAAAAAAACAACTTGCTTTATGTAGCCGAGTCTTTCCAGAAAGACGGCAATATTTACGTGTTCGATGCCGCAAGTGCAGGGTCGGGGAGCGCAAAAAGTGATTTTCCTTTGGTGGCGACGATCAAGACGGATCGTATGACGCCCTTTACGATTGCGGTAGACGACTCGACGGGATATACCTATGTCAGTTATATTCTGGAGAGAGAGGTTTGGATATTTGATGGCAAAGCGATTCGAGGCGGATCAGTAAAGCCGCTAGAGCGCGTTACTTTTTCCAAGGAAGAGCGTAACGCTATATCCTATATTACAGTGATTCCTGCAAGTGACGGCAAGCGGGTATTTTTTGTGGTGCATGGCACCGGTCAGCATATTATTGTGGCCCAGTCATCCGGTAGGCCGCTTCGAACCATTTCACTTGATCGCAATCCGCTTTCTGTGGCCTATCTCGCCGACCGTGATGCTTTGGCGGTAAGTTATGGTGTTGGTTTTGACGCGATTACGCTCATCCCGATCCAGGATGGTGAGCGTAAAGAGATCTTAACACCGTATCCGGTCGGAAAGATTGTCTATAATAAAGACCAGCATCGTTTGTTTGGCGCTGATGCGCTTGGGAGTCATCTTATGATGATTCGCCCGGATATTGAACAGGTTACAGAATACAATTTGCCGTTCCAGACCCACTTCTTGGATCTGGATGGCACAGGGAATATGTATTTTGCAAATTATTTTGTTTCAGCTCTTGGTATAGTAGACGCTAAAGGCAAGATCACTCAATCACCGCTTGCTATACATCCTATAACAATGAGCGTTGTCGGTGGGCATGTAGCGCTCCTCGGTCATAATGGATTTTTGGAGGTCGTTGATGCGAAACACTTGGGAGTTCCCCATGTGGTTGCAGACACGGGTCCTCGCGGTGCGACATTTGGTGCACAGCAGTTATTTTATGCGCTTGCAGGGGATGCATCCGGCGGGAGAGTCTTTGTAGCTAATGAGGATATGGATGCAGTCACGGCAGTGTCGCTTGCGGACGGCGTTACCAGGGCGATTCATCCTGCGGACTCTGCCGCGGGTACGGTATTGCGCCATCCGAGCGGGAGTACATTTTTAGACGGCAAGCTTTTTGTAAGCAATTTTGCCGGGTTTGTCTCGGTTTTTGACCAAAAAACAGAAGTGCATCTTGCAACTATCCCACTGGAAGGCAGTATTGATGCTATAATGGCATTCAATGCTCGGGTGTATGCAGTGTCGAGCAGTGCGGGCAAGATGTTTGAGATTGATCCCGCTACATATACCGTAAGTACAGAGATACCGCTTGCAGAGTTTTTTCAGGACACGAGGAGAGCTGGCTCTATCGCG
>MHNR01000032.1:2066-9536 GCA_001819875.1 Candidatus Ryanbacteria bacterium RIFCSPHIGHO2_02_FULL_48_12 | reverse complement strand
CGGCGATCCGCATCTTGTTGCAGTCACCGATGAGATAAGCGGTCGGTGGGTTTTTGTAGATCCAGTGGCAAAAAAGAGTGTTCGCTGGGGGGTAACGCCTCTGCCGGGTCTGGTACGTCCGCCTTTGGTGGCGCAAAATGCTGTTTGGGAATTTAGTTCCGTGGAGGGGAGTATTCGGCGTACCACATGGGACGCTGATAACACCACGCATATTACAAATATCCCGCTACCCAAAAATCATTACCCGCTATTTGCAAGTGCCAAAACAGAGACGGGGGAGCTAATGGTGTTTGTACGCGATCTGGAGGGTATCGGTAAGGTCTTGATTATCGCGCCGGACGGCGAGGTATGGGAAAACTTTCCGGTAGGTAAAAACTCTGATTTACGCCTCAACCGCATCGCGGGAGGATTCAACCGCATAGAAACTGCGGCAGCCGTGTACAATCCGTTTTCTGATGCCATCTGGTCGGTCAGCTTAGAGCGCATCAATATTTTTGATAAAAAAGGGGCGCTAAAGAATACCGTTCTATTCTCGGATTATCTTACCAATATGCTTGCCGACAAGGAGACGCTATTTGTATTCGGCATTAACAAGATCAATGCCGTAAGTCTTAAGGAGGGGAAGCTTGTAAAAACTTGGAATCTTATAGATACGGTAGCGCGCAATGGCGTGTTTAATTTGCAGATGGTCAAAAGATCAAATGCACAGGAGGGCGAGGGTATTTCTTTGGCGCCTACATATGATGTAATGAGTTATTATACGTATGCGGATGATGCCTGGCATACGGTTACCAATGCGGATGATGTAGGTGCCCCAAAGTTTGTGGCTGCCCGTCAGGTAGTCTCCCCGGATGCCTTCAAGATCGATAAAAAAACTTTGGGGTTCATGCTTCTTATAGGTGCACTGGTGCTTGTCATATTTAAAATCAGCCGCTCACGTAAAGAACAAAACCTATCTATAACAAATGGTCTATGAAATATATCTACAAGGTAGCGGAGAAATTTTTACACAAGAAAGGTCCTTATCAGTTCGCGATTTTTCTAGTAATCTTTCTTCTTGGGTTTGTAGTTTTGGTAGGCGCGTTTTTTAAATTCCCGCTCTCTTTCCAGACTGTTCTTGGTGGAGATGGAGCCGCTAGTGGTGGCGGTTCGGGAAGTGATGCAATCACCGGGCCAGCAGATGCTTTCGATTATCCTGCATATCCAAGTTACCCCGGATACCCCGGATACCCTTCTTACCCGGCCTACCCGAGCTATCCTGGGTATCCTTCATATGGTAATTCGTATCCCGCCTACCCAAGCTATCCGGCATACAGCAACTCTTACCCATCATATCCGGCATATGGCAACTCATACCCATCATATCCTTCGTATGCGCCCAATTATCCATCGTATCCGAGTTATCGGGGTACTATACGCTCGCGTGTGTTTCTTGATATCAATGGGAATGGGGTGCGTGAGGCGGGGCTCGATCCGTTTATCTTAGATGTTGGTATTACCTGTCCCGGCACTGCAGATGGTGTCCCGAACTATATGCTCAACAATGTTCGAGTAAATCGGCTCTCGGGACCTTCGGCGCTCGGTAATCGCCAGCCGCGTGATTGTGGCCTATCCTCTGGTATCAACCCCAACTCTCCCATGATGCAGGTAGGTAATATGAAGGTAGGTAATTATAAAATTCAGGTAAATGGCCCTTCCGGCTGGACGTGCACGCTCTGCAGTACGGTGTCGGCGTTTGCGGTACCTGCGGGTGGTTATTCTGCTATGCAGTCTCTAGGTATTAGTGCGCCTGATTATGCAGTAGATAATATGAGTCAGATTCCCGGGTCTCCGGCTGTAGGACAACCAATAACATTCTCAGGTCGCGTAGTTAATATGGGTGGTGTAAATGCTCTGGTAACCTCCCAAGCCCGTTTGCGATTTGACCGAAATAATGATGGTAGCTGGGCGATTATCTCCCCGCTACGTACGGTGAGCGCGCTTCCGGGTAGGTCTGGTGCTGTTGAGGGGGGGAGTCAGGTGGTGACATGGGCCAATGCTTGGACGCCGACAGCCATAGACGTAGGAAAAACGCACGCATTTGAAATATGTAGTGATGTTAATGACGATATCGTTGAGATTTGGAATAGCCCGGGGTCTGGTAATTGCGCCACGCAGACCTTTACCGTTTTGGCTACGCCGCCGCTTTGTGGTAACGCCACGGTAGAGGGTGCCGAGCAGTGCGATGATGGCAATGGCAACAATAATGATGCGTGCAAAAATAATTGCACAAACAACATTTGTGGCGATAGTTTTGTGCGTACTAGCGTGGAGCAGTGTGATGACGGCAATCTTACGAATGGCGATGGCTGTTCTTCAGCGTGCACGATTGAGATTATGTCGTTCTGCGGCAATGGTATTACTGAAGCCGGCGAACAGTGTGATGATGGCAACGCAAGTAATACGGATGCTTGTACCAACAGCTGTCTCAACGCGGTTTGCGGTGATGGATTCGTTCGGGGCGGCGTGGAGCAGTGCGATGACAGCAACACCACCAGCGGGGATGGTTGCTCGGCAACATGCCAGAATGAAATACTCTGTGTTGATGACTGCTCTCCCTCCGGTATTCGTGAGTGTACCGCCGCCACTTCATACCGAACCTGTGGTAACTTTGATGCAGATGTTTGTCTTGATTGGGGACCCTCCAACTCTTGCCCGGTAAGCAATGCCTGCACGGGGGCCGGTATGTGTACCGGAGCCGGCGACTTCACCATCACCTCCGACTTCAGTATCATCACGATGATCCAGCCTTTCCCGAATCCCGGATTTATCTTCTCGAGCCCCATTAAGTTCCGTACTACTCCTACCGCTCCGTTTGCCAGTAATCTTCGCTTCTCGGTAGATGCTCCCATCCGTAATGTAGATGGTAGTACCGGTACCGGCATCACCACTGGATTCGGTACGGATTTCAATACTACTAGTGTCATTACTCCTGCCAATTACAATGACGCTACTTTCCGTCTCTCATTCCGGGTGCGTATTACCTCTGATACCATTCCGGGCAGATACATCCTCAAAATCCGGGCACATGATGAAGATGACGTAATCGCAGACAAAGTTATGGATATTAAGCTCGATGTGGTCAATCCGACGCCGGGGAGATAATACGGTGTAGTTCGGGTCCATTCAATTCCTCGCGCCTTTCGTGTATTCTTAAGGAAGGGTGCGAGGTTTTGTTTTTCTCAACTCTCTTACAATACATGCGCGTATCCAGCGGATATACTCTTATAGAACTCGTCGTAAGCATCGGTATTCTGATGCTCGTTACAGTTGGGTTTCTCTTCAACTCCTCCACGCTTCGCAATGGGTTTTCTGCGACGCAAGCTGCCCAAAAAATTTCTCTCACATTCCGCTTGGCGGAAAATAGATCTATCGTCGCCGCCGCCCAGTCCTACAGCGGTCCAGGAAGTTTCCCTGACGGATACGGCGTGTATTTTGATAAAGTAAATATGCCCCGATGTTATGTGCTTTTCAGTGATACCGGCGCTACGAAGAACGGACGCTACGACGGCCCGGCAGATTGTAGCTTAGGAGGGGAGGGTGTAGAGATATTTACATTCTCCGAACAGCTCGCCATAGGGGATGTAGTATCATTTGATAGTGCGGGGGTATCCACTTCACTTACACAATTGAGCGTACTTTTTCGGAGACCAGATCCCACCCTTGAAGTCTGGGTCAACAGTCCGCTCGTAGTGTCGGCTCAAAATCATTTTGCAGTGCGCCTGAATGCATTTGATAATAGCTTTATACGAACGATTCATGTTTGGTCCACAGGGCAGATATCAGTTGTGAAGCAATAATATGATCTCATTGCAGAAAAATATCCCCACTCGT
Source organism: Candidatus Ryanbacteria bacterium RIFCSPHIGHO2_02_FULL_48_12 (assembly GCA_001819875.1). Lineage (GTDB taxonomy): Bacteria > Patescibacteriota > Minisyncoccia > Ryanbacterales > 2-02-FULL-48-12 > 2-02-FULL-48-12. Next base: position 5,663 of record MHNR01000032.1, on the reverse strand, counting down.
TTTCAAAAAACTCACCAGAGTCATGGGTTTTCTTTGATTGAATCATTAGTTGCGATTTCGGTTTTGGTACTTGCTATTACGGGGCCGGTAGTGCTTGCCACACAGAGTCTGCGGGGTATCGCCCCCAATCGCGATAAGCTTGTTGCGGTGCATCTGATGCAGGAGGGATATGAGTTGCTACGCAATGTTCGCGATCGGAATGTGCACATCATCGTAGCGGATGTGCCGGGGCCGCCCGATCCGCCTCCTTGGGACAATAATATCTGCCAGGCGGGAGGAGGCATCCCGGTGGCTGGGTGTGATCGCGAGATTGCTTGCGCACGGACCAATTGCGATGCGCCAAGTCTACAGCCATACACGGGTACTCCGCTCAACCTCGATACAGCTACAGGATTTTACAATTATGCCGGCGTAGGAGGAACGAACAATGCGACTGTATTTGTACGCAGGGTTCGCCTAGAACAGGCGCCGTTTCCCAGTGGGGCATTGGACACGGATATGCAGATTAAATATACGATTACCGTTTCTTGGCAGGATAGATTTTCCCCAAAAAGCGTACAAACGTCCGGCTACCTAACCAATTGGAGATAGGTATATGCGTACTGCTTACCAAAAAATACATCGATCATCCTTAAATGCCGGATTTAGTCTTCTGGAGATGCTGGTTGCTTTGACGGTATTTACCATCGCAATATTTATTAGTACCGGCATGCTACTTACCCTTTCCCAGGCACAAGAGCATGCAACCGCATTCCAGAATCTTCAGGACAACATGCGTTTTGCACTTGATTCAATGGGCAAAAGCATCCTTGTCGGCAAAAACTATCGCTGTTTTGCAGCTCCGTTAGCCGATCCACCAGGTTTCGCCATCACAGATGCAAATGCCAACGGCGATTTAGACGGCCTTGAGATAGCAGACAATTGTAACTTCGGGTCGGGAGTGAGTACGTTTGCCTATCAGTCATTTCCCACGCCCACCTATCCGCTGGGTCGGCTCATTGTATATCAGATGAGCGGTAATAAAATCATGCGTTCGGTAAACAATGGCAACTTTGTTGCAGTCACAGACCCGCTCTTAGAGGTGGATCGTTTGCTCTTTTATGCTACGGGACCAGCGGCCAATGATCAGTACCAGCCCAAGGTCACTATACTCATCCATGCATTCTTGCCGGTACGCCAAGGGAGCCCAATCGATTTGAATCTCGAGACCACGGTGTCACAGCGTCGCATAGATACCTAAGCATATATGGATACGTTCGGACATAATAGAGGGTTTGCGCTGGTATTTGCTGTACTTTTTGTGACAGCGGCTTTCTCCGTGAGTTTGGGGATTTTTGCAGTTGCCTATGGTGAGATTAATATCGGACGTGAGACGTCGCAGGCTTCGCAGGCATTCAATGTTGCTGATTCGGGAGCGGAGTGCGCGCTCTTGTGGCGTTTTCGTAAAGACTCATTTGCGAGCGCGGTCCCCGAAGCGATCGATTGTGCAGGACAGCAGGCTAATACGACGATTTCAAGTCCAGTGGTGGATGGGCTGGGCAACCTTATCTCTGTCACGAGTACGTTTGATATGAATTATGACGGGCATCATTATCGCGTCCAAGTGATGCGCAATATGTTCCCGCATCCCGATCCACGCACGGTTATCACCGTGTTTGGAGAGAATACCGATGTGGCTGGAGTAAAATCGTTTCAAGAGATGCGCGTCTGGGATATTGATTTTTAATCCGCCTCTTATGACCAAACAGGAAGCCAAAGAACGGATTGCAAAACTCCGCCATACCATCGATCATCATCGCTACCTCTACCATGTGCTCGATCGCCAAGAGATATCTGACGGGGCGCTTGATTCGCTCAAGCACGAGCTCAAAAAGCTTGAGGATGCGTTTCCAGATTTGATTACTGCCGATTCGCCGACACAGCGCGTAGGGGGCACGCCGCTTGATGCGTTTCAAAAGATTCGCCACGAGCGTCCCATGCTTTCTCTGGAGGATGTATTCTCTCCCGAGGAGTTTTCAGAGTGGGCGAGCCGCATACAGAAACTTGCCACTGCCAATCATCTGGAGTTTTTTGGAGAGCTGAAGTTTGACGGTCTTGCGGTGAGTCTCATATACGAACGCGGGGTGTTGGTACGAGGATCCACACGGGGTGACGGCAAGATAGGGGAGGACGTAACACAAAATATCCGTACGATTGAATCTGTCCCGCTTACGTTGGAGGTGCACCAGGTGTCTTCGGATATCCGCAAAAAAATCCCGCATTTGGATGAGCTGGTTCGCACCGAGCGCATTGAGGTTCGCGGGGAGGCGATCATCACCAAAAAAAACTTTGACCATATCAATGCCAATCAAGCTCGCAAGGGAGAAAAGCCCTATGCCAATCCGCGCAATCTCGCCGCAGGGTCTATTCGGCAGCTTGATCCAGAGATGACTGCTTCGCGTAAGCTCGATTTTTTTGCGTATGATCTGGTAACGGATTTAGGACAAACATTGCATAGTGAGAAACATGAGATCCTTGAAGCTCTGGGATTTCGGTCGGATCGGGATGCACGAGTACTTGGTTCATTGGGTGCAGTAGTTGCGTTTCGGGAAGGTATCGCCAAAAAACGTGAACGTCTGGCGTATCACATTGATGGTATTGTAGTAACGGTAAATGACATACAGGTGTTTGAGCGTCTGGGTGTTATCGGTAAAACACCGCGTGGTGCAATAGCATTTAAGTTTGCGCCAGAGGAGGCAACCACAAAAGTTTTGGATATTCAGGTGCAAGTGGGGCGCACGGGGGTGCTTACGCCGGTAGCGCATTTGGATCCAGTGCAGATTGGGGGTGTCGTGGTGAGCCGGGCGACGCTGCACAATTATGACGAGATTAAGCGTCTCGGGGTAAAGATAGGGGACACCGTAGCGGTGGGGAGAGCTGGTGACGTCATTCCCGACGTGCGCGCGGTACTCAAAGACTTGCGCACGGGCAGGGAAAAGACATTTCGTATGCCGGTGCATTGTCCGGTGTGCGGTGCACGAGTTATACAGCGCGCCGGCGAGGTGGCGTATCGCTGTGGCAACCCACATTGTCCGGCGCTCAAGCGCGAAGGCCTGTATCACTTTGTATCGCGTAAAGCGTTTGATATCGATGGGCTTGGTCCTAAAATTATCGATGTACTGCTTGATCAGAGTTTGATACAAGACGCAGCAGATTTATTTGCACTCAAAGAAGGAGACTTGATGCCGCTTGAACGGTTTGGCGAAAAATCGGCGGCAAATCTGGTGCGGGCAGTGCAAGCGCGTAAAAAAATAGAGCTTGCACGTTTTTTGTTTAGTCTCGGGATCTTGCATGTAGGGGAGGAGACGGCGCTTACGTTGCGGGATCAATTTTCGTTTAGGGCAGGGAGGCTCTCCATAAAAGATTTTGCTAAAACGTACAGAAACTTTTCTCGGGAGGAGTTGGAAGCAGTGCCGGATGTCGGTCCAAAAGTCGCTGCTAGTATTTATGAGTGGTTTCATGACCCGCATCATATGTCCTTTCTGGAGCGATTGGGGGATGCCGATGTAGAGATTGTAGTTGAGAAGCGTATCGGTGGCACGAAACTAGCCGGCAAAA
>MHNR01000032.1:0-2043 GCA_001819875.1 Candidatus Ryanbacteria bacterium RIFCSPHIGHO2_02_FULL_48_12 | reverse complement strand
AAAGACGAGCTTTGTGGTAGCGGGTGCGTCTCCCGGATCTAAATATGCAAAAGCTAAAAAATTAGGAATACCCATCTTAGATGAGCATATATTCTCGCGAATGATAGAAGGGTAGCCGTTTCTTTGTTTTTGGCTGTAAACACTGCCTCACGCTTATAGTAACGTTGTTCTCAAAGACAGAGATTGTAGGCAGACTCTAAAGTTTTGGCGATGTAGTTTTATGCAAAATTATGCAGAATGTTGTGGATATCCTCATCCCATAATTATGGTACCCTGAAGTGTGTATTGTTCTCGTGTATATGATATCTCCTATGAAAAAAATATTTCTCTTCGTGTTGGTTTCCTTTGTGGCAGGTCTAATATCAGGAATGGTATTACAGGCCCGAAGCGATTTGTGGTCCATCTACTCCGATAGGACGGTAAAGACTCCCCCGGAGGGTCCAAAAGGGGCCTTTGGACTGGATCCCTCACTTATCAAGCGAGAAGACCCGCAGGTACTTTCTCTCAAGGGGGGCGTGTCAAGCTTAGAAATGGATTCATTTGTTGTTGCTGGAGAAGAGGATAAGAGGCCTTTTACCGTCAATCTCTCTACGGGTACAATATATCAGCGTACGAAGATCTTGCAGAGGAAGGATGGTGAATTTCCTTTGGGTGGTGGTGGGCTTTTTACGGTAGTGTCGGCACAGCGCAGAGATATACAGGCAGGAGATTTCGTGGAGGTATTTTTTTCCGAAGACATAAGAAATAAAGAATCTGCCGTAGCTGATCTAGTAGTCATTCAGTAGTAATTTTTATGTATTAAAAGACATACCGATAAAATATATGGATAAAAAAAGTTTTCGGATTCTTGTTTTCCTTGCCATTATACTCAATATGCTCTTTTTTACCGCGCGGTTTGTTTTTGCGGTGTGGCAGGACAATCCTTCTGCTCCGCCAAGTAATAATGTCCAGTTGGTGGTGTACTCTGAAACGTGCGCTGATTGGGCTACCAAAGGCTGGTCGAGCAAGGGTGACTGTCTTCATGATGGCAGATGGCATAGGGTTTTGAGCAATAGTCCTCTGGGGGCGGCGACTTTCGGCTCGGTAGCCGATGTGGCGGCGCACATACGGGATGGATCTGATGTGCGCGTGTATGCGCATACCGCTGATTTTTCAATATTTTGCAACGATGTATCTCTCGCACTGGGGATGGTTGTCTGCAGTGATCCTTTGCATCATGGCGTATGGGATATTGCTGCCGATACCGGGCATCATCTTGGCTCCTCGGTCCTCTATTCAGACGGGCGTATCATATATGCTTATACTGCCGATGCATATACTAAAGACCTCAAGCTCTCCTCGAGTTTACTGGCAAGGGTGGCGATGGATTGGTTTATCCGTTACTAGCGCTCGCACTCCATGAGGTTACCAGGATCTTCTATCGCGTACTTTGTTTTTGCGCTCTCTCTCATTACAGTGATGGGGGGAGGTTGGATTGTGGCCGCTTCTTCGGCAGACATCGTGGGTGGTTGGGCATGGTCAGACGCTTTCGGCTGGCTTAGTTTCAATGATACGAACACAGGATCTGGCGGGTCGTACGGTGTTTCATTGGATGCTACGGGGGCATTTTCGGGGTATGCATGGTCAGAGCGCGTAGGGTGGGTTTCTTTTGCTCCGCCAGGGCCGTATCCTAGCGTACCCAACACGCCTGCTCGGTTAGACCTTGTCACAGGAGAAGCAAGCGGTTGGGTGAGAGTCTTAGCTTTACAGACTTATAATAATTCAGGTTGGGTAAAGTTGAAGGGCCCCCAGTATGGAGTCTCTCTCGATAAATCATCATGTGTTCTTGTGGGGTGGGCATGGTCCAGCGAGCTCGGCTGGGTGCATTTTTTAGGGAGCCAGTACAAGGTACAGGCTAATCCAGGGATTTGTGGTGGATCGTCGGGTTGTGGCAATGGCGCGGTAGAAGCCGGCGAACAGTGTGATGATGGCAACGCAAGTAATACGGATGCTTGTACCAACAGCTGTCTCAACGCGGTTTGCGGTGATGGATTCGTTCGGGGC
>MHNR01000031.1 GCA_001819875.1 Candidatus Ryanbacteria bacterium RIFCSPHIGHO2_02_FULL_48_12 | reverse complement strand
TAACTATCGCAGGGCTTGCTTCTGGATTTGGGAGTGGGCGGTTGGCGAGGATGGGGGATGAGATTGGGGAGGCTGGGAAGATAAAGCTGGATAGACTTGAGAAGTTGCCAGACTCCACTTTAGTTTGTAGGGGTGGAGCTTGCACCGCAGAAGAATTTTTGAAGGGAACTGGCGTTAAGCAGTCTACCGACGGCAAGCTCTCAGATGTATCTGTATATATTGAGATGAATAAAGAAGGGAGAGAGGGCTTACTTGGTATGTTACCAGCCCGATTTGAAAGAAAGGGTCAATTTACAACTCTCGGAGAGTTGAGGAGTTCGCATGCCACTTTTAATCCAGGAGGGAAAGACCCCAATCACTTTGGGGTAGGCAATTTAACCGTTAAGCAACATATCAATTTGTTTAATAAGGGTAAATTAAAAAAATAATCTATGAGTTCTCAATTAAAAAAGCAATTATTTATTTTCGGGGATCTTAACGCATTAGGTGGGTATGGGTTTATACCATTACGAAATCCTATTTGGGTTGAGGCTTTGAAGAATGAATATGGAGATATCCATGATGGTCTACAAATTTGGCTTTTTGCTTTAACCGAGAAGAATGGTAAGTACGATCCCACTGTTTTCCCTGGCGTAATTCGCGATATAAACAAGCAAGATGAGTATGAGATTGTTGTTGACGAAAAGGACATGGAGTATCTTTCGGAATCCACACGATTTAAAGGCTATACGATTGAGGATGTTATTGGAAAGGAGTGGTATGATGAAATTCGGAACAACACTCCGGAGTTACTATAACTTTTATGTGAGTTAAAAAATTGAAGTCATTTACATTCTTGGGAATAATCGACTCATTAAATTTATATAGAATGATTTCCCATTCCTATATTGTATAGGGCCGGATGTATTTCTATATCATTTCTCTGATCTTCTTCACACTTAGTTCCTCAATGAATAGACGATTTATCTCATATGTTACTAGATTGAGATATACGTCGGTGGAGTTTAGCCCCTGCCTACCGGCAGGCAGGTCGGGCGGGCATACTCGTTTTGTTTCTCACATTGAAGCGAAGCCGCGGCTGATAGCACTCCGATATTTTGCGGCGCGGGTCCTTTGCCCCCTATTGAAGAAGAACAGGTGAAAATTTGTAGACTCTATATACATGCAAGGAGGCATGCCTCTGAAAATAAAGGTTACTGTCCCCCCAGCTCTTCGATAGCAATCTCTGCATCACGGAGTATGCTTTTTAACACTTTCGGATGGAGTACTGTCGCGCCGTGGAATGGAACAGTTACTCTCTTGCCATTGGCGTTCTTGTAAATTTTATGACTTCCGCTTTGGCGGGCTAAAGAAAACCCACGTTGTTCAAGGATACTGATGATTTCTTTTGCGGTGAGGCGCGGGAGTGGAGGCATGCGGGTATTGTTACACCGTAACCTCCATTGTGGAAAGCGTTATAGACTGCGCGCGCGGGACTTCTTCCTGTCCGGCTATACGGTCTACAAGATGCAGTTTAATAGAGTCTCGGATGTTTGCGGCCACTTCCTCGTAGCTTGCTCCTTGGCTGTAGCAACCCTGAAGTTCTGGGGAAAAAGCAAAATAGCCGTCGGCATCCTGTTCAATCACTACAGAAACATTGAAGCGTCTTGGTTCCATATGGTAGCATAGTAACCAATCACATGCTCTTTGGCAATATCACATCACAAGCAAATCCGACGTCGGAGCATATGAATACACCGACCCGAGACATCCCCATGCAGTCACCAAGGGAGGCACCACAGTACTCACCTACGACACAAATGGCAGTCTCACTTCCAATCCGGGTCGAGTGACCAGTACCAATCAAAGACCCCGTCTCCCCCGAGCCGGATTTTTTGCGGGTAGATACCTTATGGCGTAAGGCTTTTTAGGGTGGCCCATCGCGAAGCTTAACAAGTGTTTGACAGATGTTAAGTTTTTGTGTAATATCTTAACATCTAGTAATTAGTTGTTACCTATATGAAATTAGGAGATTTCACCCAGCAACCACAAGGATTTAAGGCTTTTATACCGGTAAAATTTCCACCGACAGAAAATATTGGTTTTACTCCCCAGACCGACCAGCTCCATGCTAGGGCGTCTTTTCTCCTGGGTAAACTAGATGGTATCACCCAGTTATTACCCGATCTTGGTTTTTTCATCTTTATGTATGTCCGCAAAGAAGCGGCATTGTCGAGCGAGATAGAAGGGACGCAGGCGACTATGAGTGATGCGATTCGGGCGGAGGTAGAGATAACCAAAGAACTTCCCAAAGACGTGGATAGAATACTCCATTATATTGAAGCGATGAATCAGGGTTTGAGCAGGCTTGAGTCTTTGCCGCTTTCACTACGCCTGGTGCGCGAAGTACACAAAACCCTCCTGGAGGGTACCGGTGATGCTCATGGTAAAACTCCGGGGGAGTTTCGCAAAACACAAAATTGGATCGGCGGCGCTTCTCCGGCAACCGCCCGTTTTGTGCCTCCTCCTGTAGATGAGATGCATAGGGTTTTGGATGATTTCGAAAAGTTTCTCCATGCAGAGAATGAAATGCCGCCGCTTATAAAAACTGCGCTTATGCACGCTCAATTTGAGACTATTCATCCTTTTCTGGACGGCAATGGCCGAGTGGGACGTCTTTTGGTAACTTTTTATCTGTGTCAACAGGGTATTTTGGAAAAGCCCGTTCTCTATCTTTCAGAGTTTTTCAAGAAAAATCGAGAGGCGTATTTTGATATGCTTGAGCGTTATCATAATAAAGGGGAGGTGGTGCCTTGGGTTAATTTTTTTCTTGAAGGTGTGGCTACTGTTGCAGAGCGAGCGATTGAGACTTCTCGTAGCATCAATAGACTTCGTGAAGAAGATATAGCAAAGATACATACTTTGGGAGGGAGTCGATCAAAAACTGGCATGGTGGTTCTAAAAAATCTCTACCGATTACCGATTGTAAATGTGCGAAAAATAGAGGAGTGGGCAGGTCTTAGTCGGCCGAGCGCGAACGCATTGGTACAAAAATTAGTGGAGGTTGGTATTTTGGAGCAGAGGGATCGCAGGACTACATACGGTCGCGATTTTGAGTACAAGAAATATTTACGACTTTTCACAAAAGAATAGTTGTGTAGATGCATCTCGAGTGTACTGTTTTGTGTACAATGAAGATTTGCTTAATTTATTTACCGAACCGCTTGCCTAGCCGCTTGAGATCCGGGTTGAGTGATCAGCGCCAACCAAAATCTATTTTCCTACCCGTCTCCTCCGAGGCGGATTTTTTGTTTGCATAAAACTGTCCAACAAAAAAGCCGCGTTAGGCGGCAAGGAGGAGGAGCTGTCTGAAGCGTGGTTTCTGTCGTGGTCGAAATGATTCCCGAGGGAGGGTCTCAAAGTCTATGCCCACAATCCATCGGAAATTTTTTTCTGCACGCACGCAGTCGATCTCCTCCTCGGCGGTCGGGTAGTGCATAAGAAAACCATCTTTGTCGAGGCGGTATCGGTCTCGCGGTATGGTCAGATGCCATGCGAAATGCCGTAATTCATGGGTGCCGGTCGGGCCGAGTTCCTGCCATTGGTTAAGATGGAGTATGAGATCGCTATTGATCTGGATGTGATGCACGCCATCCCGCTCGCCTCGGTAGAGTCCGTAGCACTCGGTTTGGTTGGCGATAGGGCGGCAAAACTCTATGAGCAGGGTAAGCCCATCGTAGGTATACGAAGGTATGCCCCAGCTTGAGAGAAGATAGCGTATCATGTGGGTGCGCGGGTAGATGTGCCGGACGTTGTCGTATCCTTTCCATTTGATTTTGACGGTCATGTGCCTACTCCGTATCAAAGGACGTTTTTGAAATTGTATATCAAAAGAGGGATTAATCAAATAAAAGATATTTTTTTGTTGTATAAGCAAGATTCTTCGTTTGGAAATAAAAATACCCACTTTTTGCCATTAGGGGGTATTGAGACTTAGTTCTTTAGACAAGTTTTCAGTTCGCAGAGATTAGGAAATTCTGCCGGTGCCTCCGCATGTTTGGCATTTTCCATCGCCGTTGCAGACTTTGCATGTTTGTTCGTCTCCTTGCAAAATATCTTCGATGGCTTTGAGGATGCTTATTTCTAGGCCAGTGCCATTGCATTCGGCGCATACGCCATCACCTTGGGTATTCGTAAAACCTAACCCTCGGCAATCTGTACAAATATCGTCATCGCTGTAGAAAGACATATAATCCTCTTTTCTAGAGTGATTTGGATTTGGTAGATCTCCGCGAAACTCTCTACATGGCTGATCTCCTTTGGTAGACTACCTATTTATAATGTAGCACAGAATTATATTTTAATCAATACTCATAAGACTGCCATGAAGTTTCGGCGGTTTTTTGGTACGAGAGATTATTATACGTCTGCCACAACGCTGCCGTAGCTCGCTCATGGTATACTGCGGGGTATAAACGCTGAATAGTCCATGCAAAAGCTTAGCACTGCTATACGAAATAACATTTGGGTGATTACTGCTTCGGTAGGTATCTTGTTTTGTTATTATCTCGTCTTCGGACAATATTTTCCCAATGCACAAGGAGGATACGGACATGACTATGAGCAACAGCTTCCCAATCTTTTGGTCGGATACTTTTGGTTTGTACAAAATGGTGTATTTTCTATCCCATGGTTTAGCCCCGCACAATGCGGCGGGGTGCCGTTTTACGCGGATCCCGGGCATGGTCTCTGGGCGCTCCCACAATTTTTGACTCTATTCGTTGCGCCGACACTCTCGATAACAATTACGTTTTTTGTGTTTGCGCTTCTCGGGTACATAGGATTTTATCGCTTGCTTTATGCGCGCTTTGGCACGCAAAAATCATACGCCGTTCTCGGGGCGACACTCTTTCTTTTTAATGGGTTTTACGCCTATCGGATGATTATCGGGCATCCCTTTCATGCGTATATGTTTTTGCCTTGGCTTGCCGTTTTGCTGTTGCCTCCACGCGAAGTGGGAGTGTCGTCTTGGGGTGCACGCTCTATTAGAAATGTGGTGCTTGCAGGTGCGGTGGTCGCCTATATGTTTCACTCGGCGATGATCCATCTCTTGCCTCCCGTGTTGCTTGCAGTAGGCATCATCGCGGCGATACATGCCTATCGTTTTGGCGGAGGGAAGGCTATCCTAGTAAAGTTTGGAGTGGCGTTGTTTTTGGCACTCGGGCTTATTGCCTCCAAACTTGTCGCCGCGGTATCATTCCTCCGTTATTTCCCGCGCGACGAATATCTCCTGCCTGGGTATCGTAGCGTGTTTGATGCGATGGTGGTCGCACTGCACGCGTTATTTGGGAGACCTCCGGTTGAGATTTCCGCGTCTCTGTTCACAAATCTTCAGTGGTCTGTGGGTCAGCATGAGCTGGAGTTTGGCATCACACCGGTGCCGTTGGCACTAATGCTCCTGGGGTTGGGAGCATGGATATTTTTGCTGGTGCAAGACCGGACGTGGCGCATGCCGTCAGTGCGGACGATCCTCTATGGAGTTGGCATCACGCTTGGTTTGTCTTTGCCTATTTTTTTGAATGTATATGAGCCCTCTTGGAATCACTTTTTAAAAAGTATCCCGTTTGTCAAAAGTAGCAGCTTGCTGGTTCGTTGGTTCGCGGCGTATATACCGATTGCTATTCTTCTGGGGGTGCTCGCACTTGCTTCGTTTGGGCGAGCCAAAAGGTATGCGGCTCTTGTTGCCGGTGTTTTGGTAGCGGTGGTCATAGGCTATCAGGCGTTTCAGGATACATCGTACTATAAGACCGAATCATACAGCGGCGTGTGGATTGATCAAGCGTACTGGCGCGTGCGTGACGGGGGGGAGACCCCACTGATCGCGGGAGTTGGTCTCTATGACTCTATGATGCAGATAAACCCGCGGCCCGGGCAGAACGATATGCTGGTGACCGGCGCCTCCCAGCTTGCCTGTTACAACGCTATCTTTGGCTACAAGCTCGAATATCTGCCGATCGGCGCGCTTCGTCCCGGATCAGCGTTTGCGGAAGCAGATGGACGTTTTAATTTTAAAAATCCGGCGTGCTATGTATATCCGGATGAAAATAATTGCCGACCGGGGGATCAGTTTGCTACTAGCCAGCGCGCGGAGCTGGAGGCCTTTTTGAAATACCAGCCGTTTGCCTTTAAAAAATCGAACATGCAAATAGCCGCTGACGTGGTAAATAGTATTGCGCTCTTTGTTCTCTGTTTGGGTCTTGTGTTTAGTGGGCGAATCTCCAGATGGCGCGCAAAAAAGGATTCCTTGCAGGGTAGGCTTTAGATATTGACGAATGTGCTCCATGGTGCTACTTTGGAAAAAGTCGCTTTTTTCGAACCTATTTTATGTCAAATCTCGCTAAGATATAGAGCGACGAGAAAGGGAGGCATATATGCAACCTTTTTATTAGCGGGCTAAATGCGCGCTTTCCGTCTCTTCTCTTGCTGGTCTTGTGGCCGTCTTTTTTGTTCAACCCATAACGAATGGAGTTCTATATGAATGCTCCTCCTGTTGGTTTGAATAGCACTATTTTGAAGAACCATGACGTGACGACGGCGATCTCCGGCTAACACACTCGCACCGGTCGGATGACTGCCTCGGCTCTCTTATGAGGGCACAACCCCTGGGTAATTCTTATCTTGTCTTCGGACAATCCATAAGAAAACCCCGGGGGTTTTCTGCTTTTTGGGGCGCACATGGTAAGATATTGCTATGCACCAGGCGATTTTACTGCTCAAAAAAATACCGCGCGGCAGAGTCGCTACTTACAAAGAGTTAGCGCGGGTCTGCGGTACCTCGCCGCGGGCAATTGGGTCTATCATGGGGAGTAACACTGATCCTATCAATTATCCCTGCTACAAGGTGGTCGCCGCTTCTGGTGAGCTGGGGGGATATTCGGCGCCGGGGGGATGCAAGAAAAAAGCCCAGCTCCTGCGAGCTGATGGCGTGGAGATAAGAGAGGACAAGGTAGATCAAAAATATTTTTATACATTTCCTGTTTCGGCAAATAATCACAAACAAACATGATTCACAAACTTGCCCAATTTACCGTAAGAGAGGGGAAGCTCGATAGTGCCGAGTCCGCGATCCGGGCGTTCGTCTCGGCGGTCAAGGCTAGTGAGCCGGATACAGTCATCTATGCCGCATTTAAAAAACCCGATGGGTATTCATTTGTGCATATTATGTCATTTCGGGATGAGGAGGCGGAGCGCCGGCATCGCTTGAGCGAGCATGCCAAATTGTTCACGAGTGCGCTTTATCCGCTATGCGTCGAGCCGCCATCATTTGTGGATCTGGCACTTATCGGATCAAATACGGATAGCATTGTGTAGCTAGTATATATCTTATGGACAAACGAGCAGCAGCGATTATTATCAGAGACGGCAAAATTTTGCTGATGCGCCGCGTCAAAGGCGGCCACGAATATTTTACTTTCCCGGGGGGGAGGATTGAGGAGTATGAGACGGCCGAGGAGGCGGTGATTCGCGAGCTCAAAGAAGAGGCCAATATTACGATTGTGCCGGCAGGAGTTTTACTCCATTTTGAAAATATACCGATGGAGATCGAGGAGTCATTTTTCTTGGTGGCTGATTTTTCCGGTGAGCCGGTGCTCGGCGGTCCCGAAAAGGAGCATATGAACGAGCAAAATCAATATGAGCTTGTCTGGAAGCGATTTGATGAGGTGGCGCAAATGGGCAATCTCTATCCCGATGAGGCGCGCCGTGCGGTGGTCAAGCTTATTCGCGAGCGTTATTTTGGCGACAAACGAAATTCGTAACAAATCCTATGCACATGCTGGGGCCAGGAAATAGGCGTGTTGGAGGTTTTTTACTGGCAGTGGCGGTAGTTGGGGCGTCACTCTGGCGCCTGTTTTTGTATGTGTCGTCATTTGTGGATGCACCGCATGGCGGGACGAATATCATTGTTTTTGGGGATAGTCTTACCGAGGGCATAGGAGCTTCTCCGGGGCATGACTTTGTCTCACTCCTTTCTCGATCACTTGGAATCCCTATTATTAATGCCGGCCGGAGCGGGGATACTACTGCGTCAGCCCTGGGGCGCCTGGAGCGGGATGTCTTGAGTCGTGATCCCAAAGTAGTAGTGGTCGAGCTTGCGGGCAATGACTCGCTCCAGCGTTATCCGATAGATGAGACGTTTAAAAATCTGCGTACGATTATTGGGCGGATTCATGCGGTAGGTGGGGGTGTGGTGCTGGTGGGTATCCGCGGCGGACTTTTGAGTGACCGGTACAAAAGTGAATACCGAAAACTGGTGCGTGATACCAAGGTATCCTTTGTGCCGGATATTCTCGGGGGGATATTGGGCGACCCCAAGCTGATGTATGACGGCATACATCCCAATGACGCAGGATATGTTATTGTGGCTTCGCGTATAGAGCCGGTGCTCGGTGCGGTGCTTGAGGCAGAGTAATGCGCCGCGTTATGAAAAAAGAAAAAACCGCTTCGATTGAGGCGGTATGTTTTTGCATATGCTGGGTGGGAGCGTGTGATCAAGCAGCTTTTTGGGCAGTGCTTGTTACACTTTGCTCAAAAAGCAATTCCAGTCGTATCCCTGGGTGATCTTGGACAAACATTGTGGCTATATGCTCAATACTTTTGGCAATTCGCAGGAGGGCCTCATAGGCTTGCTTGTCATGGATGGTAAGTGTAAAATCGGTTTTTAATCTGTTACCGCCTTGAACGAGTATTTTGACGGAGCCGAAACAGGCGAAGCGTTTGAGCTCCTGGAGCATGAGCTTGAGTGTCTCAAGTTTTACGATAAAGTCGTATTTTGCGTATGGATCAGAAGCAGTTCCTTCGTTTTCTATTTTTAAAGAAACACTGCTTTTTGCCACCCGTTTGTTGAGCGTTTCTTGCAGAGTAATGTTTATCATACGGTTCTCCTTTTTTGGATAGTAAAGTGCTAATTGTTCACCAATCTAGCATGCACACACGTATTGTCAAACACGGTTAGCGGCGGAGTTGTTCGACGGTTTCTGCAAGCATTTGGCAATAAAGGTTGAATCCGATTTGATTGATGCGGCCGGACTGGTCGCGGCCAAGGATATTGCCTGCGCCGCGGATTTCAAGATCCCGCATGGCGATATCCTGCCCCGAGCCCAGATACTGGGTACGAAATAATGCATCCAGCCGTTGCGCGGCTTTTTCTTTGAGATGACGTGCCGGGTACAAAAAATATGCGTATGATTGTGTGGTGCCTCTGCCGATGCGACCCCGAAGCTGATGCGCTTGGGAGAGACCGATGCGGGAGGCATCTTGGACGATGAGGGTATTGGCATTGGAAATATCAAGACCGTTTTCAATGATGGTAGTAGATACTAAAATATCCACATGGTGTTCGCGAAATGCGTGCATAATAGCAATAATCGCCTCCTCACTCATGCGTCCGTGGATGGCGGCAATACGGGCACGGGGAAGCATTTTTTGTAGATTCTTTATAGCAAGCGGGATTTTGTGAATATGATTGCACAAAAAATACGCCTGTCCCTTGCGGTCGAGCTCGGTCTCAAGTGCGGATTTGATACTTGCAGTGCTGTAAGGGAGCACAAAGGTTTTCGGGGCTACGCGCGATGGTGGTGGTGTGGAGATAGTACTCATCTCGCGCAGGCGTGAGAGAGCGAGATTGAGCGTACGAGGTATAGGGGTGGCCGAAAGCGAGAGGACATCAATCCCGTGCTGGATATTTTTGAGATGTTCTTTCTGTTTGACCCCAAAGCGTTGCTCTTCATCGAGCACGAGGAGTCCGAGATGTTTAAATACTACATCTTTGGAGAGTGCGCGGTGTGTGGCGATAACAATGTCGATGGATCCTGTGGCAAGTTTTTTGAGCGTTTCGCGTTGTGCGGGTTTGCTGTCCAGGCGCGAGAGGCGAGCTACGGTCACCGGAAAATTTTTGAGCCGCTCGCGGAATGTCTCATAGTGCTGGTCGCAGAGAATCGTGGTAGGGCAGATGATGGCGACTTGCCGGCTACCCAGGGCGGCACGAAATGCCGCGCGCACCGCCATCTCCGTTTTGCCAAATCCTACATCGGCCAAGAGGAGTCGATCCATAGGTTGGCGTTTGGTCATATCCGCAAGTATCTCCTCTGACGCGGTGGTTTGGTCCGGGGTCTCATCATGGGCAAATCCTGCCGCAAGTTGATCCTCAAGCTCTGGTATTGGCTCATAGGGTGGACGCTCCACGAGAGCTCGCTCAGCATAAAGGCGTAGAAGATCTTGGGCGAGTTTAATGACATCTTCGCGTACGCGTTTTTTGGTGTGTTCCCATGCGGGAGTCCCTAGGCGATGTATGGATGGCGTACGAAATCCTATGTATGCAGATATTTTTTCAGTGAGCTCTTCGGGTACATAGAGCATATCGGCCTGGGCGTCTTTGCCTTGGGGTGCAGCGTACTCGAGAGCGAGATAGGGTTTGTCGTTTTTGGTGATGATGCCGCGATAAATCCCGATGCCGTGATCTGTGTGTACCACAAAGTCTCCGGCGCGGAGCCACTCGAGTTTGGATTTTTTGAGGAGCCGGATAGCCTCGGGACTTTTTTGTTCCTCTTTGCTCTCGATCTTGGGGAGTTCGATGAGGGACTCGATGGTATTACCGACAAACTCTATCCGCCAGGGGTGGCGGGTATTGATGGGGAATATCGTGATGGTGCCGCCGGTCCGGGTAAGCTCGCCCGGGTGTTCCAAGGTAATCACCGTGACGTATCCGATATCATGCAGTTCGCGGAGAAACTCGGAGAGTTTGCGGGTGATCCCCGTATTGATTACTAACGTCTTGTCACGCCACAGACGGTTGGCGATGCGCGCCTGGGTGATTTCTCTTTGGTGTTCTTCATACCAAACAACGGGCTTTTCCAGAAACTGGGGGGTAAGTCCGACAATAAGCAATGAGTTGTCCGTATCAGGTGTGATGGACATCGTATAAATTGTATCCTAACGTTAAACGAGAAGCGTATTTTTTTCAAGCATACTCGGTTTTTGCGAAAGGAACGTATACGTATGTTACCTGGTTGTCGGGTAAGTGGTTTTGGAGGACTAGCGGTCGTGGGGTTCGTGTTTCTCGTAATGGCGAGTATCATGGTGATACGTGCTCAGACAGAAAAACACCCCGTGGGTAGGAATGTCTTTTACTTTGTAGCACTATTCCCCACGCTCGCTGGTTTTGGCATGTGGTGGATGTGCTTCTCTCATATGCTAGCAGAGCGGTGGCGAGGATTCTACCGATACCGGTTTAGTTAAACTCATTCATGGCGCGCTGTGCGTCTTCGGACACAAACGTCTCTATCGCGGAGACGGATTTTTTTGCAATTTTTTTGAACAAAAGTTTCTCGGCAGGGGAGAAGGTCGAGGTGACGATTTTGATAACTTCGGATTTGTTTTGACTTTTTTTGACGTGTGCGGGTTTGGCAATGCCGATGCGTATACGGGCAAAGTCCTCGGTCTTGAGCGCGCGCATTATGGATTCAATGCCCTTGTGCCCGCCGGATCCACGGTTCTGCACTATCTTCATTGTGCCGACAGGTAGGTCCAGGTCGTCGTGGATGATGAGGAGAGTTTGAGGGATATCTTTTTTGGCGAGTTTGAGTGATTTGAAAATATCGCCGGATTTGTTGACGTAGGTCTCGGGGCGCACCAAAAGTACACGCTGTTTTGCGATTTTGCCCTCAGCAATGAGTGCATTCATATACTTGTCGAAAGTAAATGCCGGGAAGTCATAGGTCTTAGCGGCGAGCTCCACAATGTCTCTGCCGGCGTTGTGCCGGGTGTGTTCGTACTCCTCTCCGGTATTGCCAATGCCTACTATAATAGTGTCATATTTTTTGGTAGCCATGGATCCTATGATACCAGCCTTTTGCTTGTTGTACCAAAGAAAAATTATTATATTTTTATTTGGTACATGATTGTGCCAACTTGATTTTTGGCAAAATGTGGTGTACTCTTAAGAAAAAATGGAGGAAAACATAGAAAAATCAACGATTGAAGATGTCAAAGGCTCGGTATCACCCCCGAGTTTTTTCGCTGGGTGGGCCTTGGAGATCTGGGAATTTGCGCGGGTTATTATCATCTCGCTTCTCATCGTCCTCCCGATTCGTTTTTTTATTGCACAGCCCTTTGTAGTCAAAGGTGCCTCGATGGAACCCAATTTTTATACCGGGCAGTATCTGATTATAGATGAGGCAAGTTATTATTTTCGGAGCCCCGAGCGCGGGGAGGTGATTGTATTTCGGTATCCGCAGGATCCAGCAGAGTTTTTTATTAAGCGGATTATCGGTCTTCCCGGTGAACGAGTGGAGGTGGCCGGAGGCAAGGTGCGCATTGTAAACAAAAAGTATCCGGAGGGCATGATACTCAATGAGTCATATTTGCCGTCAGGGAGGGAGACACTTCCGGATATCGCGCTTGATCTCGGGCCCACTCAATATTTTGTATTGGGGGACAATCGGCTGGAGAGTTCCGACTCGCGCCGCTGGGGGCCGCTCGATCGCAGTTTTTTTATAGGGAGAGCCCTTGTGCGCCTGTGGCCGCCGGGAGCCATGCAGTTTTTGACAGGCACAACCTACTAAATCGCTACCTATATATACTAAACACTAGTCGCTTTACTATGAGTAAAAAACAAGCACGCGAGGCAATCCAGACACCAAAGGGGACGCATGATATCCTTCCCGGGGATTTTCCATATTGGGACAAAATTGTAAAAATCGGTGAGAGTCTAGCGGAGTTTTACGGATTCCAACGTATCGAGACGCCGCATTTTGAAAAAACAGATTTATTTACCCGTACACTGGGGGATACGAGTGACGTGGTGGAGAAGCAAATGTATAGTTTTCGCACGCGTGGTGGCGATACGCTCACGCTTCGGCCGGAAGGGACGGCTCCGGTGGCACGCGCATTTATCGAGCATGGCATGAGCCAGTGGCCGCAACCGGTCAAACTCTTTTACCATGGTTCATTTTTTCGTCATGAAAATCCCCAGCGCGGGAGGTTTCGCGAGTTCGGGCAGTTTGGATTTGAGCTGATCGGCGACGAAGACCCGGTATCGGACGCATTTATCATCCGGATATTCTACACCATGCTCGAGGAGGTGGGGTTTAAAAATATTGCGGTGCATATCAATACCATGGGGGATGACGAGTCGCGCGCATCATTCAAAAAAGAG
>MHNR01000030.1:11837-13655 GCA_001819875.1 Candidatus Ryanbacteria bacterium RIFCSPHIGHO2_02_FULL_48_12 | reverse complement strand
ACTGTAGACTTCGATCTCTACCGCTACGATGACGCGGTCTTCAAGGGCCAAGTCTTCGGCTACAAGATCAAGCCTACGGCAACTGAAACAGCAACTGCAGACAACGACAACGATGCAGAGTTCCAGCCAGCGGAGCCTCGCTTCGATGCTGATCGGGTAACGATTGGCTCAGGCAGTCTCCGTATTGAGAAGTCAAACGCAGTTCCTTCTCAAAACATTGCCAATGGTGATGATGCAGCAACTCTTGGATCCTTTATGTTCGAGGCCAAGGGTGAGCCAGTATCATTCACTTCATGGACTCTTACTATCGCGACTACCAATGCAGGCGGTTCTACGAGTGGTGCTATCACCAACGTGACGGTCTACGACAAGAACGGCGCTGCAATTGCTGGTCCAATTGATTACACCAAGACCTCGGTAACCTTCACCGATACGGTTACGGTACCGACTGGTCAGAATACCTTTACGGTTAAGGGCAATCTCGACAACAACTGGGAAAACAGTGACACGATCATTATTTCATTTGATCCGGATGCCCACTTGACTACGGTCAAAGGCGTAGACACGGGTACTACCGTAACCCCGACGCCGGGCAGTACAGTGACTGCCAATACCCAGACCGTAAAAGCAGCGGCTTTGGTGATTAGTCCATCAAATTCGCTTGCCGCCCAAGGCCTTGTAGAGGGTTCTACAAGTGCAGAAGTTGGTCGCTTCACGCTTGATGCCTCCAACTCGGGCGAAGACCTCCGTATTACTACGGTCAAAATCCATGCCAACATGGATACTGCGCCGACCTCGGATGTCAACAACTTTGCCAGCTTCCAGCTCTTCGATGGTACCAAGGCCTTGAATACGGGCTCTAACGTACTTGAGCCTGCGGCGACGGCAAATGAGACTGATCTTACGCTCACTATCACCCTTGACTCTCCGGGGCTTATCGTACCGAAGCAGTCAAGCAAGGTAATCTCACTCAAGGCCAATATCACCACTGGCTTTGATGATGCGGACGTAGCACAGTTTGACTTTGTTGGTCTGGCTGATGGCGACTGGACGGTAAGTGGTGTTTCAACCGGCAGTGAGATCACGGAAGATCTCGATATAGTGACCACCGGCTCTACGATCACACTCCGTGGTCAAGGTGGCTGGTCAGTGTCTACTCCATCCACTATTCAGGAGCGATGGGTGGCCGCTGGTTCTACCGGTGTGACTGCCAACGTCTTGCGCTTTAGCGCAACGACCGAGGATTTCGCACTCACTGATCTTCGCTTGCAGATTGATACGACCGGCTCATCCACAGCAGGAGATTTTGCCAAGATCTCTCTCTGGGATGGCAATACCAAACTTGTTGAGAAGGTAGGTCCTGCATTCACCAATGGTGTTGAGGACTTCAATTTCCCGACGAGTGGTACTGGCTCGTTCAACATTCCAAAAGATTCTTACAAGGATATGACCGTCAAAATTGACCTTGCTGGCATCGGTGCGGCCCTCTCGGGTACGCCTGGTGAGCTGGTAGGTGTTGATTACGATGGCGCTACTAACACCACGAAGAACAAGGCGCTTGGTGCCGGATCTGGACAGAGCGTACACTCTTCGACGGCAACTGACCAAACCGGCAACGGTGTAATCATGTTCCGATCGGTTCCGACATTTGATACGACTGTTGGAATCCCGCAGACCTCGCTTACCTCGAGTGAGCATGTCATCTACAAGTTCCGCGTAAAAGCTGACCCAGCATACGATGTAGCTTTGAGACAATTCACATTTGAAGTCTCAACTACGGGTATCACTGGCCTTTCAGCTCGCGGCGGTGACCGAGCG
>MHNR01000030.1:0-11817 GCA_001819875.1 Candidatus Ryanbacteria bacterium RIFCSPHIGHO2_02_FULL_48_12 | reverse complement strand
AACGGATGGCAACAAGCGAGTGTCCGCTGCTACGGGTACAGCCGCAGAGTTCTACTCTGATATGGCTCGTTACTCAGATGGTAGTGGTACATTGCTCTTCCGTATCGTGGCTGATACCACTGACTACGGTAATGCTTGGGTACCTATCCTCAAGGATGGTCCGGATAGCTCTGCTGATGACTGGTATGTCTTTGAACTCCGCGCTACGGTGCAAACCGATGGTGCAGGAGACTCGATCTCTACCAAGTTAAAGAGCGACTCTGCTCGTCCAAGCCGCGTCTCCCTTACCGGAGCTGCGCGCCGACCGATGCTTAAGGTCAGTTTGATTACGAACCTCGAGCAATCCGATGTGGATCAGGCGGCAACTGCTTCCACGACGGCGCTTATCTGGTCTGATTACTCTGCTGACGCTACGTCAACGGGTAGCCATACGGCCAATACCGCCGACTGGATGAACGGTTTCAAGGTACCGGGACTTATCTCGGCTCCTTCCTCAGCAGTTATGTCCAACTAGTCTCTTGTGACCGCCTAAAAAGCGGATGACTAGCACAAACCCCCTCCAAACGGAGGGGGTTTTGCGTTGCTTGATTTTGGTCTAACATGCGGAAGTCCGACTTCCGGAACAGGTTCTGGATTTTTTCTGTAAATTTGGTATGCTCATTTCTATGACTAAGCTCAAAGTATTGCTCGTCACTCTCGTGGTTACCATTGCCGGTCTCGGCGGATTTTTCGGTCTTCGCTGGTACAAGGATTATTTTGGTACTACTGTGATACTCAAACCCGGTCTCCCGCCAGCCCCCAAAGACTATGCCGCGCTCCACAAGGATGAGGTGGCGCTCAAGGGGGTGACCGAGGAGTTCAAGGTTAAATACCAAAAAAGTTTCGATGAGGCGGTTCAAAAAATAACGGAGCACCCTGATTCATTCTTGGCATGGATGGATCTTGCGTTTGTCAAAAATGTCTTTGGCGACTACGAGGGCGCTCGGGACATCTGGATCTATGCCGGTGAACTCTCTCCAAGTCAGGCTCGGTCACATCAGAATCTGGCATTTTTGTATTTTGACCATTACAAAGATTACAAGAAGGCGGAGCTTGAGTATCTGACTGCTATAGAAAAAGAGCCGGCGATTATCTCCTCGTACGAGGATCTTGCCGCACTCTATCGTTTTAATTTTGAAGGACGCAAGGGAGAATCTTATCAGATGCTGGAGCAGGGATTTCAAAAAAACAGAGAGTCGGGCGGGGTAGAGCTTTTGGCGCAAGCCGGCGTCTGGGCGATGCAAGATGGTGAGATTGATACGGCGATTGCCTACTACGAGGAGTTTTTAAAGATTGACCCCCAAGATCCCACGGTGCTTCAGGATCTTGCACAGCTCAAAGCCATGAAGACAAAGAAGGCTCAATAGAGCAATAAGTAGCACTTGGAACAAAAACCACCCCAGAAGGGGTGGTTTTTTGTGGGCTTGACTTTGTGTAGATGATTTCGCTACTATGTTTCTAAGGGGGGATAAAAGCCCTTATTTTTTTGTCTATTTTTTATGAAATCTAAACTATGCGTTGTTGTTTTTCTGCTGTGCGTTCCTTTTACGACTTTTGCGTCTGTCGAGATTAGTGAGATCGCCTGGATGGGGACTGCGGACTCAAGTACCAATGAATGGGTAGAGCTCCATGCTACAAGCGGTATTGATATTACGGGTTGGACTTTGGAGACTACAGACGGGGGTCTGCATATAGCGCTCTCCGGATCCATAGCGCCCGGAGGGTACTACTTGATTGAGCGCACTGATGATACTACGGTGCCGGGTATTGCAGCCGATCTTGTCGTGCCGTTTGGATCCGGTCTTGCCAATAGCGGCGAGGCACTGGTCTTAAAAGATACGTCCGGTTCCGTAGTAGATGAGGTGAATGCGTCTGGTGGTTGGCCTGCGGGGGACAATACTACCAAAGAAACTATGCAGAGAAGTGGGAGCTCGTGGGTCACTGCTGTCGCTACGCCCAAGGCTTCAAACACGACTGCCGAGGCTCCCAAAGGTCAAGAGAGCTCCGGCACCGCCACAAGTACCACTGTGTCCACGGAGAAAAAAGCTAGTTCTGACTCATCTTGGCAGCCCTACGTACCGCCAGAAAAACTTCCGCGTATCAAAGTATTTGCCGGAGATGATCAGCGCGTGGTTGCTGGTGAGGAGTTGCGCATGGAGGGGAGCGCCCTGGGATTTGTCGGGGAGCCTTTGCCGGATGCACGGTATATTTGGAATTTTGGCAATTCGATCGTCAAAGAGGGGCGGAGCGTGAGATATATCTATCCGTTTCCCGGCACATATACGGTACGGCTTTCGGTTGCTTCGGGCGAGCATGCCGCGTTTGATGATGCGATAGTGCGTGTCGGTAGGAACTCTGCAATAATCAGCGAGGTAATGCCGCGGCTTTCGGGGTGGGTAGAGCTCCACAACAAAGGCGCGGAATCCATCAACCTCTCTGGCTGGATGTTGCAAGATACTTCCGGCAATAAATTCATATTGCCGGAAGGCACACGCATAGCCCCACAAAGTTTTATCGTCTTTGAAAATATAGTTACAAAAACTGCGCTTTTGGACGTTTTGGGGACGATAGCGCTTTTGTACCCTAACGGTATGCAGGCCGACACAGTGACATATGCATTTTCTGTCCCGGAAGGTATGAGTATAGTGCAAGGCGAATCGGGTCCTCTCCTCGCCCGTCCCACTCCCGGCGAAGCAGATGATGTTGTTACAAAAACTGCAGTAAAAAAATCAAAGGGCGCTGGCATAGTGCTTGCGGTGCAACCGGACGAATCGACAAGGCGTGAGGTGCTCGCATCGGACAGCGCGATAGCGACCGAAGTCATCGCAGATAGCGCACAAGCACAAAATCTCGGGCAATATGAAACGGCTGCGGCTTTGCCGCAGCCAATTGCACAGCGGGTACTCGAGAATAATATATTCTGGTTTGTCTTGAGTATAGTGCTCGGCATTGTTGCCGGGGTACTTTTACTACTTGCGCGCAGGCGTTTTGTTCAAAGTTCATAGACGCGTAAGGTCTCTTGGATGAATGTGGTAAATTGAAACTTGTGCTCAATTGTTTTTTGCAGTGCGGCGGCGAGATGTTGCCGCTCCTCGTTATTTTTTGTAAGGCGTACAATTGCGCGCGCAAGCTCGGTCTCTGATGCGGGCGAGATGAGTAGCCCATTGTAGCCATCTTGAATAATCTCGGGAATGCCGCCCACGCGTGTGGCGATGACCGGTAGTCCCGCCGCTCCCGCCTCGAGAATTGTATAAGGCAAGCCTTCCTTGAGCGAGGGAAGGACGAATATATCAAAGGCTTTCAGGTACCGCGCTGCCTCGGTCTTGCCACTTACAAAATAGATATACTGCTCGATATTGAGCATGCGAGCTTGATGGCGGAGTGCCGCTTCTTGTTCGCCCCAGCCGATAAGGCAAAATACTGCTTGTGGCTCTTGGCGGATGATATGCGGTACGGCTTTTAAGAGAAAAGAGAGCCCCTTGTTGGGTGTCCACTCGGCGAGCGTGCCAATTAAAAATTGCTTCTCGGTGCCGAGAAGCTCTTTCTGGGCCTCGGATCGCTCCAGAAATGTTGTAGCCGCAAGGCCGCTGTGGATCGTTATAATCTTGTGCTCTGGGGCTATTTTAAGGTATAAGGCCGCTGATCGGTCATAATCTGAAACAGTAATTACGGTATCGGCAAGCATACTGGTAAGTTTACTGGAAGCCTTGATAAGGGCAATTTGCCATCGGGGCCGCGACTCATGAAACGCCCAGCCGTGAGCGGTAAATATTATCCGCAGAGGCGCGCGCCCAAGTAGCTGGCATGACCATACGGCAAGACCGGCGAGCCCGCCAGCTTTGGAGCTATTGGCATGCACGATGGCGGGGCGGGTATGCCAGATAAGCCGTACAAGCTCGGCGTAGGCGAAGAGATCTTTGAGGGGATTTATCGAGCGTTGGAAGTTGCGTATGTGGTAGACTGAAATACCAGCTTTTTTTAGTTTTTGGGCCAGCGGGCCATCTCCCCCCAAGGCTACCATAGGTTCGTAGCGATCCCCCGGGAGGTGGGTTGCGATATCGTATACGTATTTCTGCGCACCACCCCAGACGGATTTGGTGATGACAAATAATATTTTTTTTCTTTGACCGGAGCTCATCGGTAGGTTTATAATATGGCTAAAATGGCTAAAAAACAAAGCGCAAAAGCGGTTATCATTTTCTCGACTGCATA
The DNA here is from genome assembly GCA_001819875.1 of Candidatus Ryanbacteria bacterium RIFCSPHIGHO2_02_FULL_48_12. Taxonomy (GTDB): domain Bacteria; phylum Patescibacteriota; class Minisyncoccia; order Ryanbacterales; family 2-02-FULL-48-12; genus 2-02-FULL-48-12. Next base: position 7,566 of record MHNR01000030.1, on the reverse strand, counting down.
TTTGCCGCTTGCGAGTGGTGCGGAACTTGCTATTCAGGAAGTTACGGATCGTATCGGTGATCTCGATTTTTTCTTGTTCACGTGCCGTATGGACCGCCGGTATCCGGCACGTGAACGTATTGGTAATGTGGAGGTAAGAAGGTTGGGGCTAGGGGTGCCATTTGTGGACAAGCTTTTGGCGCCGATGCTTGGCATGCATGCGGCTCGGCAGATTATGCGGGAGCATGAGGTTCGTATGTTCTGGGGGGTTATGGTGAGCTATATGACGCTCGTCCCTCCTCTTTTGAAACGCTTGCGGCTTGATAAAGGGATACCATTTCTCCTCACGCTCCAGGAGGGGGATTCGGAAGAGTATTTGCGTCATGCCAGAGCAGGTCTGATTGGTTTTTCTTGGCGATTTGCTTTGCGCCATGCTACGCGCGTGCATGCGATCAGTATGTATCTTATGCATCTTGCAAAATATTTCGGATATCTGGGTCCAGTTGTAGTGATCCCCAACGGTGTTGCGACAGATGTGTTTATGCCACATGAGCGCACTGGGCCAAGTTATGTGGTCATTACCACCTCGCGCTTGGTCAAAAAAAATGGTATCGATGTTCTTATCCATGCGATTGCCGAAGTGGAGAAGCGATATCCTGACGTGATATGCCGCATTGTCGGAGATGGTGTTTTGCGTAGAGATCTGGAGGCGCTGGTACACAGTCTCGGGCTTTCTGGCAAGGTGCTATTTCGCGGTGCCTTACCATTTTCCTTGATTCATAAAGAACTTGCCACAGCAGATGTCTTCGTGCGGCCGTCTCGGTCGGAGGGTTTGGGCACATCATTTCTGGAAGCGATGGCCGCAGGTCTTCCCGTAGTTGCGACCAAAGTCGGAGGCATCGAGGATTTTCTTAGTGATGGCATTACCGGCTTATTTGCCAATACCGAGGATCCACATGACGTTGCGGAAAAAATTATGATGTTATTTGCTGACCATGCATTATATGCGTCTCTTGCCGCTGCCGCCCGCACGCGATTTGTGGAGTCATATTCTTGGGATCACGTCGCATCCCAAATGGAGGCACTCATGAAAGAGCTCTAATATGCGTATCGTTATCGCAACAGGCATCTATCCTCCCGAAATCGGTGGCCCGGCAACATACACAAAAACAATTGCCGAGCATTTGTCGCGTCGGGGTCATACCATTACGGTAGTGACGTATGGTGGTGGAGCAGTGCCAAGCTCAACATTTCGCGTGGTGGTAGTGGGTCGCCACATTCCCAAGGGGGTGCGCCATCTCTGTTATTTTTTGGAGGTGCTCTGGTATGGTATGCGGGCAGATATGATATTTGCGCAAGATCCGGTAAGTGCAGGATTGCCTGCTTGTATCGCGGCAATAATTACCCGTAGACGTTTTGTTATTCGCGTAGCCGGGGATTATGCGTGGGAGCAGGGCATGGGACGGTTTGGCGTTTCAGATCTTCTGGACGATTTTTTGAAAAAAACATACGGCGTGCGTGTTGAATTTTTACGCAAGGTGGAGCGCATGGTGACCCAAAGAGCGAAAATCGTGATTGTCCCGAGTGTGTATTTGCGATCCGTAGTAGAACGGTGGGGTGTTGCCCCTGATCGGGTGCGTGTAGTGTATAATGCTATCGAGGTCTTACCCGCTTCAGTTCCCAAAGCGGTGGTACGTGAAGAGCTAAAACTTTCCGGTCCGGTACTGCTCTCCGCGGGCAGACTGGTGCCCTGGAAGGGATTTGCACTCTTGATACGTTTGATGCCGGAGATTTTAAAAACCCACCCGGATGCGAGACTATATATTGCCGGCACCGGACCAGAAGAAGGTCGTCTGCGCCAGGAGGCGGTGTCGCAGGGAGTAGCAGATACTGTTATTTTTTTGGGGGGGAAGCAACGGGAGGATCTCGGGCGCTATGTACGCGCCGCAGATATATTTCTTTTAAACACAGGGTATGAGGGATTCTCTCATCAGCTCTTGGAGGTAATGATGGCGGGGACGCCAATTATTACTACGGAGTCTGGCGGCAATCGGGAGATTGTCGAGGATGAGGTAAATGCATTGATAGCAGGGTATAATGACCAGATGGCCTGGCAACATAGTGTCATGCGTTTGTTGGCGGATACGGCATTGCAGCAAAAAATCGCTCAAGGAGCGCGGGATACCGGCGCACAGTTTTCGCATAATCATATGATACAGGAGACGCTAGCCGCACTTGGCTTATGATAGTGATTATGCTTAGTCGTGATCCGGAGGTAATGCGTCCCGGATCGGCGGCTTCTCGGCGCATGGATGAGTATCGGAGTCTTTGCGCAAAATTTTATGTACTGGTATTTGACCCGCGTCGGGGGAAGTTTACAGCAGTCCGTGATTTGTATACGTCCGCACGTGAGGCGATTATGCGTGAGCAAGGTTCGGGAGACAAGATTTTGATAACAGCCCAAGATCCATTTGAGGTAGGGCTCGTTGGTGCTTTGCTCAAACAGAGATTTGGTTGTTCGCTCGAACTCCAGATCCACACCGATCTTTTGAGCCCATTTTTTAAAGCGGAGTCTTTGAAAAACAAAATTCGTCTTTTGATTGCGCGTCGGATTTTACCGAAGGCAGACTGTATACGCGTGGTGAGTGAACGTATCAAAAATTCTGTCTTGCTTTGGGTTCCTGCGCTTGACCCGCGCCGAGTCCGCGTACAGCCAATATTTGTCGATACGAGTAAATTTGGTCACAAAGAAGTTGCGTTCCGGTCCGGTCCGTTTGTATTTGTGGCGGTCTCGCGTTTATCCCAGGAGAAAAATATTATACTGCTTCTGGAAGCGTTTCGAGAGGTGCTTCGCAAAGAAAAAAATGTGCATCTGGTGATTGTGGGCGATGGTCCGGAGCGTAAAAATCTCGGGCGAGCCGCGCGCGCTATGGTCATACAAAATGCAGTGGAGTTTGTCGGCTGGCAGGCAGAAAATCTCGCGGATTATTATGCATCAGCCGAGTGTTATGTGCTTACTTCAAACTATGAAGGATATGCGCGCTCGGTGATAGAAGCTATGGCGGCAAGTCTGCCGGTTATTATGACGGACGTGGGGATAGCAAGGGAGATCGTCAAAGATAACATAAACGGACTTATTGTGCCGGTGGGGGACGTACATGCGCTTGTCTCGCGCATGCTTTGGGTAATGCGCGATGAGGCATTGCGGACTACTTTGAGGCAAAATGCCCGCATAAGCGCCTTGCAGTTGACCTCTAAAGAGGCATATCTAAAAACCACAAAGGATGCATGGGAGTTCTGTTGTCACATATGAGCACGAAACGCATACGTATCGGATATATTTTGCCTGATGCTCGGTTAGACACCGATACGCATTTTTATGAGAAGCATGAGTTTATCCACTCACTTGCCAGGGATGCTGATATTCGTCTGATCTCGGGCGGATCAAATATGGTTCTCGTGTTTTGCAGGGTGGTGTTGGCGCGTGTACAGGGGTACAAAGACTTTTATGTGCACTATTCTTTTAAGGGGGCGCTCGCTGCGCTCTGGGTAACGCGCGTATTTGGTGGCAGGACGTATTATTGGAACTGTGGGATGCCATGGCTCTATAAGCGGAGCGCCAGAGAGGAGCGCGTGTTTCGGTATATCCTCTCACATGCGATATTTGTGACGGGGACAATAGGCCTTTCGCGGATGTACCAAGAGCAGTATGGTATACGTTTGGAGATGGTACGTATTGTTCCCAATGCAGTGCGTGTCGCGCGTTTCCAAGAACTACAAAGGTCTGTCGCTCGGGAAAAGCTTGGCATCGCTCAGGATGTGTTCGTGATATTGTTCGTACACCATTTGAGTCGTCGAAAGGGGGCGGAGCATATTCCACAGCTCTTGCGCCAATGGCGTGATGATCCATCAATATTTTTTGTTGTGGTGGGCTCCGGGCCTATGGAGGCGGAAATACAGCGTGAGATACATGAGCTTGGTCTTGACCATCGGGTGCGATTTGAGGGTGGCGTACCCAATCAGGATATCCCGACGTATTTTGCACTTGCTGATGTATTTTTAATGCCTTCAGAGGAGGAGGGGGTGCCACATGCGCTCCTGGAAGCTATGGCCTCGGGTCTGCCGTTTGCGGCATCTAACGTAGGAGGTGTGCGTGAGATTGTGCCTCCCGAACTTTATGATTTTGTCCTGCCGCATCATGATATGTATCTCTTTTTTAAAGTTATTGAGCGTCTGCGTCATGAGGAGGGACTTGCATCTAAAGTCGCAGGCATCGAGAAGGCGTTCGTGGCGCGGTATGATGTTGCGATTGTGCGTGAGCAATTTTTAGCCTTATTTCGTTAACGTATATGCAATTTTTACGTACTCATAAAGTGGCCTTGTACATTGGATTATTGGCGTTTGCGCTACGGTTTATTTTGGTGTTTGGGTATGCGGCTTGGCAGGGGCCAGAGGCGTTTCGAGCGGCGTTTGCGCCGGGGAGTGATTCGGCACGATACCTCAATCTCGGACACAACCTTGCGTACGAAGGAGTGTATTCTCCTTCCCCGAGTGCGCCCTATGAGCCGGAACAAACCATAGAACCGGTCTATCCAGTGTTTCTTGCAGTAGTGTTTTCCTTGAAAGAAAGCTTGCTTTTGGTGGCGCTTGCTCAAATAGTTCTCGCGGCTATTACAGCAGTTCTCGTCTACAAAATTGCATCGCTGGCTATGCCGAGCCTCCCCAGTATCGTTGCTGGGCTTTTGTTTGCGGCCGAGCCGGTGGGGGTGTATCTTGCGGGAGCGGTATTTACCGAGACGTTGTTTGCGTTATGTTTTCTCGCGGGTATCTATTATTTTTTGAAAGGCGCGATCAGCATGGTGCCGCCCGAGCGCAATGTATTTTGGGGCGGAATTTTTTTGGGTGTCTCTGCGCTCACCCGGCCGGAGGTGCAATTTTTGCCGATTGTCTTTGTACTTGCGTATCTCTGGATGCGCCGCGGCGAGCGCATGCGGAGTGTGGTATGTACTGCGGTGATATTCTTGACAGGGTTTCTCCTGGTGCTCGCTCCTTGGCTGGTACGCAATAAGCTGACGTATGGTTCTTGGCAGACCTCATCCATTGGTATACACAAAGTCTATCTGTTTGATCTCTTATATTTTTATTCTCATGAGGAGAATGTCTCGTTCAAAGAGGCGCGTGTGGCTCTGCGGGATCGCGTAGTCGCTATCAGTCCTTATGGTAATGACGACCCGACATTTGCCAATGCCCCGTATCTCCAAAAAGTGACGATTGATTATATTAGTGAGCGCCCTATTTCGTTTGCGGTATTTTATACGGTAAAGACTCTGCCGTTTTTCTTTGGTGATGGGTTGCGGTATCTTTCGAGTAAATTTGCGCTTGCCGATGCGCCGATTATTAACATTAGTGGGCATATTCTTGAGGGAGAGTTTGGTGTCCTGTGGCGTGTATTGCGTACCGAGGAGGCTCTGCCGGTTATCCTTTTGATGATAGGAGGATTGTGCTGGTTGGTAATTAATTTCGGCATGGTATTTGGGATTTGGTTTGCATGCAAACAAAAAGACCCGCGTGTCCGGGGGGCCTTACTGCTACTTGCCGCGCTTGTCTTTCTATTTGCCTTTATGTCGGGACCGGTGTCCAATCCGCGCTTGCGTTTTAAAGCTGAACCATTGATGTTTATCCTAGCCGCGTTCGGTTTTTTCCAGCTCTTGCATACGCGTTTCAATGGATCGCATGCCCTTCCAGAAGTTCTCAAGGACGATAAGAGAGAGGAATACCGCATAGCCGAGAAGCATCCATGAGGTAATTGGGAAGAGAAAGTACGATATACTCCAGAGCCGTTCCGCGATGAGGCTCGCTGCAAATACAAACAGAATAATGAGGAAGTCTTGGAATTGGTGTACAGCTCTCACGACGGGGTAGATTACGGCATATTGCGATCGTAGGTCTTCGGTAGGAAGAGGTATTCCTGTGGGCAGAGGGCGTAACACCTCGTACTTTATATATTTTTTTAGATAGATCTGGTAGGGGATATTGTGGGTAACACGGATGAGTATCATGGCAGATGCAGTAATGCCTCCCAACCCCACAAGTATGTGTGTAGGGAACGAGGCGCTTAGCTCTGCTATGCCGCAGGTAAGACCGGCAAAAAATAGAGCAGGGATGATAAGATGATTTATCTCGTCCCCATATATTCCCTTGAGAGAGAATGTCTGTCTATAGCGGGCGAGCTCGCCGTCTACACGGTCAAGAATGAGATTGAGATAAAAAAAGAAAATCCCGAGGAGCATTATACCCCAGCGTCCACTGGAGAGCAGCAACATTCCGATGACGCCTGCAAGTATACTCGCGCCGGTAATGGTATTGGGTTGCAAGTGGGTTTTTGCGATGAGCCAAGTAAGATAGATCGATGGGCCGCGTTGGAGCCATACATAACCCCAGGGGCGCTCCCTCCCTTCGATTTTTTCGCGCTGTAACGACTCGCGCAGTTCAGATATGGTGGGCATAATATTATTGGCCTTTAAGTCCGCCAAGGGGACGCAAATAGGCTACTGGGCGTATTATACCTTCTTTTTCGAATTCGCTCACTACTGCAAATAGTCCTTCAGACGTCTGGTGTGTCTCATGCCGGAGTTCTGGTTCTTTGCGTCGGGAGACGAGTGTCTCGTGTGATTTGTCCTCGGTACTTTTACCCTCTTTCTTCCAAGCTCCGATGGTTTTGCCAGCGGATGGTGTGGCCGAGCTATGCATAAAATCTATAGGCTCATTGCCAGCACCAAGATAGGAGAGGGTATTCCAGCCGGCGACCATGACAGGCTTGCCGGTAAATACCCGTACGGCATCTTGGCGATGTACCATGAGTTGCTCGCCGTTGACCGCTTCTTCCATGATAGAATTGTGTGCCGCGTCCCAGACGAAAGAGATCTCTGCAGATTCAGGGAGCGCGTCCCGCAGTCGAGCCAGAAGTGCTACGCGGAAAGCATAGCCATAGTTGAGGCCGATCTTTATCGATTGCATGAGGCGTCTACCTTCGGATGAGGCGTACGGGATCTCAGGGAAGGGTGTTCGTGAAAAGTATGCCTGCCAGCGTATACGCGCGTTGCGGAGCCCCTCTAGGGATCCAAAATGGAATAGGAGTTTTAACCAAAAAAGCGCAAACTTTTCCATAGGGGTGTTTTTTTCTCTGCGCGCGAAGTATCTGCCTAAGTGGTAGGTTGCGTGCCCGCCGCCGCCATGATAGAAGAGGAGCAATTGATTTTCCCGAATGCCAAATTGCTGTGCTTTGGTGGGATCCAGAATTTTTTCTACCGCGTGGATCTCTAAGAAGTGATTGCCCCCGAAGTTGTATCCCAGCTCATGCCGGCCATTGGTGTAGGAGGAGCGAGGCACAAGTTGCTTGAGATCTAGTCCCTTTTTTTCAATATCAGAGAGCACGCATCCTCCGTACTCCATCGAGGAAAGATTTGACTCGGGGAGGCGGTATTTTTTGACGGCGGATGCCGCGCCATAGAGAAACGCGCTCTCAAGCTCGGTACGGGTGAGGTCATACCTCATCATGGGACGATGGAAGAGTCCAACCCATTGGAG
>MHNR01000029.1:4138-18606 GCA_001819875.1 Candidatus Ryanbacteria bacterium RIFCSPHIGHO2_02_FULL_48_12 | reverse complement strand
GAGGGTGATTGGGTACTGCCTTCATGTAGTGCATATTTTCCTAGCTCCAGTGTGTCTATTCCTCAAGATATTACGCTTGCAGGAACAAAGATATCTGTAGATGTAGATATCCCCCCTCCACCTTCCGAACCTGTCCCTCCACCATATATCCCACAGGGAGCTTCACTTACCGTAACAACTCGTGACTCACCTATGCAGATGGAGACACTCGTACAAGGAGGAGTACAGGGAACAGTATCGCATACGGCGAATGTATGGTTAGAATATGGCGCATCTGCAACAAGTGTCACGGAAACTGTGCATCGTTCGGTAAGTGCAGGATCATTCAGCGAGACCTTTGACTTGCCGGTGTCTGCTGGATGCGGGGCTACTATCACCTATCGCGGTGTAGCAGAACTGGTTGCTACCGACATCATCTCGTATGGCACATGGAAGAATGCGTCTACGTTGCCTTGTCCGGTAGCTCCATCTACCACACCATTTGCCATTACCGTTACTCCATCTTGTCCGGATGGAGTAACCGCAACAGAACGCATCACCTGGGAGGATCAGCAGGCGGCTCAATACGAGGTATATATGGACGGGGTACGTGCAAACGACGTTATCTACCAGGTAGCTGTCGGCACCACGCACACCTTTCTAGTGAAGGCATATTTTTCCAATGGCACGTCTCTCTTCTCCAAGAGTCTGACCTATACATTGGACAAAAATCCCTGCACCGGGCCGGTATTCCCTGCTAGGGAGATTCCTACCCATGATCTTTCAGCGGATACATTTATCGCCGATGTACTTGATCCGGTATACATACAAAAGTTGGGCGGGAGTGCTACCACGCTTGATCCGAATGCCAAGTTGCGTCTGTACACAGCCACTGGGGGCGATACCGGGTCTGTAGAGACCAAGATATTTCCCTTTAACCCTGCCCTTCCTTTGGTTATGGAGCGGCAGGTGATGGTTTCCAATTTAGACAAATCACCCTGTTTTCTTACTACTAACACTGGCCAAAGCGTTGGAGTTGTGCATGTAGTAAAAGCCGCCGGTACGTATTGTGGAAGTGGTAGAGCGCCTTCGGCCACCTTCCATGCCGGGGAGGTCAACTCTCTGGCCTGCGGTCTGGATCTGCATGCCGCTATCCCCACGGGAAGTCCCTTTCGGGAGCTTTTTTTGTTTGAGCCCACCGGGCATGCCTATCTTTTCATCAACGGAATACTCTCCGCTATGGCCAACTTGCCGCCTCTGGCACCACATGCCACCGAGCTATCACTCTATTGTCATGCGGAACGCTCTGCGGGGGGTGAGGTCACCAGTGACTATTGGTATCTCTGGCAGGAGGGAGGAGGAACTCAAAAAAGTCTGACAGCAGATACTACCAAAGAGCCAACTCCAGCACTTGCAGAGCAGGCACCCGAGCCGATCGCAGAGCCGGTACTGGATGCTACCACATCGGCCTCAAACACTACTGCAAGTAATACGCTCTCCTTCTTTCATACCTCGAGTGGCACCAACAGACTGCTTGCGGTCACGGTATCTACCGCGGCAGATGTGGAGGCGGTACGGAGTATTACCTATGACAACCTGCCGCTTGCACGCGCAGTAGGTGTAGATCAGATGGGGCGTCTATCCCAAATATGGTATCTTCTTGGTCAACCTACGGGAGCACATACGGTTGCCATCTCTACCGTAGGGAGTGGCAGGATTATTGCCACAGCACTCTCCTTCGCGGGTGTGGCACAAACCAATGTCCTGGGAGCTACGGCTACTGCCACAGGATTTGATGCTACCCCAACCGTCGACTTACAAACGAAGCAACAGGGTTCAATACTCATTGACTCTCTGGTACTCAATTTTGAGTCCGGATCTCCTGTCGCCACAAAAGTGCAAATAGTCCGCTCCAATCTGAAAGGGTATAGTGGCATACAACACGCTACCAGTACCAAGATGGGAGGAGGTGCAGGCACTCATACCATGTCCTGGGTATCTTCAGGCACGTGGGGGATATCGACTGCAGAGTTTAAGGCTGTGGTGCCGTAACGTGCTAGGAATGGTGTTTGTTCCCAATCTATTCTGTGCACGTCCCCCACACAATCAGATGGTTGTGTGGGGGGATTTTGTTTGCCTTTTTGAAGGAAACCCGCTAGTATGCAGCAAAATCTTTTGACAACAAGAGGTGTGTCGTGACTGTACACAAAAACGATTATCTGCCTTTAGCAGTGTCAGGCATCCAGGTACTTAATTTTCCGATTGGTAGAAAAACTGCTGTTCCGTACACGAGGCGCGGCGATGGATCAAAATATCTTCTGTTGGTGCACGGCATATTGGGATCTCGCAGTGACTTTGATGCTATGCTCACCCCGCCATCCGGATGGACATTTATCGCGATAGATAGGCCGGGGCATGGCTCGAGTCCCTCGATAGACGGACCGGAGGACTTTGAGCATACGGTATTGAGCGATGCGGAGCTCGTGCGCGCGTTTTGTGAAGCAATAGGGATAGAGAAAGCCTATTTTTTTGGCATGTCTTATGGCGGCTCGGTGGTGCTCGCGCTCTCAATACTTTTTCCGGAGCTTGTTCTGGGATGCGCGGTGCAAGGGGCACAGGAGGATGGTGCGGAGCTCGTACGGCACTCAAGAGGTATGCGCATGTTTGCAGAGTTACTACTCAAACGCAGACGACCATTTGCTCTGCGGGCCCTTGCTTATTATTACCTCAATAGGACGAGGCACTTGGAAGAGTCCCCTGAATCGCTCAAAATATTTTATGGACTCATGATGAACTCGCATGAGTACGGCCTTCTCTCCAAAATGCCGAATCTCGTAAGACTCTGTTATCTCAATATCCGCCATACCAACAAAGCAGTAGCGGCGCAAAACATTATCTCGGTCATAGAGCTCAAACTCGATGGGGCGCTTGCCAACATCAAAGCGCCTTGCATAGTGATTGATGGGGAGCAACCGCATCCGGCTCTGCAAAGTAGAGAGCGAATATATGCAAGGTTGCCTGCATCTCTCCCAAAGGAGATGCATTCGTTTCCGGATGTTGGACATTTGGTATCATTTTTTGCCCCACAGGAGACAAAGCGTCTGGTCATTCAGTTTTTTGAAAGACAAAGACCGTAGTATATATCTGCTTGAGTGAGCAGATTTTTTTTTGGACAAATGAGATTTTTTTTGGTTAAATAATACCACTATGGAGGCGCAAGAAATACGCAAACGATTTCTCGAATATTTCAAAAATCACGGGCACACAGCGGTGCCGTCTTCTTCGCTGATACCGGATGATCCCTCGGTGCTTTTGACGACCGCGGGTATGCAACAGTTCAAACCCTACTACACGGGTAAGGCAGATGCGATCAAAGACTTTGGCTCGCTCAATACAGCTTCTGTCCAAAAATCATTTCGCACCTCCGATATCGAGGAGGTAGGAGATGAACGGCACCTGACATTTTTTGAGATGCTCGGCAATTTTTCCTTTGGCGGGTATTTTAAAAAAGAGGCGATTACATTCGCGCATGAGTTTCTGACCAAAGAGATGGGGCTCGAGATTTCTTATGTGACGATATTTGAAGGTAAAGACGCTATTGGTGTACCCAAAGATGAAGATTCTCGCGCCATTTGGCTAGGCCTTGGCATCCCGCCAGAAAAAATAATCGAGCAGGGGATGGATGATGTCTTTTGGGGGCCAACGGGATCCGGAGGACCTTGCGGGCCGACCACAGAGATTTATTGTACTAATGGCGCCGGGCAGGACATTGAGGTTTGGAACATTGTATTTAACGAGTTTCTATTTGCAGGATCGCGTGAGGAGCTCAATAGCGGCTCGTCCGGCAAAAAATTAGAGAAGCTCCCCGTGCCGGGCGTAGATACCGGTATGGGGCTTGAGCGCTTGGTCATGGTGGTACAAAAAACGCCGACCATTTTTGAGACTGATTTATTCTACTCCTTGCTTCAGCTTTTGCCGGATAATCTTGATGATGTAAAACGGAGAGTATTTGCGGATCACGCACGCGCCATGGCGTTTCTCATTGCTGATGGCGTACGTCCTTCCAACAAAGAAGCAGGGTATGTATTACGGCGTCTGATGCGTCGGGTGATGGTATTTGAAAAGCTGCACAAGATACCGCCGCATATCCTGGATACGGTAATACACGAAATTATCCATATGTATGGAGATTTTTATGTAGAAATTGCCCACGAAGCAAATACTATAAGGTCAACCATACATGAAGAACGTGATAAATTCTTAAAAACTTTAGATAGGGGGATAAGCGAACTTCTACAGTTAATTGAAAAAAAGAAACAATCTGGCGATTTAAATCCTATCAATGAGATTTCTGGAACTGACGCTTTCTATCTGCATCAATCATATGGACTCACAGAGGACGTCCTAGAAGAAATTCTTGTGTTGGAGGGTTTTGCTTATAATGAAGCGCAATTTGAGGAAGAGAGAAAAAAACATCAGGAAATTTCCCGCGCCGGTCAGGAAGGAAAATTTGGCGGGCATGGTCTGATACTTGATACGGGCGAGCTTAAAGCTGGTACTGAGGAAGAGGTAAAAATCGTCACGCGTCTGCATACGGCGACGCATCTCTTGCAGGCCGCTCTGCGCAAAGTCCTGGGAGATGATGTGCGTCAGATGGGTTCGGATATTACACCCGAGCGTACGCGGTTTGATTTTGCTTTCTCGCGCAAAGTCACCCCTGAAGAACTAAAAAGCATAGAACAAATAGTCAACGACGCTATTAAAAAAGACTACACCGTGGAGCGAGTAGAGATGCCCTATGCCGAGGCCGACAAGCTCGGCGCACTGCATTTCTTTAAGGAGAAGTATCCTGACATGGTGAATGTGTATTCTATAGTGCACTCCAAAACTGGCGAGGTCTTCTCTCGTGAGCTCTGTGGCGGCCCGCATGTGGAGCACACGGGCGAGATACGGGGTATTCATATTGTAAAAGAAGAATCATCCTCCGCAGGAGTACGCCGGATTCGGGCTAAGCTTGAATAAGGCGTGCTGGAATACGAAACTTACGCACAGCCTTGCCATATCGGCGGGGCTGTTTTCTATTTGGGAGAGATATTTTTTGGTATACTAGAGCGTAGCTATGCAATTTTGGCAGCGACAACCGGCTCGCTTTGGGCTTGCACTCGATATCGGGACCTCGTCGGTCAGCGGTGCGCTTTTTTCTTTTCAAAAAAGCCATACAGCATCTCCAAGGCCCTACGTGCACGAGGTGTATCGCTCGTTGCTTGATACGAGTGCCGGCATCGATGCGCATATGCTATCTCGTCACGCTATTCGCGGGGTGCGGGAGGTCTATGAAAAAAGTTTGAAAAAATCAAAAGTGCCCCCGGAAGAGATTATTGTAGGTCTTTCCGCGCCGTTTTATATTTCTAAATCGGTACGCATATCGAAGCCACGCAAAGACCCGGATAGTTTAATCACGCAACAAGAGATTGAGGATCTGACCATGCGGGCAGAGGCTGACATACGAAAATCACTGGATGTGCATATGGGGAACGATCTAGAATTTTTTACCAAAAGTCCGGGTAAGATTTTAGTGAATGGCTATCGCATGCTGGATCCGATCGGTAAAAATGGCCAGACGATAGAGGTGGTTACCCGGCTTGAAGCCAACATGCGGTCATTTCGAGAAAAGATTGAGGAGTTTTTGCGTGGCCACAGGCGAGAAACACGGTGTACATTTACCAGTATCCCCACCGCAACATTTCGGGTGCTCAATGGTATTATGGATACGGAGGCGGGGATGGTATTTGTAGATATTGGCGGCGAGATCACGGAGGTATCGGCGATTCAGGATCGGGCATTAGAAAGCGTGGTGTCTATTCCGACCGGATCAGGCGCTATTATCCGTAAAATTGCAGAGTCTTTCCATTTGAGTTTCCATGATGCGCTTTTTACTCTGCGGCGCTACACAGAGAATACGCTTGAGGATGCGCTTACTCGCCGGATTGAGGTGGTGGTGGAGTCGGCCGTATCCAGCTGGCGTCTGGCAGTCTCTCGGGAGTTGGAACAGCTTTTCCGTGGCGGATTTTCTCCGGAGCATATTGTCCTTTCGGGCGGCGGTTCACTTCTTTTGAAATACAAACGCGGATTCCCCCAGGGGGTATTTCGTACGCCTGCCCAGCGAGATATCCCGGTGAGTGTGATACAACCGCATGCGATACAGGAATTTTTTGAAAATCCGTCTTATTTCATGGGACCTGAGGATTTCGGGCTTGCGTGCTTGACCTTACTTCCTTTTTTAAAAGAAGATTAGTGGTATCCTTATAAATAATACTTATGCCAGAGAAAAACACACCAAAAAAAGTTTCTCTCAAAGTCGACGCTTCCACAGGAAAGTTTGTCGTCTCCGATATACTTTCTACTCGCAAGTCAACTCGTCCTGCTGTGTTGAGGAAAAAGACTACTGCGCCGAGCACGGATCTCCCTGCAACAGCTTTTGAGCGACCGCATCCGACTACTACTCCCTCTGATCGGCAGCCATTTGTGCGCAAAGACGATTCTTCTCTGCCCGCGGGTATGCCGCATGATCCTACACCGCTAGAAGAGTGGCTGGAGAAAAACAAACAAGACCGCATGGAGCGCCAGTCCCAAATGCCGCCTGATACGCATCAGAGCCATATGGAGGAGTTGCCTGCGCCAGAGGAGCACAAGATGCTTCCGCGGCGTCCTGCAAAGACGCATCCAAAACGCCGGCTTCTTCTGGTGCTGGCCGCTTTGATCGCATTTGGGGCGGTTGGCTACATGGCTTCTGAAAAGTTGGCCAAGCTCTATGTGACGGTATATCCTCGTATTGAGCGCAAATCTATTGCTACGGATATTATCGTTTCTACTGCTACAAATGGACTTGCTTTGCCTGCAGAGCTTATCACATTTACCCATACACAAGAGCAAGAGTTTCCGGCATCCAATCTCTCCGATATCCGCAAAAAAGCCAGTGGTACGATTATCGTGTTCAATACGATAAGCTCGGTGCCACAACGTTTGGTTGCCAACACTCGTTTTGCAGCAAAAAATGGAAAAATATACCGCATCCAATCACCCCTTACTATCCCGGCAGCAACTTTAAAGGACGGCAAATTGGTGACTGCAGGGGCGGTGGAAGTTGTCGTTACCGCCCAAGAGGCGGGTACGGATTATAATATGGATTTGACAGATTTCACTATTCCGGGATTCCAAGGAACCGAAAAATACAAGGGTTTTTATGCCAAATCAAAAACACCCATGGTAGGAGGATTCATCGGCAAGTCATATGCGCCAACCAGCGGGGAGCTTGCAAAGGCGGAAGAGGCTCTCATGCCGGACGCAAAGACCAAGGCGGCATCCGAGCTTTCTCAAAAGATTCCCGCCGGGTTTGTGCTGCTTGAGGGTGCGACCGAGTTTGCATCTTCATTCCGTACCGTGGATCGTGAGGCTATGCCGGATCGTCAGACATTCTTGGCGCGCCAGACGACCGAGGTTCGGGCCATCATCTACAAGCAATCGGATTTGGTGGCGAGGCTTGCCGAAGCGAATGGTATGCCCAAAGGATTGGTAGACATCAAAAATCCGAACGATATTACACTCACCGTTTCTCATCGGGATACTAAGGCGGGTACTATGACATTACGGGCGAGCGGGGATGCTACATTTCTCTGGAGAGTGAACAATCAAGAGCTTGCACGGGCTTTGGCGGATGCTAAAAGCACTGCTAATTTTGATGCGGTATTCAAAAAATACCCTGCTATTACGAAGGCCGAATATAAGTTTTCGCTTCCTTGGGTGCGTACGATTCCAGCCAATCTCGACTATATCTTTATAGAAACAAAGGAAAACTAGTGGCTGTCCAAAAAAGCCTTGTATTAGAAGCCTTTTTGGGCAAAGGGGTTCCGACGACTCTATCCCATGAGTCTTATTTGGCTATCTCCATCCTCGTGTGTCCCAGGATCTTGACGCTACTTATAAAATAAGCTAGGATAAGCCGTATTGTATTAATATATGGATTCGTCCAAGCCGGATAAGATTATAAAAGAAGGGGTCGTCATCGAAACCTTGCCCAATACGCTGTTCCGGGTTAGATTGGATGAAGGCAAAGAAATACTTGCTCATCTCGGAGGAAAGATGAGGCTAAATTATATTCGCGTTTTACTGGGTGATCGGGTACGGGTGGAGATGACTCCATACGACGAGACGAAGGGGCGGATTGTCCATAGACTCTAATATTTCTTATGAAGGTACGCGCATCAGTCAAGAAAATATGCATCAAGTGCAAAACCGTGCGCCGCAAAGGACGTCTGTTCGTACTCTGCTCGACCCCGAAACATAAACAACGACAAGGATAACTACCATGGTACGCATCGCAGGAGTTACTATTCCAGATGAAAAGCAGATTCGTATTGCCCTTACCTATATTTACGGTATCGGGCGCGCATTGTCTGCGAAAATTTTGGTCTCGGCCAAAATTGATCCATTCAAGCGTACCGCCGAGCTGAATGCCACGGAGGTAGCGGCACTGCGTGATATTATTGAAAAGACCCACAAGATCGAGGGTGATTTGCGTCGCGAGATCATGATGAATATCAAGCGGTTGAAAGATATCGCGGCATATCGGGGCACCCGCCATATGCGCGGGTTGCCGGTACGCGGACAGCGCACCAAGACCAATTCGCGCACGCGCCGCGGTAATGTCCGTAAAACTATGGGTTCAGGTAAACGATCGGTTGAGAAGAAATAAACACCAATGCTATTCCAATGGGCAAGAAACGTATAATCAAAAAATCAGACGAGGGCGGCTCCGGATCCAGTGGTTCGACCTCCAAGGGCAAGAGGACCAAGCGCAAGCTTTCCAGTGGTCTTATGTTCATTAATTCTACGTATAACAATACGATTCTTACATTTGCTGATGATCAGGGGGGTGTGATTTTTTGGGGCTCATCCGGATCGCTCGGTTTCAAGGGTGCCAAAAAAGGCACGCCATTTGCCGCTTCCAAGGTAGCAGAGTTTATTGCAGAAAAATCAAAAGGCATCGGGGTGACCGAGATTGGTGTATTTGTAAAAGGCGTCGGTGCCGGTCGAGAGTCGGCCATTCGCGCACTTGCCAACCAAGGTCTTGCTATCAATTTTATTAAAGATGTCACGCCATTGCCGCACAATGGTACCAAACCGGCTAAAGTCCGTAGAGTATAACGAACACCATGGAAGACGCAAAATGCAAAACATGTAGACGTGTAGGGGAGAAGCTGTTCCTCAAAGGGGAGCGTTGTTTTTCGGCAAAATGTGCATTTGTGCGAAAGCCCTATCCACCGGGTATTCATGGTCGCACAGCCCGGCGCGGATCTTCCGAGTTTGCAGTGCAGTTGCGTGAGAAGCAAAAGTTGCGCAAGCTCTATGGCGTGGCCGAGCGACAATTTGAAAATTATGTAAAAGCCGCGACTACGAGTAAAGGGGATGCGGGTGGCAATCTTTTGGCGGGGCTTGAACTGCGTCTGGATAATGCAATTTTTCAATCCGGTCTTGCACCATCTCGCAGTATGGCGCGCCAGCTCGTCAGCCACGGGCACGTGCTCGTCAACAAACGCAAATCCCGAGTGCCTTCCTATGCATTACGCGTGGGTGACGTCATAGCCCTTTCCAAACGAGCTTTGCAGTCCAAGACAGTCGTTGATTTCGAGCCAATATTTGCAAAATATAACCCGCCGGAATGGCTTTTTGTAGATAAAACTGCACATGAGGCACGTATAGCGACGGTGCCACAGATTACCGATGGCGCACAGCTTCATGGCACGAAGCTTATTATTGAATACTATGCTCGCTAGTCTCTATTTATTCGCACATGCAACCTTATAAAACAATTTAACTACGCAACATGATACACGATATTATTTTGCCATCACGGCCAAAAGTAATTTCCGAGAACGGAAACCAGGGGATTTTCGAGATCGACTCGTTGTATCCTGGGTATGGGATAACCATCGGCACTAGTTTGCGCCGCGTTTTGCTGTCCTCCTTGCCAGGATCGGCAGTAACGAGCATCAAGATAGACGGTGTGCACCATGAGTTTTCTACAATTCCGGGAGTTCTCGAAGATATGGTTACAATATTACTCAATATCAAGAAGCTTCGATTTCGGGTAAATTCAGAGGAGCCACAGACGGTGGAGCTTTCTGCAAAGGGTCAAAAGTCCTTTACAGCCAAGGACCTTACTGTGCCTTCCACAGTAGATATTATTAATGCCGACGAGCCGATTCTTACTCTGACCGGCAAAGACGCCTCGATTCATATTGAGCTGATTGTGGAGCGTGGCCTTGGCTATGTGCCGCGAGAGTTGGCACGCAAAGAGAAGGTAGAAGTCGGTATGATGACAATGGATGCACTTTTTAGTCCAGTCAAAAAAGTAAATTATGAGGTGGAAGATATGCGCGTAGGGGATCGTACTGATTACAACCGTTTGCGTTTTACTATCGATACGGACGGTTCCATCAGTCCGCGTGAGGCGTTTCTCGGAGCGGTCACTATCGTTATAAAGCAGTTCGAGGCTTTGAGCCGGGGGTTCTCCGAGGGAGAGGCTATGGAGACCTTTATGGATATGCCACCCGCGGAAATGGCTGGCTCTCTGCAAACCCAAGATACGGATGAGGAGACAGATTTGAGCAAGCTACGCGTTGAGGATTTGCGGCTTTCTTCCCGTACTATCAATGCATTGCATGAGGCAGGCATCAAAACGGTTGGCGGGCTATTACGCAAAGATACGGATTCTTTGAGCACGATTCCGGGTGTTGGTGACAAAGCCCTGCAAGAGATTAAACGCGCGCTTGGTTCCATGGGACTAACGCTTAAATAAGATACGATCATGCCCTATTCAGTACAAGCGAGAAAATTGCATAGAGTACGAAAGCAGCGCCGAGCGCTTGTGCGTATTATGGCATCCAATTTAATTTTGAAATCTCGGATCAAGACCACGGAGGCCAAGGCAAAGACGGTAAAGCCCTTTGTAGAGCGTCTGGTCACGGTGGCTAAAAAAGGTACGCTCGACTCCAATCGCCGCCTGGCATCGTTTTTGCCCAAAGAGGCGGTCAAAGTCATGATGACCAAAATCGGCCCGGCATACAAAGATCGCAAAGGCGGCTATACGCGCATTATCAGGATTGGACAGCGTGTTTCAGACAATTCCCGCATGGTATTTTTGGAGTTTGTAAAATAATCGCATATGGCAAAAGAGCAATATACAATTGATGCAAAGGGAAAGGTGTTGGGGCGTCTGGCAGCTCAAGCGGCGATGATTTTACGCGGCAAAAATACACCGGATTTTGAGCCATACAAAAATTCCGAGCATATGCTTACGATTACCAACGCAGCCTATATCAAGGTCACCGGCAACAAGGCTGACACCAAGGAGTACAAGCGGTATTCTGGCTATCCCGGCGGTTTGAAGATGATCAAATTTCAAGAGATGTTTGAGAAAGATCCACGGCTGGTATTACTGCGTAGCATCAAAGGCATGCTTCCGAAAAATAAGCTTTCCCAGCAAATCCTTAAAAACCTAACGATCTACAACGATGACGGTAGCAACGCAAAGTAAAAAAGAGGTAGCTGTGCGCAAGCGCGCAGAACCCGCGAGCCCCGAAGAGAAATATGTGCAGGCCACCGGTCGGCGCAAGACTTCCGTTGCGCGCGTGCGCTTGTTTACCAAGGGCACAGGGATCGTTGTCAATGACAAGGATTATCGAGATTATTTTGTTACCAAAGAACTGCAGGTTATCGTAGAAGCCGCGGCCGAGGCTATGAATTTTGCCGACAAGGTCAAGATCTCGGCTCATATTGTTGGCGGTGGCATACATTCACAGGCAGAGGCATTGCGCCATGGCATCTCCCGTGTGCTTACGACATTCAACCCGGACTTTCGCAAGCGTCTCAAAAAACTCGGCTATCTTACACGGGATGCCCGTGCAAAAGAGCGCCGCAAGTTTGGTCTCAAGAAAGCCCGCCGAGCTCCGCAGTGGAGCAAGCGTTAGAAATAGGGGGCTTGTATCAGCAAAATATCAAATTAGCAGTCTTGACAAGAGACTGCTAATTTTTTTATTATATCCTTATAGGATAATCATATGCTTACCGATCGAGAGACATATGTGCTAGATGCTATTATCCGCGATTATATTACGGAAGCCGCGCCGGTTTCGTCATATCGCGTCCTTGAGATACGCGATCTGGACTTGAGCTCCGCCTCTATCCGCAGTAGCATGGTGAGTCTCGAGGATGCGGGGTATATCTATCAGCCACATACTTCGGCAGGGAGGGTCCCCACCCAAAAAGGATATCGGTATTTTGTAGACCATCTGATGGAAGAGGAGACATTACCTATGCATATCAGGCATAAACTTGATGCAGTAGAGTCCTTGCAGGATGTAGTAAAGATGGTAGCCAAAGAGGCACACGTGTTTGCTATGGCGGCTTTGCAAGAAAAAGATTTGTTTTTTAATTTCGGCATGCAAGAGCTTTTGGGTGAGCCGGAGTTTCAGGATCCCGAGCTGGTGCGCAAGTTCAGCGGGCTCATTGACGCTCTGATGGAGCATCATTTTCCGTACCGGGAGGCGATACAAGAACAGGGATTTGGGGTATTTATCGAAAATGAAAATCCGTTACCCGAGGCAAGATGCGCGAGTATCATGGTCTCTGGATTGCAGGATGGGATGGGCATGCTCCTTACCATTGGACCTACGCGCATGAACTATGAGCGTGCCTCTCGGATTCTCAAGTCGTCCGCTTACAAGCTAAATGATGCATATTATGCCTAAAAAACAACACCCACGTGATAAGACGGAGATAACGCCCGAAGATCATGAGGCCTTGGGGCGCGCGGATGATTCATTTGCAGATGCCGTAAGAGAAAAGGTACAGAAGCTCACGGATGATTTGCAGATATGTCACAAGGAGCGGGAGGAGTATCTGGATGGCTGGCAACGTGCTCGGGCAGAGTTTGCGAATGCGCGTAGTCAGGAGGCAAAATCGCGGGAGGAGTTTGTAAAATTTGCCGAAGAGCATCTCTTGTCTGATCTTCTTGAGGTGGCAAACAATTTTGATCGGGCATTTGCAGGCACAGAAGCCGAAAATCCTTATGTAAAGGGATTCTCGTATATTCGAGATCAGTTCATGCGGGTGCTTGCCGATCATGGGGTGACGCCGATTCCTGCTCTGGGGCAAGCGTTTGATGCCTCGCTCCATGATGCCATTGAACAGCGAGAGATGCCGGATGCCGCCGCCGATGGTATAATTGTACAAGAGCTGGAACGCGGATATCTTCTGCATGGCAAAGCCATCAAAGCAAGCAAAGTCGCCGTCGGTATATACAAGCCAGCTAATAGATAATAAAAAACATATGGCAAAAATACTTGGTATAGATTTGGGTACTACGAATTCCGCAATGGCTATCGTAGAGGGAGGCCAGCCGCGTATTGTCGAAAACAAAGAGGGCAACCGCACGACACCTTCCATGGTGGCAATTTCCAAGGCCGCAGACCGTCTGGTGGGGCTTTTGGCCAAGCGCCAAGCTATCACCAATCCGGTCAACACGATATTCTCGGCGAAGCGTCTGATTGGCCGCAAGTTTAGCGATCCTGAAGTGGTAAAAGATAGAAAGTTGCTTCCCTATGAGATTCGCGAGTCGGCAAATGGTGGTGTAGAGCTCAAGATGAATGACAAATGGTATCGTCCGGAGGAGGTTTCCGCCATGGTGCTCCAGAAGCTCAAGCATGACGCCGAAGAAAAACTTGGGGAGAAGATCGAAGAGGCGATTATCACGGTGCCTGCATATTTTGATGACTCACAGCGGCAAGCTACGAAAAACGCGGGAGAAATCCCCGGTTTTAAGGTAAAACGTATTCTCAATGAGCCGACTGCGGCCGCGCTTGCCTATGGGTTTGATAAGAAAAAGAACGAAAAGATCGTCGTGTATGATTTTGGTGGTGGTACGTTTGACGTCTCGGTGCTTGAAATTGCGGAAGACACGATAGAGGTCAAAGCCACAGGCGGGGATACCCATCTTGGCGGAGATGATTTTGACCAGAGGATTATCAATTGGCTGGTGGATGAGTTTAAAAAAGAATCAGGTATTGATATCGCTAAAGATGTACTTGCACTCCAGCGTCTCAAGGAGGCGGCCGAAAAAGCAAAACACGAACTCTCGGGGACTCTGGAGACGGAGATAAATATTCCGTTTATTACTTCGGATACTTCCGGTCCACGGCACTTGCAAATAAAATTCCGTCGGGCGCAGCTCGAGGATTTGGTGCGTGATTATATTGATCATTCAATAGCTATCACCAAAAAAATCGTAGGTGAGGCTGGTTTTGAGATTGGTTCAATTGATGAGGTGATTATGGTTGGTGGGCAGATTCGCATGCCAGCCATTGTTGAAGCGGTCAAAAAACTTTTTGGCAAGGAGCCAAACAAAACGATTAACCCGGATGAAGTGGTAG
>MHNR01000029.1:0-4123 GCA_001819875.1 Candidatus Ryanbacteria bacterium RIFCSPHIGHO2_02_FULL_48_12 | reverse complement strand
ACCCAGGTATTTTCTACCGCATCAGACAATCAGACGTCTGTGGAGATTCAAGTATTACAGGGCGAGCGCGAGTTTGCGCGTGATAACAAGTCACTGGGCAAATTTACTTTGGATGGCATACCGCCTGCACCGCGCGGGGTACCGCAGGTTGAGGTTGCTTTCGATATCGATGCCAACGGTATTTTGAGTGTCAAAGCAAAAGACAAGGCGACCAACAAAGAGCAGTCAATCCGCATTGAAGCTTCTTCTGGTCTTTCCAAGGAGGAGGTGGAGCGAATGAAACAGGAGGCTGCGGCCCATGCCGAAGAAGACAAAAAACTGAAAGAGATTATTGAGATAAAAAATGCGGCGGATAGCTTGGTCTATACTGCGGAGAAATCTTTGCGGGATGGTGCGGAAAAAGTTCCAGAGGATGTCCGCAAAGAAGTAGAGGCAAAGATAGCAGCGGTCAAAGCGGTCAAAGAAGGGTCAGATATCGAGCTCATCAAGAAAGAGTCAGAGGCCTTGTCTATTACGATGCAGAAAATAGGAGAGGCGCTGTACAGGCCTGCATCCGGTGAGCCGGGGCAAAATCCCGAAGCTGGACCCAAGGATACCGCATATGAGGACGTGGACAAGAAATCCGACGACGCAAATCCGCCGAAAAGTTAAACTAATCGCCCGTATACGGGTAGAGGAGATATATCATGCACCTTGCACCTGATATGAAATCATATGTCTTGGGAGCGCTTATGCTCGGTGCTTCAAGTCTGTTTTGGTTTTCTGTGGGCAAGATGGCCGGGGCATTCTCATGGCACGACACATTCGGTATACTTTCAGTGGTGAGTTTGACGTGCTATTTGGTGGTGGCATCCCTTGCGCTCATACTCTATCAGGAGCGACGTCTTTTTGTAGGCGTGGTAGCGATAGGTTTTGTGCCATTTTTTCTCTCTATCCCATTTCGTCTGGAGTATGTATTGCTGGTGTTGTTGGCACTTCTTGCCGCCTCCAGGAGTTTTAGCTCGGTCAAAGACGAACTACATAATCATTTGGCCTTTCGAGTTTCCCCGCCACTTCGTAGGGGTCTTCCGATACTACTTACTGTATTCTCACTCATACTTGCCTCGGTGTATTATTTTACTACCGGGGCAAGTATGTCAGTCTCGGGCAAAGATCTCCTCCCCAAATCATTATTTAATCTTATTGTAAAAACTACAGAACCTAATATTCTGCAGTTGGTGCTCCCGGGGTTCAATCACCTCATCACGGTGGATGAGTATATCAGAGAGACTTTGCGTCGAGATGCTAGTGGTTCATTTGACGTCTTGTCTCCGGCGCAACAAGCCGAGCTTTTACAGCATGCACGTACCCAGCTTTTTGAGGATTTTAACCTACAAGTAGGGGGAGATGAGCTTTTAAGTGATGCATTTTATCAGGCTATCATTGCCAAAAGCGAACATTTGCTGGAGCCTTACAAACGCTCTATTCCGTTTGCATTTGCCATTGCGCTGTTTCTCTTCTTGCGTACGGTTGCATTCCCCTATAGCTGGCTGGTAATATGCACGAGTTGGGGGATTATGCGTTTGCTTATCCACTTGCGAGTTGTAGAGATACAAGAGGTACAGCGGCCGCAAGAATTTGTCACGTGGCGTCATATTGGCTAGTTCATCAACGATGAAAGATTATTATGAAGTGTTAGGTGTGCCACGCAATGCTTCGCCGGAGGATATCAAAAAAGCATTTCGTAAGCTTGCGCATGCGCATCATCCGGATAAAGCGCATGGTGATGAAAAAAAATTTAAAGAAATCAACGAAGCTTACCAGGTACTTGGTGATGAAAAAAAACGTGCCCAGTACGATCGTTTCGGCACCTCGCAATTCAGCCAAGGCGCCGGTGGTGGTGGGCATGATCAATCTTGGGATTTTAATAATTTTGCGCAAGATTTTGACAATTTTGACTTCGGGGATGTATTTCAAGATTTCTTTGGGTTTGGGGGCGCGGGCGGTACTTCAGGCCGGCGCAATGTAGTGCGTGGACGGGATATAGCGATTGATCTGGAGCTTTCATTCAAAGAGTCTATTTTTGGTACCGAGCGTAAGGTACTGATCAATAAGCTTGGCACCTGTGCGGCGTGCAAGGGGGACGGCGCAGATCCTGGATCAGGTCATATCACGTGTACGAGTTGCAATGGCACGGGAACGGTGCGTGAGACTCGCCGATCATTCTTGGGGGCGTTTACCCAGATGCGTCAATGCACCATATGTTTTGGCAAAGGCAAGGTTCCTGAAAAAAAGTGTAAAGAATGCGCTGGTGCGGGGGTCAAAAAAGGATCGGAAGAGATAGCTATCAATGTACCAGCGGGTATTACGGCAGGCGAGATGATAAAAATCCCGGGTGCGGGGGAGGCGGTATCCGGGGGGATACCAGGGGATCTCTATATCAAAATCCATGTGTTGGCGCATCCGCGCATTACACGTGAGGGCGCAGATTTACTCTATCCGTTAGATGTTACTGTTACCGATGCGCTATTGGGTACGGATCGGATTATTGAAACGTTGGATGGCGATATTAAAATACAGATACCTACAAGCACCAACTCTGGAGATGTGCTGCGCGTGCGCGGTAGAGGCGTAGAGCGTGCCCGCAGTGGCCGAGGGGATCTCTTGGTAAAAATTACGGTCAAAGCTCCAAAGAAAATTTCTCGACGTGCCAGAGAGCTTCTCGAGAAACTCAAAGAGGAAGGCTTGTAAATTTGCCATTTATCAAAAACTAAAACCTCCGAGATATCTCGGAGGTTTTAGTTTTTTATGCAGACTATTTTGTTGGACGTCTTTCTAGGAAAGTGACCCGGCGCTCAAGAGCTATGCGAACTCATCAATAGCAACTGTTCTCTTGAGGTTCTACTTTATGAATTCAATATCAAGCCTGATATTTTTTATTTTTTTTTGGATATTGTTGCGCTATTCGGCAACTAATCGTACCATCCACGCGCTGTACTTTTTCGGTATGGATTTTATCGTTAGATAATTTTTTATTCTTTAGTTGGCGGATGGGCCAGCGACCAGCTCCTTAAAAGGCTGAAATATGCTGGGGGCATATTTCAGGTTCTACGTACTTTTTTCTTTATAAAGTTCAATCTGCGCCCGGCAGGAATCGAACCTGCGACCATCTCCTTAAAAGGGTTAAACATGATGGGGTCATGTTTAACGCTCTACCAACAATAATGTGTACACATCATTCTCCGCCCAGTAGGAATCGAACCTACGACCATCTCCTTAAAAGGGAGCTGCTCTACCAGCTGAGCTATGGGCGGAGAATGATGTGTCATATTGATCTGCTACGGGCGCAGATTGAACTCTCTCCATATCAGAAAATTTTAGTCTACTTTACTATAAAAGTTCTATGAAGATTTTACTATTATTTTTCGTATTTGTCTAGCGGGGAGAGGGGATGAGGCTACCCTATAGAGTGGAGATAATTTTTCTAAAAGTACGAAGCCATCTATTTTAAAATAGTACACGATAAACCTGTGGATTAATAAAATCAAATCATACAAAAATTTTCTGTATAGATGCCGCTGTATTTTTTTAAACCATTTTTTTAAGAGCCGTTTCACATACAAAGCAAGAAAGTTCATGGGCATGACAGCAAGGTCAGTCAGTTTTTTAAAAAGTTGGTAGATAATTGCCCTTTATTTATAAAGGGCAATAGATATATATAAATCTATAAACATTACTAAACATTACTATATAAAGATTGCTAATATTTTGACATCTTAGAGTCTCTAGTCCGTGATAATTTTAGAGGGTTCTCGTCACGTACATTTTGGAATCAATGTGCTCAATGGATAATCTGCTTATTCTCTAGGCTGTTTCACACTCAAGATTAGTTATTTTTCTGTCTAAAAAAAATCGGAAAAAATTATAAAAAAAACTTCAAAAATCTATACAGAATAAGCGTCTTTTCTTTTATAATTATAAACATAAAACATTGCACTACAGATGTCGCATAGAGTAAAAAAATTCAGTGCGCTTTTGGTTATTACACTTCTGGTATCTTTGCCGTTTTTTGCCGCGCGTGGGGCTGTTGGAATCCCAAAGATTTTGAGTTATCAGGGACGTCTCGCAAACTCAAAATCTTTGG
>MHNR01000028.1:48861-55935 GCA_001819875.1 Candidatus Ryanbacteria bacterium RIFCSPHIGHO2_02_FULL_48_12 | reverse complement strand
AGAGATCGAAGTCTACAGTGCGGTTTGACCCGCCAGCGATATCACCCTTGATGTACACTTCCTTGGACTCACCTTTCTTCAAAATAAGTCCTGTGCCACCAAAGTCCGTCCAGAAATATTTGCCATCGGCAGAAACGTTGGTCACATATGCAGTACCTGCAGAGTCGTAGATCTTCACATTTGCGAGATCAGACAAAGCAGCGGATCCTGCCTGGTTGAAGCGAATTGAGGTCCACATCATATCCTCTGCAGATCCGGCCGTAGCCTTGAGCGAGGTAAAGATGTAGTCCTTGGTGCCGACCTCTTTAGTCGGGCTCACATCACCCGGATCAACTGATCCTTTGGTGAGTGTAATGCTTCCTACCGTGAGAGTGCCGTTGATCGTGTGACCCGCGCCACTAATCGGGAGAGAGCCACTCACCGCCGCACCCGTAGTGTTTACCGCTACGAGCTGGAGGTATGCAACCTGTCCAGCGTAGTTGTCCAGAGAGGCCGCCATGTTGCCAGCAAGATAGAACGTCTTGGTCTGTCCTGCTGGTATGACGAAGTCTTCCGTCAATACTGCTTGGTGGTTGGAGTTGAGCGATTTGGCATTGTTGGTAACCGAGATCATGTTTTCGTCCAAGATCACGATACCAGAGAATACCGCATCATTCGCCAAACCTGTGCGCTCTACGGTGACGGAGTCAACTTTGACATCGCCATCGCTAGAAGCGGTAAGTCTGAACGAGGTAAACGGAATGTGTACTCCGTTTTCTACCGCCAAGGAAGCCGCTGGCTGTGTGCCGGACATGACCGTAAGGCCAGTGCCGGTTGCTACCTGCGCTCCTTCGGTGGTGTCAGATGTTGAGGAGCAATCAGAGTCTGAAAGATCCTTTACACCGTCACCATCGTTGTCGATACCATCACTGCATTGAGTGGTGGTAACCGGAGGTGGAGTAGAGGACACCATCATATCGTACTTAGCCCGTGACTTGGCGCCAAAGTACCCAGCTGTCGGCGAAATGCCGTTTGCTGCCTGCCATGCGGAGACGGCGGCTTTGGTGATTGAACCAAAGAAACCAGTCGCG
Source organism: Candidatus Ryanbacteria bacterium RIFCSPHIGHO2_02_FULL_48_12 (assembly GCA_001819875.1). Lineage (GTDB taxonomy): Bacteria > Patescibacteriota > Minisyncoccia > Ryanbacterales > 2-02-FULL-48-12 > 2-02-FULL-48-12. The sequence goes on along the minus strand of MHNR01000028.1, from coordinate 54,865 downwards.
CCACCCGAATAGGTGTAGTGTCCTGTGCTCGTCAGATAGGTCTGCAAGCATTTGACATCATCACCCTTCACACTCATTTGGAGATCGCGGGTAAAGCTGCATTTTGATGCAGAGCTACCACTGCCACTCCCCATGTTTAACTGCGCTTGAAGCTGCTGTATCTGTGCAAGCAAGGATTGGATTTGAGCATTCAAAGCATCAGTCACCGAATCAGCTTGAGCTGCAAACGGAACCAATGTCCCAAAACCTGCGAGCCATACAGTAGTAGTCAAGCTTACCAGAATTGAAGTGGCTTTTTTTGCCATCTTCTTGAATTTACTCATAAGCTTAATTCTCCTAATAATTATTAATTGGTGCATGCCGCCTGGGATTTCGACAAAACCAAGTCGGTACGCATAAAGCCATCTCTAATAAATAATCTTTTATAGAGCAGGTAATCTTTTTTGCTACCCTGCCATGCAAGGCACAAAAATCGACCTCACGTCTGCTCCAAGGAAACGCAATAATAATTTACTGAACTCTCTTCGTAATTCTATTTTCAATGTCCGGTCGCGCTGTAATTATTTTCTTCCGGTCTGAATTGTGACTACCGCCGTGCGCCGGTCACAATTCAGTCTAGAAGCCCACAATACGCGAAAGTTAGCCAAATAGTTGGCCACCTGCGTTATCTAAATAGCCGCTGCAACATTCCTCTCTATATCACCTTCAATAACAATATCATTATAATTTTACGACCAAAATACATCAAAGACCAAAAACGAGCGAAACTGTGGATAAAAAGGCTCTTTGGCACACTTTGAGACGTACGCTCCACTATAGGCGATTGAGACCTCCAAGTCAATAATTCGGCACAGGCTACCAAACTACCCTCGTCTGACTTCTCTTAAATCCAGCTCGGCCCCTCCGGGAATCTCTCTTTTTGAGTACGTACACTTTCTAGAGGATTACTTGGTACAATCGGCTCCAGCGGACCCGAAAATGACGAAGGCGTGTCTTTGTCTAATGTTTTTTCCGGGGAGCGCAACCCTTCTTGAGCTTCACCCGAGACTTTGAGGAGGGCGTAGCGTCGCCAGCGCTTCTCCCCTTCGGCCTTGAGCACACCGCGCATCACCAAATTGTTGAGGTCTCGCTGGATAGTCTTTTCACTAAAGTCCCCTTTGAACAATGGCATAAAACTACTCACCCCGAGCCATCCCCCAGAAGCAAGCTCCCGCAAAATACGCTCCTGCCTCTCACTAATGGACATATGTCCATTATTTGTTTTACCATCTTCCCCAACTCTAAATTTTTGCATGTGACTGGAAACGGTAGGTGTTTTTTTTGCAAAGTCAGTTCGTATACCAGAAACCTGACCTTCTTGTGGGATCACCGCGTCGCGAGTCGCTTGCTTTGCCGAAACATCATGTAGCTCTGGTGCCGGCGGTAAGCTCAAAGAAACTTCTTCAAATATATTAGTCTCTCGAGATCCTTGAGCGCTCTCCAGATGTCCGAGTATCAAAGCATACTCCCGTGCAATAACCTCAAAATTAAGTTTTGAAACGAAACCACCGGCCTCTGCCAGGGCGAGTTTCTGCTGTATAGAACGGATAAGGTTTACCGCTCTTTCCGCGCCCTTCCATTGGCGCCTCGCCTGTTCACCCTCACCCTCCGGCAGAAAATCAACAATCTCCATGGCATTTTTGCGAAGTGACCATTTTAGTGGCTCCTCATCATGAAAAAGATCAGTAACCCGATAGAGGGCCGCTGTGATACGCAAAATATGATCCTTTATATCGTATGCAATAACCCTATCCGACATGGCTTAACATTATGGAATCTAATATCCTTTGTCAATAAAATAAAGGACATTTTTATATAGTGTCTTATATAAAAATTAGTACCTAAAGTCCTTTAAAAATAATAAAGGACTTTACAAATGTCTCTAGTATAAAGTCTCTTATAACTTGTCCAATAATTCTATATAACAATGTATGGTAATACGATATTCATTTAAAAAGACATTGACTGTCTAATATAATTGTATTATCCTAATATATAAATCTTTCCTAAAAGACTGGAGGTCATATGTTGAATGTCCAATTTGAGCCAAAAGAGTGTCGCTTTAATAGTAGTGGTACACAGTTCGTCGGCAGTCTACAGATTGCGAGCATCATGGACGCAGAAAAGGACAATCAAGCCCTTGTACATCTTTTTAGATACCTTGACCCAAAAGCAAATCCGCCTAGCCCCCAGGAGCTCTTGGACGATCCCTATTCCATAGCGCTCTTTCTGCGCAAGATCAGACCGAAAGGCGAGACAGAACACCAAGAGATCGTTGGCCTTGTCATACTTACCCGAATATTTGATTCGGGTAAGGGAATCATAAGTACTATGGCACTCCAATCAAGATACGAAGGGTACCATATTGAAAAGATAATGATGGAGAGCGTGGTCACAATTTCGCAAAATCTCGGAATAAAAACGCTCGAGATCCTGATCAATCCACATCAAAAAGAGCTCCGTAACGCTCTACGAGTCAGCGGGCTTACGCTCGAGTACGAACAAGAACTTTACAGATATAGTCTCTAGCCTTGCCCTACTCCACCACGCAAAAGCCGGATTGCTACACCCGGCTTTTTTATTTGCAAAATAGAGTTTGCTGGTATACTGGAGATATATGAACAAAACCGCAATCACTATTACGCTCATCATCACACTTGGCGCCGTAGCTATCGTGGCGATGCTTACATTTGGCGGCAAGATCCCCGAAGGATATTTTGCATTACCTAGTATCTTTAAGAACGATACAGAAACGCCAAATCAGATAGACACCCAAAAAACAGACGAGGTACCAAAAATTTCTGATACCAAAAAAATGGAGACAAAAACACCTACCGAGCCTTTCCGCACCGATATCTCCGGCACACTCGATTTTAAAAGTGGCTCCTACGTCCTCACCTCATCCGATAAAAAATTCCTGGTACGCAATTCCGGCAACGCCAAACTCGCCGCGATTCTCGAGCTATATATAGGAAGGGAGACGGGCCTTGGCGGTATCATAGACCCCCGCACCCCCCAGGAGATCACCGTCCTTTCTGTAAATGGCAAAGAGATTCTGACCGAACAGACGGCCCTTGATACCGCCCCTTTGGAAGCAGAAATTCCTGGCGAGTCATTTGCCGATTTTTACAACAAACTCACTGCCGCACAAAAAGACTGCGTCTCTCGAGCACTCGGGAGCTCGCGCACCCAGGAACTCATCAAAAATCCCGCACTCAAGCCATCCGCCAGAGAGCTCGACAAGATAGCGGCCTGCACTACAACGTAGAGCCCTTCTCCCTATTGAGCTTGTTCAAGATCTTTTTTACCGCCTCGAGACTCGCGTCGTCATAAATAGATATCGCCGCGATATGCGGATTGAGTTTCTTTAAGGTGCCAATTTTCTTCTTGGCAACGCTTGCATCTATCATGTCTGAACGCGACAAAAACACATACTCGGCTTTTTCCAGGAGTGCTGTGCTATATTCCCCCAACTCATGGCGGATCGCGCGATAATCAGCCACTGGATCCTCGCTATCGGCCGCAATGAAGTGAAACAGGGTCCGCGTACGCTCAACATGACGCAAAAATTTCATACCAAGACCTTTGCCTTCTGCCGCACCCTCTATGAGCCCCGGGATATCGGCAAGTATCAGATCATAGTACGCCCCAAGATTTGGCTCGAGGGTAGTAAACCGGTAGTTAGCGACTTTTGCCTTTGCTCTCGTGAGCTCATTGAGCAGACTTGATTTGCCAACGTTAGGAAACCCGACAAACCCCACATCCGCAATGAGTTTGAGCTCCAGATGCAACTCAAACTCCTCACCCGCGCCCCCGGGTTGGAACTCCTGCGGAGTGGTATTGGTAGGAGAACGAAACTTATAGTTTCCCTTGCCGCCACGGCCGCCGGAGGCAAGCTGTATCTTTTCTTCCAGGCGCACCAACTCAATATCCTCCCCCGTGGCAAGATTGTGGATCACCGTACCTATCGGTAAACGGATTATAGCGTCCCCCCCATCAGCCCCATCGAGAAACTGCCCACGACCGCGCCCGCCGTCTTGTGCCGAGACCTCGTTGTTGTGGCGAAATTGGTTGAGCGCGCCAATATCGGACACCGTCAGCGCATACACCGACCCACCACGGCCGCCGTTGCCGCCGGTAGGACCGAGTGCGAGCTTATTTTTATCAAATGCCACCGCCCCACGGCCGCCCTTGCCAGCCTTTATTTTTATTGTTATGTCGTCTATAAGCATACAGGTTGACTAGATGAAAGTTCATTTAGTATACTCACATTTGAACAAAAGCCAAGGAGGAGGCATGAGCGTTTGGCAATATGAATCAATTCAAGACCTCTTGGTCTCTTGCGGCTTTACGATCGATCAAGAGCAGGGACAATTTTCCAAATGGCATACCGGCTGGCAATTCATCTCAATCCCCTTCATAGAACTTCAGGGTCATACCGTACCCACATTTGTAGCCAAAGCCCGCCGACGAGGCTGGCTAGCAGAAGAAGAGGGAGCCAGCGAAGAAAGTTATTTTTAACTCCCGTCGTTAGTCCCCCTACAAGCCCCCACGCGGGCTTTTATTTTACCTTTAGTATACTATGTCCCCAATAAAAAAGCGGCACTTATTTTGCCGCTTCTGCAACTTTTATCTACAAAGTGCTATAGATATGCGCCTTGCGCGTCTTGATAACGCCACTCCGCGAGTGCCTCGTGAATCAATATCGGACCCCGAAATACGAGACCCGTATAGAGCTGTACCGCATTGGCCCCAAACTGGCGCTTCCCGCTCACATGCTCGCCACTCGAGATACCGCCGACCCCTACAAGGTCTACACCCCGCTCACGCGCCGCCTCCCGCATATAGGAAAGCACCCCGTTTGAGCGCTCTCGGAGCGGCTCACCGGAGAGACCACCCACTTCAGAGAGACCATAGCGCGACTTAATATTTGGATCAGTAGTGGTATTGGTCGCCTCAATCCCAACAAAGCCATGCGTACTGGCGGCATCAACGACATGCTGATAGTCCATCTCGGTAAGACTGTCCGGAGGGACTTTAAGCACAAAAGGAACCCTATCAAGCCCACGTATAACCCCGACACCCTCCATGAGCCTCGCGAGAAAATCATCAAGGTGATCGAATATGTCTCGCAGACCCGGCGTGTTAGGGCTACTGATATTTATCTGCACGTAATCGTTTTTGCGGATTATCCTTGAAACAAACCGCAGCACCTTCAGATAATCCTCTACGGCGCGCACATCATCGGTTACTTTGTTTTTGCCGACAGAGAACCCTACCGAGTAATCATGGACAGCATACTCTCGACGGGTGCGGGTAACGTTTTGTAATACTGCATGCACCCCCTCGGAGTTAAATCCATAGCGATTGATAGCGGCATGATGTTCCGGATACCGAAATAGTCGCGGTCGCTCATTGCCATCCTGCGGCTCCGGGGTGATCGTCCCCACCTCCACCGAGCCAACTCCAAGCGCGAAAAGTGCTGGCAGTACCTCGCCCTGCTTATCAAAGCCTGCGGCAAGACCGATGGGATTCTGCCACCCGACACCAAACAACTCTTTGGGCATATCGTGATAGGGACTGCGAAATAAAAATTTCAGAAGCCCAAGCATGTCATTGTCCTGAAACCATTTGAGCATGCGGATAGTAGCTGTGTGCGCATCTTCCGCCTCCTTGCGAAATAGATAACGCCGAATCAAGCCCTCCCACAGGGTCATCCCCAAACGCAAACGCATAGGTGTAGCTTCCATATATACCCCCTTTCAAGATACAAAACTACCCACTAGTTACCACAAAATACCCCGCCTGTAAAGATCGGGGCATGCTTTTGAAATGGAGCATATTAATAAGAAAACTTTTCGAAATGAATCTGCGAGGATGGGAGACCGAGCTCCCGCAAAGCATATACTACCGTATCCATCATGCCGACCGGTCCGCACAAAAACACCTCCCGATCCTTAAAGTC
>MHNR01000028.1:43630-48794 GCA_001819875.1 Candidatus Ryanbacteria bacterium RIFCSPHIGHO2_02_FULL_48_12 | reverse complement strand
CTCTCGAGCAAACACAATATCCTCTGCCGTTTTATTACCATAGAGAAGCACCATATCACGATGCTCGCGTAACAATGATTCCGTAAGAGCTCGAATAGGCGTGATACCAATACCTCCCGCAATAAACAAAAACTTCCCCCGTACCGCAGACGCTTCAGTAAATATACCGAGCGGCCCATCTACTATGACATACGTGCCCACCGGTATCAGGGCAATCTTGTCGGTAAAATCACCAGATGCCTTGACCGAAAACCGGATATACTCGCTGTTTGGCGCTACAGAAAACGAGAACGGATGGGTAAACCAGAACCCTCGCGTGAGAAACGTCAGATTGGCAAATTGCCCGGGCTGAAACATAAACGCCCCGATATCGCGCCCGGAAATATATATTGACCAAACATCATGTGTCTCTTGTACCACCCGATCTACCCGGAATCGGTGACGGTACATACGCCAAACCGGCCGCAAAAATCGATACGCGCCGAATGCACCGAACACAGCAAAATTGAGTGCATACCAGTACGCGATACGTGTCGTATTCCCCTCAAAATCACCAAACTTTACCTGATGATCAAAGGCAAGGAGTATCGCAAGATAGAGAAGTAGATGCGTGAAGTACCATGTCTCATACCGCAGACGCTTGCGCACCACCGGCACAGAAACAGCAATAACGAACGCAAATATACAGAGACCAACTGCCGCCTTCAACACATCATCCTTATGCACCAAAAAATCCATAGTCTGCCCCAAGAAAGAGACGCCAGATATACCCGCATACCCGACAATCAGCAAGGTTGGGTGGGCGAGCAAAAAGAAAATTACCGAGTACCCCACGAAGCGATGCATCCGGTTCATTCGGTCGTGGCCAAACACTTGCTCTATCCAACTGATCCGCCCAATCAGTATCAACTGCAGTAACACCGCATACTCGGCGACAAGCCCCACAACCCGCCCCCAGGCGATAAGCTGCATATAGCCAGTGCCTTCGAGAAAAGCCCGCGAAGAGCCAAGCCAAAACCAGATAATAAATCCGAGGTTTAAGAGAAAAATGCTATAGAGTACACTTTTTTTCATAGAGAGCATTATCGCGGTATCACCGTATAAGTATTGACGATGGACTCAAGCGCACCAATCGTTGCATTGCGATCAAACTCCCGTATCCCTTGCGCCGGATCATAATTGTCTATACTAGTACTATGTATAAAAAGATCAAACACAAGACAGGAGTCTCCCGCAATACGCCGGTAACTGGCAATCTCATAAAAACTACCCGCGCCGGCTCCGCTCTGTGTAAATGCGGTAAACACTTGCCCGCCGATGACCTTCTCTCCGTGAGCCTCAAACTCCGGAGGCACTAGGCATTCTGGAACCGCGCGTGCATCCCGCGTGGCGACAACATCAATGCCCGCCTCACTCAAATTGGTCCCCTGCATTGTCACCTTCGGTATAGCAATACGCACCAATGGTCGGATATTCATGAAGGCACCAAACTCCCACGGAATCTGCTCCAAATCCTCCCGCAATTCAAACTCTTTAGGATATTTGAAAGAAAACCCAAAATCTTGAGTAGTATATACCAGTCGGTCATCACTCGGTTCTATAGCGTATGGCACTTCCGTATCCGGTAAAAACCCTTGATGTGCCCAGACAAGCACCACAAGAATACCAATGATTAAAAATACAACAACAATACGAAAACTCGATCTCATATCTCCCCATTATACCTATTAGCCAAGGGCATTACTACTTACTGAATGCCGTCATGTTGTTCGCGTATGCTTACTATGCTAAGCTTTTGCGTATATCGTAGAGCCTACCCGCCAAAGCATCTCATCCAACCATATATATGAAATATGAATTTTCCCACGCAGTACACGCCTCCCGGACATACATAAAAACCCACCGAATATTGAGCTTCATTAGTTTGCTCGCCATAGCTGGTCTGGGCTACTGGGTGTTTTCGTCCTACACAAGCACAACCGATGAAACCCGCTACATCACTGCTCTTGCCAAAAAAGGTTCGGTCATTGCATCTGTCACCGGCAGCGGACAAGTATCGGCCTCCAACCAAATAGACCTCAAGGCAAAAGTTTCGGGCGAAGTAACATATCTACCGGTAAAAAACGGCCAAGACGTAAAGGCTGGCGCCCTCATAGCCCAGCTTGATGCACGAGAAGCCCAAAAGACGGTGCGTGATGCCGAGGCGAATCTCCAAAGCGCCAAAATATCTCTAGAGAAGCTCAAACAACCTACTGAAAAACTCTCCATTATCCAGGCCCAAAACACGCTGGCACGCGCTAAAGAATCCAAACAAAATGCTGAGGATGATCTACAAAAAGCTTATGAAGATGGGTTCAATGCCATCACAAACGCATTTCTCGATCTACCCAGTGTTATGACCGGCCTGCAAGATATCCTATACTCCAGCATCGCAGGATTAAGCCCCAGCGGCCAATGGAATATCGACTACTATGCAAACGCAGTAGAAAAATATAGCGACCAGATCAACCAATACAAAACAACTACTGCTACGCGCTACCAAACAGCGCGCACCGCCTACGACAAAAGTTTCCAAGACTACAAGTCCACCTCACGCACATCTGATCCCGCAGTTATCGAGGCATTTATCGCCCAAACTTATCAAACTACCAGAGATATCTCTGAAGCAGTAAAAAGCGCCAGCAATTTCATACAGCTCTATGAAGATCTTTTAACCGAACATCATGCGAAAGCCCCTGCAATCGCCGATATGCATCTTACCAATCTCAATACCTACACCGGCAAAACCAATACGCATCTTACCAATCTGCTCGCGGCAGAAAAAGCCATCGAAGATGACCGAGCAGCTATCCTGAATGCCGAGCGTACCATCAATGAAAGCACCGAGTCGCTTGCCAAACTTGAAGCAGGATCAGACGAGCTTGATATTGCATCCGCACAGCTCACCGTAGAGCAACGTCAAAATGCCCTTTTGGATGCGCAGGAAAAACTCGCCGACTACTCTATTCGCGCGCCGTTTGATGGCACCGTAGCCAAGGTAAACATCAAAAAAGCTGATACCCTATCCTCCGGCGTAGTTACTGCTACACTCGTTACCAAACAAAAACTTGCCGAGATATCTCTCAATGAAGTTGATGCGGCTAAGATCCAAGTCGGACAAAAAGCGACACTGACATTTGATGCTGTGGAGGGACTCGGTATCACCGGCGCGGTTGCCGAGATCGACACCGTGGGCACGGTAACTCAAGGAGTCGTTACCTACGCGGTAAAAATTCGTTTTGATACGCAAGATGAACGGGTTAAATCCGGCATGAGCGTGAGCGCAGCTATTATCACCGACACCCGCCAAGATGTACTTACCATACCGAACAGCGCTATAAAATCAGAAGGTGATCTCTCCTATGTAGAAGTATTTGATACGCCGCTCCCAGACCAAGGAAGCCAAGGCGCTGTATCTAAAGTGCTACCGCGCCAGCAAATCGTAGGAATTGGTCTCTCTGACGATACAACCACCGAGATTATCTCTGGCCTCCAGGAAAGCGCACAAGTAGTAACGCGCACTATCGCGCCCTCCATCACAGGCACCCCCCAACAGACGCCAAGTCTATTTGGTAGCCCTGGCGGGACACGCACTATTCGCTAACGAACCACGCGTCCATGGTAGAGACCCGACACGTTTCCAAAACCTATCAGACTGGACCCGTTGCTTTCCAGGCGCTTGATGACGTAAGTTTCAAAATCCAAGATGGAGAATTTGTAGCAATCATGGGCCCATCGGGATCCGGTAAGTCTACGCTCATGCATATACTCGGCGCACTTGATACGCCCACCAGTGGCACCTATCTCTTGGACGACAAAGACGTCTCGACACTCAACGATGACGAACTCGCCGACATTAGAAAGGACAAGATCGGATTTGTGTTTCAATCTTTCAACCTTCTGCCCCGCACTACCGTACTTAAAAATGTCATGCTTCCTCTGCTCTACGCTGGCGTAGAACGTAGCGAACGCGAGGCCCGAGCCGCTGAAGCGCTTACTGCAGCGGGGCTGGATCCGGAACACTTCCATCACCTATCCAACCAACTCTCCGGCGGACAGATCCAACGCGTCGCTATTGCGCGGGCTCTAGTCAACAACCCCACCCTTATCCTAGCTGACGAGCCGACAGGCAACCTGGATACCAAAACAGGTGAAGTGGTACTCGCAACGTTTGAGCGGCTCAATAAAGATCACGGGAGAACCATCATCTTGATCACACACGAAGCCGAAGTGGCGGAACATGCCGATCGTATTATATTCGTACGTGACGGAAAAATCGTAGAAGATAGAAAAACACATAGAATAGAATCAAACCATGAATAACATCGATATCATTCTGGAGACACACTCCGTACTCGCTGGCAACAAAATACGTTCTGGTCTGACCGTGCTTGGCATCGTCATCGGCATCAGTTCAGTTATCGCCATGATCTCCATCGGCCAAGGCGCGCAAGGCTCCATCCAATCAAGCATCCAATCAATCGGATCCAATCTGGTACTTGTGATGCCTGGTGCGCAACGTGGGCCAGGATTTCAGGTAAGTGCCGGCCGCGGGTCCGCACGCACACTCACTCAAACGGACGCCGATGCTATTACCAAAGAAGTGACGCTCGCGCGCGCTGTGGCTCCCGAGCTCTCCGGACGCTACCAAATAAGTGCCAAGGGCAAGAATACCAACACGTCCGTAATAGGTACAACTGCCGTCTATCCGGACGTGCGCAATGTCACTATCGACGAAGGATCATTTATCACCGACCAGCACAACCGTAGCCTCTCCAAAGTCGCTGTACTTGGCCCTACCGCGCGCATCGATCTTTTTGGTGAAGGTGTAAGCGCTATTGGGCAGACCATCCGCATCAAAAATATTGAGTTCAAAATCATCGGCATCACTAAAGCCAAAGGTGGTAGCGGATTTGGCAGTCAGGATGATATGATTTTTGTGCCACTCACCAGCGCCCAACGGTTTTTAGCAGGAGATCAGTATGTAACCACCATCAGTGTCCAAGCTCAAAGCCCCGACTCCATGGCCGAGATCCAACGGCAAATCACCGATCTCTTACTTAACCGCCACCACATCTCCGATCCCCAGCTTGCAGATTTTAGCACGCTCAACCAGGCAGATATT
>MHNR01000028.1:17013-43609 GCA_001819875.1 Candidatus Ryanbacteria bacterium RIFCSPHIGHO2_02_FULL_48_12 | reverse complement strand
CGGTGCCAAACGGCGCGACATTAGTGCACAGTTTCTCGCAGAAGCAATCGCGCTCACCTTCACCGGTGGTGCCATCGGCGTGGCTCTCGGTTGGGCAATATCATTTGGCGTGTCCTATTTTGGTATACTACAAACCAAGGTCACGCTCTCTTCTATTCTTCTTGCATTCGGCGTATCGGCAGCAATTGGCATTGTATTCGGCTACTACCCTGCCCGACGAGCAGCCGGACTCAACCCGATCGAGGCCCTGCGATATGAATAATTATCAGTAATCATAAATACTCATGTATGGATAAAAAAATTATTGCCGTGACGCTTGGTGCAATTATCATTGCTGGCGGATCATTTTATGCAGGCACCCGCTACGACCGCTTGAGCGGGACCGCACCTCTCCGGGGGACAGGCAACTTCGCCGATCTCTCGCCCGAGGAGCGCCAAGCGCGCTTCCAACAAATGGGAGCAGTAGGCATGAGTGGTAGACGCGGTATGCGCACCGAAGGAATGGCAGGCTTTACCAACGGTGAGGTTATCGCCAAAGATGATAGAAGTATCACCGTAAAGCTTCGCGAAGGCGGCTCGCGCATTCTATTTCTCTCCGGCACGACCCAAATTATGAAGTCAGCCTCCAGCTCGATAGCAAATCTCTCTATCGGCACACAAGTCATGGCGACAGGTAAAGCAAATGCGGATGGCAGTATCAATGCCGAGTCGGTGCAGATCCGGCCATCGATATCAATTACTCAATAATCAAAACAGCTATGAACAAAAGTATTCTTGCAGTTATTATCGGCGTGGTAGTAATCGGTGGCGGATTCATGCTCTACCGAAATAGCCCGATGTCAACCACTACTCCGCAGTCCGCCTCTATTACTGATGGCACTACTCCGACATCTCCCGATGTCCCTGCTTCTGAGCCTACCGATGCCGGAGCCACCATGGAGGATGCCGGACAAGTTAAAGAGTTTACCGTCTCCGGCGGAGAATTCTACTACGAGCCCTCCGCACTCGCGGTCAAAAAAGGAGATAAGGTACGTATTGTATTCAAAAACGCTGACGGGTTCCATGATTTTCGTATTGATGAGCTCGGGGTTGCTACCAAAAAGATCAATGACGGACAAACAGATACTGTGGAGTTTACTGCAGATAAAGTCGGCTCATTTGAATACTACTGCTCGGTGGGCAAACACCGCCAGATGGGCATGAAAGGGACTCTGACCGTTGGCGAATAATACGCGTGTGGCCAACCAAAAACCATCCCGCTAAAAGCGGGATGGTTTTTACCCTATTTAATCAACCATAAATCTCTTTAAAAAATGGCTTACCCGTATCAAGCCATTTTTCCAAACCTTTTTTAATTTGTTCAGGTAAGATTTTGTATTTGCCAAACTCTGACTGTGGGACAATGACAAACTCAATATGATCTTCCTTTGCCTGTATGGGCACATCCTCTGGTACTAGGACGTGGAAAACAAAATTAATCTCATGTTTAAGAATATCCGCTTCGTATAAAAAAATATTTTCACCTATCCCAATACAATTCTGTATCTGATAATCATCTTCCCCCATTTCTTCTTGAAGCTCGCGCGAAAGAGCCTCGCGCACTGATTCTCCATTCTCTACATGCCCACCCGGAAGAAAAAAATGGTCTGATCCTTTCACGCGACAAAGTACTATAGCATCTCCTCGTGTAACCATTCCTCGGGCAAGAATATGGATACTTGATTTTGGGGGATAAAAACGCGACATAATATTTACACAATAGATATTTTATTTCTTTTCATATTTTTACTTTCACTAAGCGCAATTTTTCTCCGCGCTTCCACTTTTTGATCTCGGCCTCACGTTTGAGTGCCGAGCTACGATCTGGATACTCCTCCGTATGGAGGAGCTTCTCCGCTTTGTGAGATCTAGTGTAACTCCCGCCCTTGCCAGCCCGATGCTCATCTAGTCTACGCGCCACATCGGTCGTGATACCCGTATATATCGAGCTGTCCTTACAAAGAATGAGATAGACAAAATACATCCAAATCAAAAATAGGACTAATCAGAAAATCTTTTTCCCCGAAATACTCCACCTGCGCCAGAGATACGCCGCACTAGCAAGATAGACAAGAGCGGTAATCCCAAATAGTACTCTGCCGGAGAATATTAACATACCAAAGTTGCTACCCATGAGACCAGTAAACCCAAGATTAATACCTGATACTGCGCTCACAAAAAATGCCCCCATATCAAGTGGCTCATGTGCACCAAAGAGCACTTTGCCACCGGTAAACCAGCGATACAAAAGATAGGCCGAAGCCGCCCCCGAGATGACCCAGGCAAGTGTGAGTATCATTCCCACAAGACCATAGAGACCTACCATAGGAAGTAGAAACCGGAGTGGAGGCACACCACCCAAAAGAAGTGCTACCGCGGCTACGACGAGACGCGCCTCGGACCACAAAAAACTATTACGTTCCAGCGAATCCGGTTTTAAAAAATCTTGCGTGTCCATATATGTATTGCTACTAATACCTTGAGTATAGCATGGTTTTACCCGAGTAGCTCGACCGATATGGGGTGCGTAATAAAAGCCGCAAATGCGGCTTTTATCTTCTCAAATCTCCGGTCACGACTACTCGTGCGCCTTTGACTCGAACATCTTTATGAGATCCTCGTCGGATCCGTCTTTGACATCTTCGGCGTGGTCAGCCCGGGCATGCGCCAACATCGTTTTGGCAGCATCCGTAGCAGTCTCTCCGGTAGCTTCAAAAGCGCAATCAACGTCGGGCTTTAGATCTTTGCAAGAAAGTTTCATCATATGCATATAGGTATTAACTCCTGATAATCCGACCATCTATAGATACTAGCATACCGAGTAGATATATCTAAATATTTGGCCGAGACATCGGCAGGATATTGACATTTTTTGTAAATATGCTACACTTTCTGGCGACTTCAGGGATCCTTAATTTCAACCTTTTATAGGGGGTACCGGTATGGGACGTTTGTATGCAGGTATTTTTTTGATAGTAGTGCTTCTTTCTCCACGCCCGGCTCAAGCCGATGGCGAGCGGCCTATCCTTTTTGACTACGAGCGAGCAGAAGCATACGCCGAGGTAAAATCCGGCAACTGCAAAGCGAGCAAACTTATCATTGATGCTATCGAGGAATCTTATCTTGATACTCTAACCGGCAAGGTGACTGTGCGTAGAGACTTATATGTCTACGCCTACAACACCTGCAACGGCGGGAACGTAGAGCTCTACGGTCAAAAAAAATTCCATGAGGAGGACTTTTGGCTTACGTCTCACCTACGCAGTGCCAATCTCCTCGTCGATAAGGTCAAGGTATGCGGGCTTGGCCAGTGCATATTCGTCTCACTTGATCTCCGTCTCAAAGTGGATATAAAATCTCCGCTCGTTGGCTCAACCACGACCATAGACATCGGGGACGTCTCGGTGTCAAACTTCGCGATACAAAGCACCGTGCCATCCGGCTACCTAATAGTAGATGGCAAAAAGGACGAAACCAAAAAGTCCGGTGTGTCATTCGTAACGACCCACCACGACATCGTCTACCAAAACTAGACGAGAACTCCCTGAAGCCACCCAAGCCCGATGCAATTGCATCGGGCTTTATTATTTTTTTATTCCTACCACAAATATACATCCATCGGATCCTACACGCACCTGATGTGTCGTACCTTTTGGCATCTCATACCAATCACCCGCTTTGAGTATTTTGTCGCCGTCTTTTTCTATAAGCGTCATCTCTCCTTTCAAAATCACATGCACCGCCGCCTCCTCATGCATATGCTCGGGTAGTTCGGCGTCCGAATCAAACGCATGCACTCCAACGTCCGTATATCCCTCACTCTCTAGTTTTTGCACCCATTCTGCACTAAGCGCATCAAAATTTTGTTGGTCTGTCATATGTACACGTATCTTATTTTAATCATTCTTCCACTGCCAACTTCGCCAACCAAATTTCTCCGTTTAATTTGTAGAGTATATATTTGCCATCGGGCGACCATCGAAGATCTTGCGCCTCTCCACTCACTTCGGCAATTTTTGTGACCTCTCTAACCTCCAAGTCAACTACATATATGCTGCTACCTAAACTGAGGATAGCAAGGTTGTCAGTCGGCCCCCATGCGATACTCGATATGTTTCTTCTGCCTGTATTCTCGTCTATTAAATAGTCTAGTCTTGCTCCATTCCCCGCATCTACCACAGAAAATGTATGACTAAGGTCACCGATCCAACCTCCTATCTTATTACTTGCAGGAGACCACTCAGAAAAATATAAGTCTTCAGGTGCTTGGACAGCTTGTTTCCTTGGATCAACAAAAAAAACGGTCCTATTATGAAGTCCCGCTAAAAGTTTTTTGCTGTCAGGCGACCAGTCAATTCTATCTGGAGCACCATCTCCTTGTTGCGTAGAGACACACCCAAGAAACTGTTGCTCCGAAAAATCTGGAGCACCGATACGAACTACAAATACACCTGCGTCCTCAAATATGCACTTGTCATCCTGGGCGAAGAAGGCAATATACTGTCTATCGGGAGACCAAAAAACAGACCCATAATTAAGGAAAATAAATCTGCCTGTGCTCCCTGCTATTCCTCCCTGACCGGTGAGTGGCCGGCTTTTGAGATTAGCAATATTCCTTATTTCTATTCTGATACCATCTGCAGAAGAAGTCGCTATGGAAAAACGGTCACTGACACTTAAAGAAAAACCCGTTGGCTCAGACCTAGCGATAATCAGATCATAACGATGCTCATCATAATCACAATGATGAAAACCACAATTATTAATTTCTGTCTTATTTTTACCGTATAAGAAACTATCCAGACTCAAATCCCAAGGATTTGGCGGGAGTTCAACTCTCCCCGTATCATACCCATCCTTCATCTCGCCTGTAGGGCTAGCAATTTTTTTCGTTTGCAGCAACGTAAAACCTTTCCTACTAGCACTCTTTAATACCACAAAAGATTTTTCTCTTTCGGCGTTTGTAATATTTACATCGGGTGGCCTTTGGGGTGGAGGAGGCAGGCTGTCAATTACCACATTGTCGGTTTTATACCAAGACAAGTAGAAAAGATAAACGGGCACCACCAGCACTACTACAGCAGTGGCAACTATTATTTTACGTTTCGGCATATCTTCCATAAAAAATTATTCTGCAAATTTCAAAATCTGTTCCAGAACAACCGGAATCTCTGTGACCCCATCGCCCTTGCTAAAGTGCCCCTTGGCATGTTCCATCAATGTATCGGCGCCCAGCCGCTCTGCAAACAATTCTTTGTTGCCTACTGGTACATCCCCGTCATCATCCGAGAACAGGGCAAAAAACTTTTGTGTGTGTCGCCGGACTTTTTCAAAATCAATCGGGGTCTCGAGCCACGGTCTCGCAATTTCTTTAGCTTCGTCGTTCTCCAAATTCATGAGCGTAAAAAATCCTGCGACAAACACCACGCCACCCACTTTTTTGTCTTTGGGCAGGCTCTCTATATATCGCATTATGGCCTGACAACCAATACTATGCCCGACAAAAAATGTATGTTCATCTACCTCGCCCACAACCCGCGCAAGGTGCGATACCCACGCCTCGATCTTGGGCCACTCGGGATTGGGCATAGCGGGAGCTTCGACATGAAAGCCGCCCCCCTCGAGCTCGCGTTTGAGCCAAGGAAACCAGGCATCTTCCGGAGCACCATCCCAACCATGCACGAGGAACAGCCGTTTTTTTGTTTGGAACTCAATCATGCAGGTATTGTAGAGTTGCTCTAATCGCGCGTACTCTTTTTCTGCCCGCTCCACCAGAGCCAAAGCTTTGGCCGCAGGCGTACCTGCCAGCGCCTCTCGTATCTCCTCCCGAGCTTTTTCCTTGAGTTTGCTCTCCATCTGGCCGCGCACATCAGTAAGCTCTCGCAACTTCTCCTCCATAAGTTTTTTGAGATTGAGACAGCGCGACTCATCATTTTTTTCTTTCTCTGTGCTTTTACTCTGACCACCTCCCCCCATTTTCAATTTATAGACACCATATCCTCCCAAAGCCACAAGCCCCATGACCGCCACAAAGATAGAGACGATACCGCGAGAATTTTCTGGTTGCGGGATGTCTATTGGATCAGCAACAAACAAAACCGGTTGATTATTGGTAGGCACAGCGACAGGCATTACTACAGGTGTGGAGGTAGACTCAAATGCAGGGGTAGGAGCTGGCGCGGACGTCGCCGGAGGTGGCAAGGTAGCACTAGGCAAAGGACTCCCTGGTGTATTTGTAGTGGATGTCGCCAGTTGCGGTGCGGATGCCCCCGCAACTGATCGCGTGGGGATAGGGACGGCATCGGAATCGCTTTTGGGGACAGCGCCCCCATCTTGTGCCCACACAGAGGAAGCAAACAAACCGAAAACCGCTATGAATACTATGGGATATATTGCTTTTAGCCTCATAGTCTTTAATCTCTCCAATTATAAAACACCTGGCATTTTATACTAAGCATACGCAATATCTTGTCTATAGAAGATGCAGAAAAAAGTTCCATATGAATAGCCTCATACTCTCAAAAATCTAAAAGGGAATCAAGCGGTGGACTACTCGTAAAAAATCTTGGAAAAATTCTCTTAGTATGGTTCTCTTGAGATAGACCCCCCCCGAAAGGAAGCCACTATGTTTTTTACCAACCAGTTGCCATTTGACCGGCAAATGTTTGTCTGCTGCGTATGTGGCTTTAGCTCTGATTCGAGGCCCGTCATCGACCATTGCAGTTCCGCAGGCACTGATTATAGGGTAGAGGAAGTGACATTTTCTATTCTGCAGGAGGTATACATATACACTCCTGTAGGCCGTGGGAAACAACGACACCGGTCACGTACTCCTCAGCCCTACATTATAGACAGCATCTACTACAGAAAATCTGCGCCAGCATGGCTCCTGGAGTCAAGAGTATCTGAGGCACACCGGCTTTGCATATCTCTACGCGCGAAAAACCGTCCGGCCACTGCAATACCGCGCCACCTCACCTACCGGGATTTTCTTTTATGGCAAAAAGGAGACGAGCACAAACTATCGCGATCGGGGTTGATACAAGAAGTAGCCGCCAGACACCTAAGGCTCGTTCGCGCGAAATGACTGTATCGTCCTACGTGTAGCCGACTAAAATCGTGTCTGCCCAAAATATCCAAGCCCGATTCCTATGAATCGGGCTTCATTATTTCCTGACCAAATATATTTACTTCAACTTGCCATCAAACACCATCTTTGACTCTACGTTCACTTTAATATTGGCGCTGGGAGATACATTCGGCACTTTAATCTCTATCTCTTGCGGCTCGCCCAATACTTGGATACAGATCTCGGCCGTGCTTTTCTTAGTAAGATTAAACACAACACTGGAAGAAGGAAAGTCTTTGGTAGCTGTGGTTTGATATTGCCAATCCACGCAGGGAGTCGAGCGCGTGAGCTTACCAGTAAGTCTTAGCGACCCTGTTTCATATTCCAACTTCAGGTTACCTTGGCTAGTGACAACTTCAGCCTCCATATCTTTACCAGACTCATCATCTCGGTCGTCATTAGAGTTATTATTCGAGTCTTCATCTGGATCCTCCTTATCTTCTCTATCATCGTCCTCGTTTTGGCGTTCATCTTCTCCTTCGATTTTAATTTCTGCACCAAGTGACCCATCAAGATCTATAATACCCAAAGCCCCTCCTCGAGCATGCACTAGAGCTTTCAGACTCGCTCGCATAGCAGTAGCTTCCTTGGCTTTGCCTGATGCCTCCAAGTCATCCATCTCCCGCTCCGCCTCACTCATGTGCAATTTGAACTCACTCTCCAGCTCTGCCTTGGTCTCGGCATCAAGCCGCCCCTGGGTCTTGAGTTTTTCAGCCTCTTCCAATCTACGTAGTACTAATGTGGCTTGATGTCTAGATTCGGACTCGCTGGAAACAGCAAACCAGCCCTCCGCCCGTTCATTAACCTCGGTCTTTACCGGATAGAGCATATCACCTGGCAAAGTACTTTGCGCAGTAAACGATACACCTGCTGAAACCAATACTATGATCGCAACTATGATTGCCATGAAATAAATACGCTATCCAGTAATAATACTAAGACGCATACTTCTCAAAAAACTTACTTATTTCGCTTAAAGAGCTCTGGAGTTATTTGAGGGTCTCTGTAAGAAATATCATCGTACGCTCCCAAGCCTGATCGGCCGCTTCAGCACTGTAGGCCACGTTGGTGCCACCCCGAGCATTGGCAAATCCATGACCGACGTTGGGATAGACATAGACCTCATGCGCACCACTCGCAGTTTTGAGTTGAGCTTGAAACTCCCGCACATTATCTACCTTAATAGAAGCGTCTTTTTCTCCAAAGTGGCCAAGTATCGCGGAGCGCATGTGTACAAAATCATCATGTGGATCAAACTGGCCGTAGTACATGACTGATGCCTTGGTGCCTAGATTGCCTACCGCCATCTGGTAGGACCAGCCGCCGCCAAAGCACCAGCCGACTGATGCAAGCCGATCCCCATCAACGTCGGGTCGCGCACGCAGATACTCTACCGCGCCACGCAGATTATTGAACGCCTCCTCGGTACTGCCACGCACCTCCCCTGCAAATTTTTGCGCCACGGCGGGATCGGTAGTATTTTGACCGTTATACAAATCTACCGTAAGCGCCACGTACCCGGCATCCGCATAGCGTTGAGCGAGATCTTTGATATCGTCATTAAGCCCCCACCACTCATGTATCAGTATGATCGCAGGGTGCGGTCCTGTGCCATGGGGAGTTGCGAGGTATCCGGTAATAGTTTTGTAATAGATGACATTTTCTTGGTCGGTATCATCCGCGACATCAGCCAATTTTTGCGCATCATCATCCCCCTCCGAGGACACAGGTGTGTGGGCAGTTTGGCGTAGGGAAAAACCATACACGCCGACTGCGACCACAATGACAAACACAAGCCCGATAATTTTTGTTTTCATGTAGTTAGTGTAGCTTGTAGCGCAGAGAAGGTGAAGGATGCTTTTCCTCTATAAAAAGATGTTTAGAGAAATTTGATCGTAAAGTTGTACATACCCATCGCACAAAGACCCTGTATAGTAACACCCGGTTGTTGCGGCGGGATCTCGATATCGGTAACACCCGACGGAGGCAAGTTGGCCTGGTAGCCAATCGCAGAAATAGTAAGTGCTGATGTGCAATCAAATGTCCCGTTGGTACGCATACGAAGCACCGTAGGCACACCCGCCCTTGCGACCGATACCGGTGGCGAATACTTGCCCTTTGCCATAATGACAACAATCTGTTTGCCATCAACAACCGATACGTTCTCAGCCAGACTTGCAGTCGTATCAGTCGAAGACCCCCCAAAGAGCATGAACACTCCTCCAAAAAGTACTCCCGCAACAAAAACTAGCATGACTATAGATTTCATAATTTTTTAGTTAGAAGCTAAAAAGCGGAGCGATAATGCCAGCCGCCACAAGACTGTTGATAAGGTTAAACGCTCCAAAAAATATCACCACTAGCCCTGCGGACTTAAAGAAGACCCCCGATTGGGCCTGCTTGTGTATAGCAAGCGAGCTAAAACTAAGCAGTGCAAGTACCGGAAGCGTCCCCAAAGCAAAAGCAGACATCGTAAACGCCCCCGTCCAAAAACTGCCGGTGGTGAACGTATAGATCTGCATAGATTGGGTAAAGCCGCATGGCAGGAAAAAAGTTGCACTCCCCACAAGAAATGGCGTAAGGGTATGGTTGATCTCTTTGAGTCCATGAATATGTCGGCTGATGACGCCGGGAAGTGTCGGTTGCCAACGCTTCAATGACGGGAATACATCGAGTAGGTTGATGCCAAGCACCAAGAGAATGAGTGCTACGATAAAACTCAAAACGAAAGTTCCTGTTGCGCCAAGCGTAAAAAGAGATCCCAGAAGACCCGCAAGACCACCAAGGAGGAAAAAAGACACCAGGCGCCCTACATGAAATAACATCTGCGGTCGTATCTTCTCCCCCTCCCGCGCAAAGTTTGCAGATATCGAGAGTACGAGACCGCCCACAACTGCCATACAGGTAGAAACCGAGGCAATAAGACCGATGATAAATGCCGTGCCATACGTCACATTACCGCTCGTCACCAAATTAACGATACCCAGTTTCTGAAGAAGGATGAACAGCATAATAAACGCTCCCGCAATAGGCAGGGCAAGTATAAACTCGGACCATTCCACTCGATGCGTATGTCTCTCTAGTGCGAGTGTATAGCCGTGCGGATGCAAGACCTCACCTAGATCACGCGCGATATATTCGGGTGCCTTGTCGCTAAAGTCTCCCACTATTTCAACACGCTGATATCTCAGCGACACCGTAGCACTTGAAACTTCTTGGAGATCTTCGAGCTCGCCTTTGATGAGTGTCGGGCATGCGGCGCAATGCATTCCTTTGATATGAAAGGTATATGTTTTCATAGAGTTAGAGTTGCTTTGTCTTAAGACGCAGTGCATTCCCGACCACAGAGAGACTTGATAGAGCCATCGCTAGTCCTGCAAACACCGGGCTCAAAAGCCAGCCAAAAATTGGGTAAAAGACCCCGGCGGCAAGAGGGATGCCGACAATGTTATAGATAAAAGCAAAAAAGAGATTTTGTTTGATGCCGCGCATAGTCATTTTGGAGAGCCGGATCGCTTTGACGAGCTTTGAGATATCGCCATGAAGAAGCGTGATGCCTGCCGACTCCATCGCCACATCCGTGCCCGTTGCCATTGCGATACCCACGTCCGCTTGCGCAAGTGCTGGCGCATCATTCACGCCATCGCCTGCCATGGCCACTATCTTCCCTTGCGACTGGAGCTCTTTAATCTTATGCAGTTTGTCCTGCGGTAATACTTCAGCGACCACCTCGTCAATGCCAACTTGGTTTGCGATAAAAGCGGCGGTATGCCTGTCGTCTCCCGTGAGCATAACCGTCTTGATGCCCAGCCGGTGGAGATTTTTTACCGCTTGGACCGCCTCGGGTTTAATCGCATCAGCAACAAGAATAGTCGCAAGTACCCGATCTTTTGTCACAAGCATAATGGGAGTTTTCCCCTCTCGTGTCTCTTTTTCGAGCGAAGCGGAATCAAAAGACAAGCCCATATCTCTTACCAAAACTGTATTACCTGCAAAATATTCTATCGCCCCTATCATCCCCCTAAGTCCTTTCCCTTTGATGGCTTCGAAACCTTGTATCTCTTGCGTGGGGAGCCTGCGTTCTTTGGCGTACGCCACTATAGCGTGAGCAATCGGGTGTTCCGATTTGTTCTCAAGTGAAGCAAGAATGGCAATAATCTCATCATCTGTTTTATCCGAATGATTTTGAATGGAGGTTAGTTCCGGCTTACCTTTGGTAATTGTTCCTGTCTTATCAACCACCACTATATCTACCTTATGAAGTCCCTCCAGTGTTGCGGCATCTTTGATGAGGATGCCCTCTTTGGCCCCCTTCCCCACACCGACAATAATTGCCATGGGAGTTGCAAGGCCCAAGGCGCATGGGCACGCAATGACCAGTATGCCAACAAAAGATACCAAGCCAAAAGAAAGAGCCTGCGAAAAGCCAAGATACGAAGTTCCAAATAACAGCCAGCCCGAGAGCGCCCCGACAGCAAGTACGAGGACGACCGGCACAAAGATGCTCGAGATTTTGTCTGCAAGTGCCTGGATGGGCGCCTTGCTACCTTGCGCTTCTTGCACCATTTGTATGATTTGTGCAAGAAGAGTTTCTGCACCAACCTTCGTAGCCCTAAAAGTAAACGCTCCCGTGGTGTTGATGGTCCCGGCGACAACGGAGTCGCCGATATTTTTTTCTACAGGCACCGGCTCGCCGCTTACCATAGACTCATCCACAAATGATGCCCCTACGGTAAGGACGCCGTCAACAGGGATTTTGCCGGCGGGCTTGACCACAATCAGATCACCGTGCACCACTTGGCTCACCGGGATCTCTTGCTCCTTCCCCTCTCGGATGACGAGAGCAGTCTTTGCCTGCAGGTTGAGCAGTTTTTCAATCGCATCCCCCGTTTTGAGCTTGGATCTTACCTCGAGATATTTGCCAAGCGTGATGAAAGCGATGACTACAATCGTGACATCATAGTACGTATGCTCGACATCAATAAATTGCCGAAGCGGCTCTTCAAATGCAGTCACTACAAAACTATAGATATATGCGACCGCGGTACCAATGCCAATGAGTGTATCCATGTTTGCCTTTCCATAGCGGAAAAAACGATACACCCCCAGAAGATATGGCTTGCCCACCACAAAGAGCATATAGGTTGCCATGAGCGGAAGCACGTGATGGAAAAATTCTCTCCAGACATAAGGTATATCTGGAATCATCTTAAATGGGGAGAGAATCTCCCAGCCCATTACAAAGATGCTAAAGAGCGTAAGCGGAATAGCGGACACCACATTGCCCTTCATGGCAGATAGCTCGGCGAGTTTTTCTTTTTTGGATTGATTGAGTCCAAGATGCCCCGCATGTTCATCTGGAGACATCCCCATCTCTTCAGCTGTGGGGAGGACCAGGGCATAGCCAAGCGGCTCTATCTTTTGGGAAAGCTCTTCTGCACTGACTTTGGAGTCATCAAATGAGACTTTGGCAGTCTCGGTGCCATAGTTTACTTGGGCAGAGTGGACACCCGCCATTTTCTTGAAGGCCTTTTCGATAATCGCGGAGCATGATGCGCAATGCATCCCCTTTACTTTGTATGTTTGTGTGTGAGCCATAAGGTATCTTTTCAAGAGTAAGAGAAAACGATCCAAAGAAACGGCACGGCCGTCCCGGGATGAAGAGAAAAGATGCCGTTAGAAAAGCTTTGGATTGAGAATCCCGTCTGAAAAAAGTTCCTGCAAAGGAGTTGCGGGGAGACTATATGATTGAGCGACACGGCTCCGAAGAGCCTGCAATATATTTTTGGGTAGTGGATACTGCCATCTTACGTGGCCAGCCCCTAGTACAAAGACAAAAAGAAGTAACAGAGAGAGTATGCCGTATTGCTGGGGAGGCGCTAGAAATGCATGTTGCCAAGTTGTGATGTGTTCAAGGAGACTCATATTGCAAATCGCGGCCATGCCAGGCATGAAGCAGTCGGACATATCCATATTCCCATCCATATCCATTTTCATGTTCATACCAAAATGCGAGAGGCCAAGAGTGCCCATCAAAATGAAAACAACAGCCCCAAAAGAAAAGAGAGTTTTGGCGAGCGTGCTCTGGGAAATGCTCATGGATAGAGTATAACAAAATCAACAGAGAATGCTATACTGGCCTAGCTATGGACAAGCCTACCTACCCCATGCGGATCAACAAATACCTCGCACTCGAGCGAAACATCACGCGAAGAGATGCTGATGAGCTCATCAAAAAAAATCGGGTTCTCTTAAACGGCAGACTCGCAGTACTTGGCGACCAGGTAGAGGCGCGAGACAAAGTGGAGGTGCGATTTCACGGCAAGCCAAATACTCTGCACTCTTAGGCGAGCAAATCTACCCCTTTTTAAAATCCGCCCACAAGGACACCACGCCAAGCGCGAGAAATAGACTGGCCTCGAGCCAGTTTTTTCTTTGAATGGCCTCAATAAGCGCTATCCCAAAGAAAAAAATAGGATGCTCTTTTAAAGAACATCCTAGGAATTCATGCTAGTGGTCAAACGAGTAATTGTTAAACACTTAGTAAAACTGCGGTTCGGGGTAGTTTCTTTGCGTCCGATAAGTTTCGGCAATACGAAATAAGTAGGCAAAACTCTCGAAGTACGTGATATCCCCTCGCTTTCCACGCCCCCATCGAATAAGTCCTTCAGTTTTCCCCCAACACTTCCAGATTACCGGCCAATGATTCACTAAAATTGGCTCAGCATCCACGTGGCCTTCCTGTATAAGATACCCAACACGCTCGAAAGCGAGCATCGCCTCTTCAGCCGCTTCCAGATGCTGTTGGAGATCTTCATCATCCAATCCCTCTACACTCAAAGGAATCGTCCGATAAATGTACTTGCGCGCATCACGGGCGTCTTTTGTCTGTAGCTCTCTAAACACGGTAAGCGCAGCTTCTAGTCTCCTACTTTTTCTAGCTTCTCTTAACTGCCCTGCTATGTAAATGAGCGTAATCAAAACAAGTACCACATAAACCCATGTTGCCAGAAGCGTCCCAAGAACAACTACTGCTTGCCAATTAGCGACCAAATACTGAAACATATATTAACCTCCATACTGTGGATTGAGAGACTGGTGATATCATACACGCGCAAAATTTTCTGTCAACAAAAGAAAATCTTACAGTATATTTGTTCTCATTCATCTCTCATGCTACATTTGCGCTAAGAAGTCAAAATGAAAAAATACAAAACAACATGTGCAATAATATTAAATGCTAAAAAAGAATTTTTACTCATTAAACGCGCACGCGAACCATTTAAAGGTGCGTGGGCACTAGTAAGCGGGATCGGGGGCACTAAAAAGGGACTCTCTCCCGAAGAAGCAGTGCGAGATGAAGTTTATTATGATTTACAGACTCTTTTTGAAGGAAGGTTTATATTTTCTTTACCAGTAGAAAGCGACCAAAATACTGATGGGGTGGTGGTTTTCAAAGGAACCGTAGATGAAGCAGATATAGACCCTAATCCGGAAACGGTTGATGTATTTGGATGGTTTGCGAAGAAAGATATAAGAAAACTCGGCCCGCTTGCCTTCGAGCATGAAAAAATCCTAGACAAAATCTAGCCTCAGATTAAATCACCACAATGCCCTCTTACCCCTTTTTAAAATCCGCCCACAAGGACACCACGCCAAGCGCGAGAAATAGACTGGCCTCGAGCCAGTTTTTTCTTTGAATGGCCTCAATAAGCGCTATCCCAAAAAATAGTATAAATACCGTAAGATTTACAAAACTTGGAGTTTTCATGGAAACAATTTAGCCGCTACTCTCGACGTACGATTTGAAGTTGTCCAATATCGCCTGCCAGCCTGACCGCTGGAGCTCCTCGGAGTTTTCGTGCTCCATCTCAAATGTCTCGACAATATGGACACCTCCATCGCCAGACTCAAACGAAACCGTGACGATTCGTGCGTCATCCATCGTATAGGCGATGTGTTTGTTTTCTTCTATCGCCGTGTATACGCCCGTAACATTAAAAGAATTGGATCCGTCTTTGGCGGCAAAAGTAAATGAAAACCGCCCGCCAATTGTAAGATCGTTGACCGCCTTGGGACACTCCCAGTCGTCTGATGCATGCATCCAATGCTCAATATGCTCCGGGGTGTTCCAAAACTCCCAGACCTTGTCGGCATCCGCATGCACTACGGTCTCTACGGTTATCGTCTTGTTCATTGGGCTTTTGAGGAGCAGTTGATCATCCAGTTGATGCCGTACTTGTCCGAGAAGGAGCCAAAATAATCCCCCCAAAACATCACTTGGAGAGGCATCTCTACCTTACCGTCATCAGAGAGTGCGGCAAACAGCCTGTCGGCCTCCTCTTTGGTATCGGGCTCGAGATTGATGTAGGTGTTGTTGCCTTTGATGACGGTAAACCCCATAGACTCGGGAGCATCAGTCCCCATGAGCACATGGCCACCCAAAATGGGCAGAGCCACATGCATGACGAGATTTTTGTCCGCGTCATTAAGAGCTGGCGCACCCTCCTGCGGCGGGACCTCACCCATCCGATTGATGCCTCCTACAAACTCTGTACCAAAGACCGATTTGTAAAAATTAAACGCCTCCTCGGTCGAGCGAGGAAAGTTAAGATAGGTACTTACTCGTGCCATATGATAGTGTTAGTTTTTTAAAAATGACTTATTGCATCTTTGGGAGTGGTAGACACTCCATGAGCTCTATCGACTCGCCCGGGAAAAATACAAAGTGCGGATGGTCGAGAAATAGTTTGGCGGCCTCTTCGTGGGATTCTGCTTGCACCACCGTATATGCCCCTATCTCATTTTTGGTATCCGAGATACCGCCCTTGTCTATGCGTTTGGTCTTACCCAATGGAGCACCCATATCGACTATGGCGTCTTTGTGCGTAGTCGCCCACTGCATCCAGGCCTCCATACCGGCTTTTTCCTGCGCTTTTCGTGTCTCCTCATCAGCCGCGCGCCAGCGAGCCATGGCATTAGCAGATCCTAAATATATTGCTAAAAACTTTTTCATATTGGTTTTTGGTTAATGAGTAAGGTTTACCTTGTTGTAGCATGCCACCAAAAAGGTATCTAGCACCTCTCTCCACTCGGTCTCCTAGAAACTATCATTTTTTTCTATAAATGTCTTCGCATCTGCAGAAACAAGCTTTGAAGGAAGCGCACCAGGATGTGCTTGTAAGTAGGAATGAACCAGGTCATACCCCAACGTATACCCCGTCCACCGAGGAATACGTTGGGGTTGAGCCGAAAAACCACTCGTCATTATTGTAAGTTGGCATCAACCAAATTTTCTCTGCTTTTTCTAAAAACTCCTTTCTCTGCTCCCTAGTAAGCGCACATGACCACGGCCACGGTTTTTTCCTATCTGTGACCTCCATAGCAAAGTGGCCTGCAAGACCCTCAAAAATTATAGCTTCCAGTAACGTGTCTTCTTCTGCTGGGGTTTGCCAACGAATCGTATGATGAAATTCGTGGGTAAGAGTAGAAAATAATTCCTCTTTGAGTGCGTCTTTAAAACGCAGATGCCGAGGATTTAATGAAATGAATATCATATGAGCATTGGGCGAGAAGCCGCCGATGCCACCAATTTCATCGATAGTACCTTTTGGATTATCATAAAAAACAACATCAACATCCTTAATCGGAAGTAATTTTTTTACCGCAGACGTTGCGGTTTCAGCTATTGATCGCAACTCTGCCTCACACGGTTTTATATCTTTTGAATTTGAGAGAATATGAGATTGTATAGACATACAGATATACTATCAGGTATTTATAAAAAATTCCCCATGATACCTTCGACATCATGGGGAACATAATCTTCTGCCATATCACTGTCCGTATAAGTGTTTGCATACTTTAATATACCTGTCCAATAAAACCGCTTCATACTTATCAAATGATGAATTATTTTCTGTTCACCACACTCTATTAAGCCAGTATGGATTCGGTTCAAATAGGTTAGCAAAAAACGCCATCCGATATTTTACTTCATCCGGCATTGGCAGCTTCTCAGTAAGGGCAAACCATAGCCAGTCTATCAACTTTAATTCCTCTGAGGAAGCTCCCCGACGTTCCTAAAGATGACTAAAGCTATAATTGCACGTTTACCTACATTTGCTATATTAAAGGCACAAAGAACTACTATTAATAAGTAAATGATAAAAGCCAATTCTATGAAAAAAAACTTTGTTTCGTTTGCCGCTATCTTGGTCGTTGCGGGTATGGTGAGTTTCACTATTCCTGCCCCAACGCTCGCAGTTACCCAAGGGCAAGGCAATGATAATCTGACGCGCGTGCTCATTGCTTTTGACAAACCAATCGGCCCGAGCGAGCAAGCACTCGTGCGCGCCCACGGTGGCAAGATTAAATACAGCTATTCCATTGTAGACGCTATCGCCGCTACCCTGCCCGAGGGAGCGATTGAGGGGTTGTCTCATAATCCGCATGTTACATCCATTGACCTTGATGATACTGTGTATGCCGTTGACGCTGAACTTGATAATTCATGGGGCGTGAAGCGCATCGGCGCAGGGACAGTACATACTGATCCTGTTAACCCGAACAAAGGCACCGGGGTAAAAATCGGCATTATTGATTCCGGTGTTAATTATCTCCACCCTGACTTAAATGATAATTTTGATTCCGCCAACCTTGGCTACGACTTCTATTATTACGACTATGATCCGATGGATGCGTATGGACACGGCACGCATGTTGCCGGTACTGCCTGTGCGGAAGACAATGACCTTGGCGTAGTTGGAGTCGCACCTGAATGCAGTCTTTATTCGCTCCGCGTTCTAAATGAAGACGGCGTTGGCTACTGGAGCGATATTATTGCCGCAGTTGAATGGTCAACTGGTGCGACCATGCAGATCAAAAATGTCTTTACGGGAGAAATTCTGCCCGTGCAAGGACTCAAAATGGATGTCATCAACCTATCACTCGGCAAAGACCGTGATCCTGGTACCACCGTAAAAAAGGCATTTGATAATGCCGAAGCAAAAGGCATTGTAATCGTTGCGGCGGCAGGAAATTCAGGAACTGTGTCAGGCAAAGGGAAAAATGTTATTTATCCGGCAAAATTCGCTTCGGTGATTGCCGTTGCCGCCACCGATTCTACCGACAAGCGAGCGAGCTTCTCAAGCACCGGACCTGAAGTTGATCTTGCGGCACCGGGGGTGTCCGTGTATTCAACATGGAATGATAATACCAGTTACTCTAACCCACAGCCTGTCTGTAATACTTCGGGTGATTGCTACAAATACGGCTCTGGTACTTCAATGGCCTCGCCTCATGTCGCAGGAGTAGCCGCTTTAGTTATCGCCAAGGGTGTTACAAACTCGAATGGTATCAAAGGCATAAGTGATGAGGTACGGCAAATTATGGCATCAACTGCTCAGGATTTAGGAACAACTGGGCTAGATCCTCAATATGGCTATGGATTGGTAAACGCTACGGCTGCGGTAGCACAGTAAACACGGGGGATTTCTACGACTTTTTTATTTCGCAAAATACAGATTCAAGAATACAAAGCCGAAGATTTTTGGAGGGAGGATTTTTTGGAGGGGAGGTCGTCATGCAAGACATAACACTTGCCCCACCCTCCCGTGCGCGTGTTAAAAACTTTTGCCGACTGGATAGATCGGCAAACTCCCTTAGGTGGTCATACCTCTATCGATAAAATCAAAGGCTCGGGTAAAGTTATTGATGGAAAATTGCGATAGCTTATCCTTTGTAATCTCTCCACTAAAGACTTTTCTCCTTTTCCCGCCAACGGTAGGGTCATCAAAGTAAAACATTCCAATACATTCATCAAGGTCATGAATGAGATCCATTTTGCGAGCCTCGGATGGAGAAGCCCATACGTAGCCCTGATGCTCTTTGGGATTTATAGTGATCCCGGGGGGCGCCGCAACTTTTGCCAAAAACATATGATAGTCAAAATCGTGACCTTCGTTGCGGACAAATATTGATCTAAAATAGACTAGATCATTTTCTGGGATCTCTATCCCCGTCTCTTCAAAAATCTCGCGGGCCATGGCCCGGCTCACCGTCTCCCCTGCATCTACCTTGCCAGCAGGAAGACCCCACTTTCCCCCGTGGGTTTTGTACGGCTGGCGGTGGAGCAATATAAAGCTTCCATCATGTTCAACATAACAACCGACAACATCAATCTCTTTTTTAAAATCCGCGGGTTGAGTTTTGAAGAGCATTGATTTATTCATTAAAATATGGAACACCTTTCTTTAGAAACCGCCCTCCCTCCCTTAACACAGGTAGCAACCCAAAGAAAACCAGGAGTACAAAAGGAAAGCTCACAAAATAGTTTATAATCCGAGGTTTAACATTGAATGCATATTCCTCTTTTATTTTGTACTTATCGGAAATTTCATTGTTTTTGGATGCATGGGTTTTGGCTACTCTTCTAACTGCAATTCTTCTGGGCGAAAATCGCTCTCGCCGCCTGCGATACGAATAAATATAGGATAGAGACTTGTATAAAATTCCTTTGTATCAGCAAGTGGGAGCTGTATAATTTCCTGCGGGGTAAAAAATTCCAGCTTCTGGCCTTCATTGCCAAGTTTTACCCGCTTGTATTCTTCATCATTGAGCAATACGAGATAAAAAGCAATTGTGCCATCCACCCTTTGGAAATAACTCTTGCCCATGTAAATTATATTTTTGGGCACTATGCATATTTCCTCCTCTAGTTCCCTTTTCAAACATTCTTCCCATGTTTCTCCTTCTTCAACTCTGCCTCCGGGGATATTCCAAATATTTGGATTTCGAATCCCCGGTATATTATCGCGAAGAATAAAGAGAAATTTCCCTTGATAGTGGACAATCGCTTTTGCTCCATTCTGCATGGTTTTATAAAAAGATTAATCTCTTCGGAAAAGACAACAGATGCCCGTCAAGAATTTCCTTTCATCCAGTTTTTA
This sequence comes from Candidatus Ryanbacteria bacterium RIFCSPHIGHO2_02_FULL_48_12, assembly GCA_001819875.1. GTDB lineage: Bacteria > Patescibacteriota > Minisyncoccia > Ryanbacterales > 2-02-FULL-48-12 > 2-02-FULL-48-12. The sequence goes on along the minus strand of MHNR01000028.1, from coordinate 23,491 downwards.
ACAGCAAGAAGTGAGGAAAACAAGAATATCCAAAATAGGCAAATCACAAAAAATCTCGCAAACCATGCCACCCAATAAGGCTTATATGTAATATAAAAATCACCAGATGTCCGATTTTCATACGGGTTAGATTTAACATTCACCAATCTTTTACACCCTCCTCCCATTATGAGCCCACCATTTATTGAAAAAGGTTTTGATGAAGAAACTACAAAAAAAGCTCTTTCTCCCCTCCTTAAACCATAAGCCCCAACCACTCCAACATCCTTAAAACTATTAAGGTTCGAATAGTAGTTTTCAGAATAGCCTTTTACGGAAAAGGATGTTATTGAGGACTCAAGTTCCAAGCAACCTGGGATTTCCATGTAGGAATTATTTACTATCGACACTTCATACCAATCCAAAGATAATGGTAGAGAAATTGCATTAGCAATAAAATTTTTAAAAGTTGGCGCGTTTGAAAGCAAGTCCACATTACTGAGTATGAGATCTGCTTGGGGACGGTTAAGTCCCCCCTTAAAAATGGTTTCTTCCTTAAACGGATATAAGTAAAGCGTAACCAACAATGGGGTAAGAAAAAATAAAAATATTCGAAGTGTCTGTTTGTTTAGCTTGTATTGATTTTTAGGCTTATTCTCCATTCTTTGTGAAAAAGAACCTTGCTATCTTTTCCCCCACCGCAACTGCCCCCAATGCAACTACAATTATTTTCCAAACCCCGAGGTCGCCTGCAAGAATACCAATCATGAATAAAGTTAAAATTGCTGATGTAGAATTAAAAAATAATATGTCCCAAGCATTTCTTTTTCGATTTACCCATATAGTTACTAACGAAAAAATAATCAATATTCCAAGAAAAATATATCCTTCCATATATTCATATAAGTTTCTCTGTTTAACAATTGATAATAAATCCGCCTCAAACTCATCCAAAATTCGTTACGTAGCCCCTCGACCCGCCAAGGCGGACTCGGGACACTAAATTTTGTGCTCAAATCGAAAATTTGAACAAAATTTGTGCTACAAACCCTGGACGACATTAGAACCATTATACTTGAAGGCCAGCACTCTTACGAGATAGAGACAGCCGTCAAAGTGTTCAGAAATGAGGATGCGTCCGTAGGGGCAAGGCAATCATACTCCTGACGTAATTTTATCATTTCTTGTATTCCAAAATATCTCCCGGCTGGCATTCGAGCGCATTGCAAATCGCCTCCAAGGTTGATAGCCTGATCGCTTTTGCTTTGCCGTTTTTCAAGACGGAAATATTAGCCATCGTAATGCCGACCTTCTCGGCAAGCTCGGTGACACTCATCTTCCGCTTCGCCAACATGACATCAATATTAATGATGATTGCCATAGCATTAGACAGTTAAGTCGTTCTCGGACTTGATGTCTACAGCATTTTGCAAAAGCCTCTCAAACATAGTCGCCGCGATGGCGATTACACCAAAGAAAAAAATCATCAAAAGACCCATAAAAACACCACCCGCAATGTCATCCTTCCCGCGCTGAACTATAAATAGGCAGGCTTCTCCCGCCACAACAAAACCAACCAGAGACATCGCACAGTATTTTATGGTCCGCAAAGTATTCACGGCCGCCTGCGAGAATACTTTATTTTGCCCGACATATCCGAGCAACGTAAACGCCTGATATAACGCCACAAAAAATGGGATGGACGCTATGTATGCACACGCCAAAAAAGGATCTTTGAAGTAGATCTCAAAGGGCGTAGCGTGCGCATTCCTGCCCTCAATCTGGGGTTCCCAAAGCAGAAGGACAAGAGCGCCGATGCCGATGAGCACAATGACTACCTGAAGCAATATCGTCGAGCTTTTTTTCATGGTTGGTTCTTATACATTTTTATATTGCTATCTTACTTTATTGCTTATCGTTTGTCAATATGTATTTATCGTTATTTGTGGATAGAAGTTTTATACTTCTATCTATGGCAGGGTTTCTTCGAGCTGTGTTCTTTTTCGCAACCACAAACAGAGGCAATGAAAGAAGTTGGGCTCCATATGAATAGTGCATGGTAGCATGCTATTCCATAGCCTTGGCGAAGGATAGCTGCCGGACCTGGATTCGAACCAAGATAGCCGCCTCCAGAGGGCGGAGTCCTACCGTTAGACGATCCGGCAATATAAAGCCAAACATAGCTTTGTTAGCCGTCATAATACAATATCCCGCTTTATTTTTCTAGAGCCCTACAGAGACAAAAAATGCCCGAGCGTATCAGGCATTTGGAGCTTTGTATTAGGCATATCAGACCACGGAGGCCTCAGCGGGTATTAGCCTATCAGGAAGCATCGATACTTGATTTGGATCAAATACACGAAGAGCGAAATCATCAAATACCGCTCTGAAGCTCAATGGAAGCTCATCGTCCCACTCTATAATCTCCCCCAATGTATCCAAAAACCCCCGGAGCTCACGCATATCTACCACCTGACTCCCCTTGGTAAACTGGGTAATCATAGTCTCAAGACAAGTACGCAAGATCTGTATCTCCCTCCCATCGCCCGGGATCTGCTGAATTTGATAAAACACATCCGGTACGCTGACCTGCGGCATAGAGCGCCCTCCTTTTTTTGGCGTGCAAATATCTTCCTCTGCAAAATATCACACCGGAGGGCAAAATCAAGTTTCAAGCCAAGAGTTTGGTAAGTCTAAGATCCTCGCTACTTCAGCCACTCTCTCAACGATCTTGGCCAGCCTACTAAAAGAAGGAGTGCTAAGGGAGCCCCCCAATTTGCCCAGCGCTCGACAAAATCCCAGACCGGCAAACCGACCAGAGGCCTCAAAAGCGCCGTCCAAAATCCCCAGAGTACCATCCACAAAAGTGCGAGGCGCACCGGTCTTAAAAGTATTAAAATCGCAAGAGCAATATCCATAAGCCCAATCATAAACAAAAGCTGGGTCGCCGTCCCGGCATCCGAGACGCCAAACTGCGCAAACCAGCCGACCCAGTCTTTTTTGGCCTGGAGAGCAAACACCCCATGACCGATAAACTCTCCGGCGACCGAGATGCGCAGTGTCCACTCGACAAGTTTTGTATGCATATATTTTTTTAACAATAATATCCCCTCGACTTATCGAGTTCATTGTACCAAGAAAGAGATTGGCGCCCTAATAAAAAAGGGGTCTAGAGCCGAGATGCGTCTTTGCGTTTGCGGATGATAGCAAGATACTCCCGCCACTCCCCCGAGCGTAGAAGATGCACCACTGCAGGAGAGATGGAGAGCAAGATAATGCCAGCAATAATGGGCAGTAAATATTTATCGACGTCTGGAATCGCCGTCCCCAAAAAATATCCAAAAAGTAAGAGCCCCACCGCCCACAAAAACGCCCCTACGATATTGTAGAGAATAAACGTGCCGTAGCGCATCCGCCCCACGCCCGCGAGTATCGGCGCAAATGTGCGTATGACCGGCATGAATCGTGCAAGAATAATCGCCTTGCCCCCATGTACCTCATAGAACCGCGCGGCGCGATCCAGATGATTTTTGTGAAATAAAATAGAGTCCTCGCGTCTGAATATCGCGGGGCCGACTAGACGGCCAAAAGCGTAGCCAAACGAATCACCTACCACCGCTCCCACAAAACAGATAAATGCGAGTATAGCAATATCAAAATATCCCTGGGAAGCCAAAAACCCGGCGGTAAATAAAAGCGAATCCCCCGGGAGAAAAAACCCGATGAATAGTCCGGACTCGGCAAACACAATAAAAAAAATGCCGGCGTACCCGGCTGTACGAATGAGCGTAACTAAATCCATTCCAAAAAGATGCATGGTATTCTAAAATCTTAGGTGTCTTGTGGATTATGTATCAGACGCGCATGTAGCGGCGTATGGCAATGGAACTCGATACTACCCCAAGCATGGTACCGGCAAGAAAGAGAACGAGGAAAAACTCAAAAAAGTTTCCCTGATAGTAGGAGAGGAGATTGGGTCCGCCAAAAAAGTTTTGGATGCGCCCGCCCAGCCAAAAAGTGAGCGGCCAAAAGGTAAGTGTCGCAATCACACTCGCCAAAAATCCATGGAGAAACCCCTCCACCAAAAACGGCCCACGCGTATACCAGTTTGAAGCGCCGACGAGCTTCATGACCCGTATCTCCTCACGGCTCGTGTATATCGCCATGCGAATGGTATTAAATGCTACCAAAAATGCGATCACGGCAAGAACGATGCTAATCGATATGCCGACTTTGCGGCTCGCGCGAAGCACCGATGAGAGACGATCTATGACAAGCTGGTTTTGGCGGTAGTTTACTTTGTCGAGTATCCCCGAGAGGATATTGCCCTCCAAAAACGTAGTAATTGATGCATACTGTGAAGGGTCTTTGGCCTGGATATTGAGTGCGGCACCCAAAGGATTGTCCCCGACCTCATCCAAGGATTGTGTGATAAGCGCGTTTTCTTTGTGGCGCTCTTTGAAACGCTCCAAGGCTTCAGCCCGAGATACATACTCGACAGACTCCACCTCACCAAGTTTGGTGAGCGAGTCTTTGACCGCCAAGATATCCGGCTCTGCGGCACTCGTCCGAAAATATACGGTGATATCTACCTTGTCCTCCAGAGATGCGATGACTGAAGTGAGCACGACATTGGAGAGGATGAGCCCGCCGATGACAAAAAGAGTGAGCACCATCACGAGCACCGTCGCAAACGAAACCCAACCATTACGCCAAAAATTGACGAAGCCTCCTTTGGTAATGCGTTTGATATTGACGCTAAACATAATTCCTGTAGTAAGTTAAAAGTCGAGGTAGTACGTAATAAATGTAAGACGTTACAAAACGTATTTGCCTTCTTTTTCGTCCCGGATGACGCGCCCTTTCTCGAGGGTTACCACGCGTTTGCCCAGAGCATTTATAATATCACGATTGTGGGTCGCCAAAACAATCACCGTGCCAAGCTCGTTGATTTTAGCGAGAAGCTTTACAATCTCCCAGGTGTTGACCGGGTCAAGATTACCAGTGGGCTCGTCCGCAATAACCACATCCGGCCGGTTGACGATAGCGCGGGCAATAGCGACTCTCTGTTTCTCCCCGCCCGAGAGCTCATGGGGGAAGTGCCAGGCTTTATCTACTAGCCCCACCAGCTCAAGCACCTGCGGCACATCCGAGACGATATTTTCATCGAGCTGACCTGCGACCTCCATCGCAAACGCGATATTCTCATAAGCCGTTTTGTTGGGGAGCAGGCGAAAATCCTGGAACACCGTGCCGATACGCCGGCGCACACTGGAGAGTTCGGCAAGCTTGAGATCCGACATATTGAGCGACTCAAAAAACACATTCCCCTCGCTCGGCTTCTCTTCAGCCAACAAGAGCTTGAGTAGCGTAGACTTGCCAGCGCCCGACTGGCCGACAACGGAAATAAACTCCCCCGGTTCGATAGTGAGTGTTACATTTTCGAGCGCGGCAGACCCGGGCGCATAAATTTTGGAGACTTTGTCGAAAAAGATCATTTTCCCGTGTTCAGTGAAAAGTAGTAAGTGGTAAGTGAATCATGGCGTCTGGGTCGCTATTGCCGTGAGGAACGCAAGAGACCGTTGAGCATACGTCCCACATTTGCCGCATGTTCCCAGAGGATATCGTATTCACCCATAGTAACATATTGCAAATCTCTGCTCAAAATAAGATAATACCTCACCTCTTCAAGGGAGGTATCAGCAATTACATAAAATCTAGCCCTGTCTGGGCCAGTGTTACGCTTCGTGCCTTCAGCTATATTAGCAGCTATAGAGACTGCCGCTCTCTGCGCCTGCGATACCAGCCCATACCGCTCGGCATCAGGGAAAGAGGCGGTTACCTCATACACCCGCAACACCAGCCTATGTGCCTCTTGCCAAACTTTTAGATCCTGGAATCCAGCCATATGCTTTTCGACACCTACGACGTACGACTTAATACTTACTACTTTATAGTTTCAGCTCTGCCTGTACAAACTCCTCGAGCTCCCCTTCGAGCACCTTATCTACCTGCGCGGTCTCCACACCCGTGCGGTGATCTTTGACCATCTGGTACGGGTGAAATACGTAGGAGCGGATCTGACTTCCCCATTCAATCGCCACTTTGCCGCCTTTGATCTCGTCGAGCTCACGTAGGCGCGAGGTCTGACGGATCTGGTAGAGCTTGGAGCGCAAAAGCTGGAGCGCGCGCTCTTTGTTTTGGGCTTGGGAGCGTTCGGTCTGGATCTCGACCGAGATATTGGTAGGTGTGTGCGTAATGCGCACGGCAGTCTCACGCTTGTTGACGTTTTGGCCTCCGGGGCCGGAAGATCGCGCAAAATTGTACTCGATGTCCTCGGGCCGAATCTCGAGCTCCGCCTCGTCAATCATCTCGGGCATGATCTCTACCATCGCAAACGAGGTGTGTCGGCGTTTGTTGGCATCAAACGGCGAGATGCGTACCAGACGATGCACCCCGCGCTCGCCTTTGAGATACCCATAGGCAAATTTGCCGCGGA
>MHNR01000028.1:13176-16996 GCA_001819875.1 Candidatus Ryanbacteria bacterium RIFCSPHIGHO2_02_FULL_48_12 | reverse complement strand
TTGATGCCGTCATGGTCATTGGTATGGCGATGAAGCTCGGTGATACTCCAGCCTTTGGACTCGATGTACTTTTGGTACATCCGCACCAGTATCGCCGCCCAGTCTTCGGCGTCCTCACCCCCCGCACCTCCATACACCGAGAGAATGGCATTACCCGCATCATACTTGCCCGAGAGGAATAGCGCGGCCTCGGCTTTGGTGGCTTTGCGCTCCAGCTCCGCAGTTTTTTGCTCTACATCAGCAAGTGCCGCCGTGTCATCCCCGGCAAGTGAGAAAAACTCCCCTAGCTCGGCAATCTCGCTTGAGAGCACATCCCAGGATGCTACTTCTTCTTTAAGACCCGCAATACGCGTGGAAACCTCGGAGGCATGACGATGATCACGCCAAAAATCAGGGCTCGATGTCTCGGCCTCTAGTTTGAGAATCTCCTCTTTTTTAGCCGCGACGTCAAAGACGGTCCCGCGCAGTGCGGGCCTTTAGCACCAAATCTTCGACACGTTCAGATAGGTTTTTCATGGAGCCGACCCCGGGATTTGAACCCGGAACCTACGGTTTACGATACCGTTGCTCTACCGTTGAGCTAGGTCGGCATCTTTGTAGTAAGCAAGCGACCTTCCTTAACTCGCCTGCTTAAAACTCGATTCTTTCTGCCATTCCCTCTATTCAACCCTGCATATGTGGGACTCAGTGAATCACAGTTTGGGCAAAGCAGACGAAGATTGCTCTCAATATTGTTACGCCAATTGCCATCAATGTGATCGGCGACTAAAGGAACCTGCTCGGTCTTTGGATTAACCATCGCCCATCCACACAAACAGCATTTATTAGCAAATTTTCTACGTAAATACCGCTTGATATGACCTGAAACTATGCCTATACTTTGCAGTCCGTTCACCCCTCCAGCTTTCCACCTCTTTATGTATGATTGATACTGATACTCAGCTTGGCACGAATTACTGCAATATTTATAATATGCACGAGACGTCTCCTTGCCACAACTAAGGCATCTGCTTTTGGGCTTTTTAGGCATTGGCATAATACTAGTATACAGTATTTACGACCACTCTAAAAATAGTGGGTGGTTGTATATTTAGATAATAGCCTCTGCTAGATTGGGTTGCTTCGATGCTACTGGTGCCCGAAAACAATTAGGATGCAAAACGCATAATACCACACCCGACGGATTTTTCAATTGCGAGAGACCCGACAAAATGGCTATGATACAAACAGATCTTTACATGAGATAGGAGACACGCAGTGCCTCACGTATCTATAGGAGTACGGACTGCCCTTATGGTTTTTTACGGGTATATGTGCCAATACTGCGGCAGTGCCTACGGGACACACCTGCTCACGATCGACCATATCGACCCCGTCTCAAGAGGAGGCAAAAATGCATTAGAAAATTATACGCTGGCGTGTGCCGCCTGCAACCAGAGAAAATCGAACTATCTCCTCCCTGAGCCGATACGGAAGAAGCGGCTGGAAATTGCCGCAAAAAACGCTGTTCCTATAGTAGAGCTACACCAAGAGCTCACCAAAAAATGTCCGGCGCTATTGGTCAAAGTCCGGAGACGAAACTATTACATAGCATTGTTTGGCGCCTAAAAGCGCTTTTTTATTTTGTACAAAAAACGCCTGGGCAAAATAAAAAAGTCCCTTAGGACTCCTGCAATAAAGAAACAAGATACAGCCAGGAAAAACACTTGCACGTACTGCAAAATGAGAACCACCACAAAGGTGTCACACACCTACTTCCACACTTCCGGCACTGTGGCTGCATATATACCCCCCATAAATAAGCATCCAAATCCAGCCTACACCCGAGGCATGTAGGAGACAAGCTCGGCGGTGCATATCTTTGACGGCAGGCATAGTATGTGTGAAAAACACGCTCGAGACCGCGATAAAAACCATCGAGGTAGCGCCTTTGACAAATCTATAAAATAATTGTATAATGCGCGCGAATGATTTTTGCCAAACAAGAGGGGGAGAAAATATATGTTTTTCATGTTTTTATTGTTGGCGGTCGTTACTACCGGGTGCATCGCCTTTTTCTGTCTCATGGCCTACTTAAAAATGGTGGCCAATGAGGAAAAAAGAGGATTTTGGATCAAACCGCGTTCACTAGCGTCTCCGTACATACGTACAAACCAGCAGATGCAATGATACCCAAAAGAGGGTGGCTAGTGCTTGAGCAGGCTTACAAGACCGCTCAAGAAAATGGGTGCCCTCTGATCATGTCCGTCGGTAATACTGTCCCCGGGAGAAAACGCACCGAAGCAGAAATATACCGAGATGGCGCAAGAGAATGATTCGGAGATGAGGTGTCTATCATTACCGGGGATGACCCGTCTGTACGCGAAACATATGGGGAGGTATTGAAAACTCTGGAAACCTGCAGAAAGTTTGGATCGAAACGCCACTTGGCAGTCGGTCTTGCGCCGCACATCACCCGCATCAGATTACTGTGGAGAAAAGCTCATCCTGCCTATGCGGATCCCCAAGTCTTTTTTCTCCCTGTGGAGGGACCTTGGGAGTATTGGCTCTGGGAAACGGCGATGCTCTGTCTCTACCTTGTAGCTCCGCCCGGATCCCGTGCCCAGAAATTTCTTCTAGACTTAGGAAGACGGAAAGGCTAACAACACCCAATTGCATTATTAATAGATAAAGATGCAAGCGGGTGTCTTTTTATTTCTACTGGTAGACTTTATGGAGCGGGATACGAGAATCCCTGCCTGCAGGCAGGGAACTCGCATCTCTAGCTTGGGAAGCTAGCGTACATCCCAGGGCTACTTTTGTAAATAAATTTCATTAAGGAAGTAGCCCGCAAAACATGAAGCCTTTCATGTTTTGCCCACTGTACTGTTCTTTCTTTGAGCGGGATACGAGAATCGAACTCGCATCTCTAGCTTGGGAAGCTAGCGTACTACCACTGTACTAATCCCGCGGAATAAAGAAACTTACATTCATTCCTGGGTTGCCCTATCACAGAATCTAAATTATTGTAGCAACCCGCAAAACATGAAACCATCCATGTTTTGCCCATTGAACCACACCCGCACGTACTGCCTATTTATCTACCACATGGCCATCCTGCCAGCGAAATGGTAGGAGAAACATCCGCACCTTGGTGTTACGCAACTCTGATAAAAATATCTCCTGAAAATTTTGGTGTTTGGCCTCGATCTCTTTGGCAAGCTCCTCTTTGAGCGCCGGTGGCATCAACACTACCTCCTTGTACTCCTCAAGTGTCATGCCGTAGAGACGCTCCACCGCTTTGGGTAATACGTTTTGGTCGGCAGACTGGATCGCCTTGTCTACCGTGTCCCGAGCACGACCCGACATCTCGTCATACGAAAAGTTTTGACGGATGTAGCGATCGGCCGTGTGATCCGCGATAATCGTCTCCACGGTTGAGCGACGGAGCTCTTTGATAGCATCTCCCGAAAGATCACCGCCACCCCCTGCGGCACGGGTAGTCGCTTCGAACCGCTCCAGTGCGCGCATGGTCTTGGAAAACTCGCGATACCAGACGATCTTGCCATCTATGACCATAAGTGGGAACATCCCCGCCCAAAAAACAGCCAGAGCCATAATGACAAGCAATCCTAGTCCGTAAAAAATTTTTGTTTTTCTCTTCATACGCGCATTCTCTGTTGTAACGCCTACTCGGCAAGGGAAGAGGAGGCTCCTCCAAACACATGAAATAGTTTATAAAAAAAGTTTTTAAGACCCGACGCTGGTGAACTCGTCGCCAACCTGTCCGCATCAGGTTTTTTGTGATCTTGAATAATCACAAGCTCCTCCCCAGGTCTAC
>MHNR01000028.1:0-13144 GCA_001819875.1 Candidatus Ryanbacteria bacterium RIFCSPHIGHO2_02_FULL_48_12 | reverse complement strand
AAGCTTATCAGAAAGGCTGCCTTTTTTGCGGATCAAATCCTCTACTCTGCTAGCAATGGCCTGACGCTCACGCTCTGCCTCCCAGCTTTGCATAAGGGCACGGAATGTTGCAAGCCCCATGCTGACGACCAAGAGGAAAAGCACCACCACAACCGTGCGTGAAGCAAAAAACTCTCTAACCCTTCGTTTCTCTTGAAAATCACGCATAAAAGAGTATACTATCGGCATACCCCATGCCAAGCAAAAAACATAAAAAAATTATTACCGCGATTTGGACCATAATCAGCATCATGGTGGCGTTGAGTATGGTGCTGTTTACCCTCTACCCCTTGCTGTAGAGCTTACCAAAAAACGGCCCACTCTTAAAGCAGTACCTCCAATGGCACTGCTATTTTTTGAGCATCTTGAGATACACGTCCGGCGGGATATGCACCTTACCGGTTTCTTTGAGGCGCTCTTTGCCGCGCTTTTGCTTTTGCCATAGTTTCATCTTGCGGCTTCGATCTCCGCCGTAGAGATACCCCGTGACATCTTTTTTAAGAGCCGCGATGTGCTCGGAGGCGACGATCCGTCCCTCGGCCATGGCTTGGATTTTGATGGTAAAGAGTTGCCGCGGCAGAATATCTTTGAGTGCGGCGACACTGGCGCGCGCGGCACTCTGGAGTTTTGCCCGGGAGAGAATCCGCGCAAACGCCGGTATCGGATCATCCGCAACCAAAATATCCATACGCTCCACTTCGGCGTGACGCAGGCCCAGGTCTTCGTAAGACATGGAGGCATATCCCGAACTCACACTTTTGAGTGAATCAAAAAAATCAGAGACCACCTCTCGGAGTGGGATCTCCGCACCAAGCCGGATACGCTCGCTTGAGGCGTGCCCCTCGAGTCGCGAGGCGCCGCCAAAAGAATCCGTGGCAACCACTCGCCCCTCATGCGCATCAATGAGCGTCAACACCTCGCCAAGATACCGCCCCGGGAGTATCAGCTCTACCTTGAGCCATGGCTCCAATACCTCGGCAATCTTGTCCCGTGTAGGAAACTTCGACGGAGAAGAGACAACCTCCTCCCGACCATCTTTGTAGACCAGTGTATATGCCACCGAGGGACTGGTGGTAATGACCTCCAACCCAAACTCCCGACGGATGCGCTCTGCAACAATTTCTAAATGGAGCATACCTAAAAATCCACATTTAAAACTCCGCCCCATAATCGGCGAAGACTCCACTTCAAATGTCAGAGCCGCATCGTTGAGTTTGAGACGTCCCAAGGCCTCACGCAGAGCCTCAAACTGATCCTCGCCCTCCGGGAAAAAACTTGCCCAGACCATGGGTTTGGGCTCTTTGTAGCCGGGGAGTTGCGCCACGGAGTATCGATCGAGCTCGGAGACCTTTGCTATGGTATCGCCGATCTTTACGTCTTCCGGGTTTTTGATGGCAGTTACAATATAGCCGACCTCGCCTGCGCGCAATACTTCGGCAGGCTGTAAAGCTGGTGTAAATGTGCCGACTTCTTTGACCTCAAAGGCGGCACCCGATGCCAAAAGCCGCACCTTGTCGCCCCGCCGGACATCCGCGGACATCACCCGCACAAATGCGATAATCCCACGATGCATCTCGTACTGCGAATCGAATATCAGTGCGCGAAACTGCACGCAATCGGATTCGGGATTTTTGGCGGGCGGTGGTACGCGCTCGGCAATCGCACGCAACAGATCCAGCACCCCCGCACCAGTCTTGCCAGACACCTGAAGAATCGAATCTGGACTGACACCCAAGAGCTCGACAAACTCTGCCACCGTCTCCTCCCGGCGCGCCTCTGCACTATCGATCTTATTAACCACCGGAATAATAACCAGACCCTGCTGCTCGGCAATGTAGAGATTGGTAAGCGTTTGTGCTTGGACGCCCTGTGTGGCATCCACCAAAAGGAGTGCGCCCTCCACAGCGGCGAGCGCACGCGAAACTTCGTACGAAAAATCTATGTGCCCCGGTGTGTCAATGAGGTTGAATGTATACGGTTTGCCATCCACTGCATACGCCATACGTACCGGCTGCATCTTGATGGTGATGCCGCGCTCACGCTCCAAGTCCATAGTATCCAAAAGTTGTGGCTTCATTTTACGTGCCTCAATGGTCTTGGTAGCCTCTAGGAGCCGATCGGCCAAAGTGGATTTGCCGTGATCAATGTGGGCAATAATGACGAAATTGCGTATTTGGTTCTCCTGCATAGTATCCTTGATTGTGCCGATTGGCAGGATATTTGTCAAAGATATACCAAAAAAGCACCCTCCTCCGTAGACGCAATTTTGTTGTTATTTATACCTACCTAGACAGAAACCCCGATGCGAGTGCGATGAATAGGATCCCTAAAAAATTTAATGCAAACGAAAGCGGCAAAAAATATATCGTCCGCATTTGCGAGAGACCCATGAGCGCAAGGCCAATCTCATCGGGAAACGGCAAAATGACAATAACCGCGCCGAGAAACGATAAGGTCGCGCGCCCCCAAGCCGCCGCTTGCCCTGAGCCAGACCGGAGCACGCTCAAACGGCGCGCTAAAGCCACCAAATGGCGGGAGATATTGTCACGCATAAAGCGAAATATAATATAGTCTCCTACTAGAGACCCGAGTGCACCTACCAATGCCGTCTCCCACAATCCATGCGAGGCAAACTCTACAAGCGCTACCGTGGCAGGGGCAATGGTAAACACCGAGACAAAACATACACCTACCACAAAAATGCCTATGAGGCGATACATACCTAGATACCCAAGTAACGCATCAAACCACGCATACCGCAAAGCCGCATACGCAAGGTACACACTCAAAGCAACAACTACAAGATCCAAAACTATACTACGTGTATGATATCTTTGCCGCATAGAGTCCTCTCTTAGGGCAAATGATCCGGCTCGGGGATGGGAGCGGCACTCCGCCAAAACCGCTGGTGCGCCACTTGCCAAACATCCAAAAACTCTTGGTTTTTACGCACATACAAAAATATACTTGCACATGCTATACCCACAAGACCCGCGCAAAACCCTTGTAAAAATATTCCCAACGAATGATTGGTATCAAATAACTTGTCGAACACCGAAAGCGCGTGATAACTGACGAGACCCAAAAGAAAGCTGGAAACCACAATATCCCAAGCCGAGCGCATAATACCGTGATTGCGAAACTCCTCCTCAACTCTGCCGAAACTCGAAGCAAGCAAAACCACCTGGATAATACTCCCCAAAGCAAACGCGAGCGGGAGCCCGAGTACCGCAAGCCGTGGCACCTCCGGCACACGCAAGAGCTCCGAGAATACGCGCGCGGCCTCGCCCGAACTTTGTAGCACCCGTACAAATACGAGTGATGCGCCAATAGTAACCACCGAGGAGAGTACCGCAAGGAGCACCGGAATTTTAGTCTTCCCTACCGCATAGAACGCACGGATGAATAAGAGTGACGAGCTTTGGGCGACAATGCCGAGCGAAAAGAGTGCGAGGCTTGCCGCGGTCAGGCGCGTATCTCCCCAGTCAAACCTGCCTGCCCCAAGAATGCTCCGGACGATCTGCGCACGGAGGACAATAAATAGTACCGACATCGGCAAGGTCCAGAATACGATATGTCGCGCTGCTGCAGTTAAGTGTTCGAAAAAAACTTTTTTCTCATTACGGACAATCAGCTCCGCCATCGTCGGAAACGCCGCTACACTGTATGAGAGACCGATGACTGCGAGCGGGATGGATTGCAAATTATATGAGAGATTGAATACTGCGATTGATCCTGCTCCCACCAGAGATGCCACCGAGGTCGCAGCAATAAATGTAAGCTGGTTTGCCGCAAGCCCCAAGGTACGCGGTAGAGAGAGCTTTAATATATAGCTGATATCTCGTGGGAAACGAAAAACAATTTTGGGCATAAACCCAAGTGCATACAAACTTGGCATCTGTATAAGAAAATGGGCAAATGCTCCCAACACCACGCCCCAGACAAGGCCCACGAGCCCAAATCGCGGCGCAAAAAATACTACACCCACGATAATACCAAGGTTATAGCAGATCGGGCTCAAGGCATAGATAAAAAAACGTTTGTAGGATTGTATGACGCTCGATACGAGATTGGAGAGACCGAGGAGCAGTGGCGAGAGGAGAAGTATCCGAGAAAGCCGGGTGACTTCTGCGATACTCGCTCCGTCAAAACCAGGGAGCATAAACCGCACGATATATGGCGTCAGAAGAAACGCACAAAACAATATGCCAGACATCACAAGAAGAAACACCGTAAACAGCCCATTCATTAAGAGTTTAGCATCGCGATCATCGTCATTAAGCTTTTCATAGAGCACCGGGATAATCGCGGTAGAAGCCGCAAAAAAAAGCGACACCGCATAGAGGAGATCCGGTATGCGAAATGCCGCATAATACATATCAAGTGTACTGCCAGCGCCGAATGTCGAGGCAAGAAACCGATCACGCACCAAACCTAAAAGGTTGCTCCCGATAGTTGCAAGTGCAAGCAGGAGTGCCGCCTGATGCACCCCGCGCAGTTCGCGATGGAAAAGCTCAAAAATCCTTTTCACAGAAAGTAGTATTGATTATCGGAAAAATACCCGTACGTATGCTGTTACATTCGACCACACCCAAGACCGTAAAAACAATACCTGTATCATACCCGAGCAACCCGGAAAAATAAAACCCCCGCGGTGGCGGGGAGCTTTGTTTACTGTGTTTTTTGTTTTGTGGCGGGGATATCTTCGCGAATAGGCGGGTTATCGCGCTTATCCGGAGTCGGTGCCGGTGGTGAGATAGTAGCAAGAGGGTCTTTGCCAGCGCGGAGATTGGCAAGAATAGTTTCTACCTCTTTGTTGCCCGGATTGAGCTTCAAGACCTCTTCGAACTCCGCTATCGCTTTTGGTATCTGTTTTTTGTTTGCATAGGCGAGACCAAGGAAGTAACGGGCATTGGAGTAGTTTTTGTTGAGCGCCACCACCCGCTCCAGTATCAAACCCGCTTCATCAATGCGATTTTGCTGGTAGTAGAGCAACCCCAACTGGAACAGCACGCCAATATCGTTGGGAGCAGTAAGTGCCGCATTCTCGGCATTGCGTGTGGCATCTTTTACGTTACCCTTGAGCGCAGCAATTTGCGCCATACGGAAGTGTGCAACCGTATAATCAGCTTTGAGCTTGACCGCCTCCTCAAGATGCACGTTGGCTTCTACGTAATTGCCCTGGGTAATGTAGACGCGGGATATATCGTCACGGAGCGCCGGACTGGTTGGCGCGCGTTCAATTGCTTTTTTGTACGCATCAATCGCCACATCTCCCGCACCATCCACAAACGGCATCACCGCCTCATGAATCTGGCCCAAGAGCTGCCAGTTTATAGCATCAACTGGATTGGCATTGGTAGCGGCCTTGGCATTGGAGATCGCATTGGAAAGCGTAATATACGACTCATTGCGCACATCATCCGGTGCCTTGTTGCCAGCATTTTCCAGCGTTCGTTGGAGCTTTGCAAATGAGACCTGCGCCAGAGACCGGTAATACTGATCCTTGCCGCTGTCAAAGCTTACCGCGCGGGAAAATTGAATCTCCGCCGTATTTACATTGCCACCCTGGAGCGCGATAAGACCCTTGCCATAAAACACCGACGCCAGATATTTTTCTCCCGAGATATAGAGACCCACCACACCAAACACCATCAAAAGGATAATCAAGAGAGCGGAGACAAATCCTTTTACGGAGTCAGACAGTATTGGCACACTCACCTGCTCAATCATATGAAACCGCACAGCGTGAGCAATAAGCATACCCATACTCAAGAATGTCAAAATGGCAATTGATGCGGTCACCGGGTAAAAAAACCATGAGGATAGGAGAAACAGACTGCCGGAGAAACTCGCAAGGCCAAAGACCTTGTCCGTACCTTCTTGCGAATTGCCAAGGACACGCATGCCAAGCACAAGAAACAAGACAAGGACTCCCAGAAATGCAAGCACGCCCAAGATACCTGTCGTAGCAAGCAGTGTGGCAACCAGAGACGACCCACTGGCAAATCGGAACGACCAAAATGCCGTGTCATTGAAGCTTCGATCTTTGAAACTATCCCAAATATACTCGAATGTCCCTGGACCATATCCCAGCATCGCATGGTCCTTGAGCGCATTTTTGCCAAGCTGTAGCGTGGTAGAAAAATTTGGCGTAGCATCCAATGGAATATCAAAAATACTCGAGCCATTATCGCGAGAGAGTAACACGCCCACCTGATTGGTCGCTAGATACAAGAGCACCGAGACGAGCAAGAGCACCAGAGCGCCCACAAACTTTTTACCTCCCGTACGCGAGAGACTATACGCAAGGAGCACCAGCGACACGAGACCCACTGCAGCCCACACATACGCAAAGTTCACCAACACCACAAACAGAAACGATACGAGCGCGATGGCCCCAAAGAGAGATCGCGACAATGTAGTACGCGCATCCTCTAAAAATGGCACTACGGTAACCAAGAGAAAGCCAAAGAATATACCCAGACTATTCCACGAGCCGATTGGATTGAACGCCCGCCCTTGAGCAAATGCCCACGGCAACATATTAAACCCAAAGACCATTTGGATGAGCTCAAACACCATCACCAATGTGGCCGCCGCAAATAACAATAGATATGTCGTGGCGAAATCGGAGCCTTTTTGCAAGGTTGCCGCAGCTAATAGTGCCACCAACACCAGCATCGCACTATTAAAAAAAGCACTCACCTCGTCTGCCCACAAACTTACCGAAGGACTTACTGAAAATATCGACGAGACCAAAAGCACCACGAGCCACACAACAAGGGCGACCCCTAACATCGTTTTGGGGAACATGACTCGCCCCGAGTAGACAGCTCTGCCAAGCCAGGCAATAAAGCCGACAATCGCAAGAACTGAAACAAGAAACGTCTTGTTGATATCAAGCGGCGCAATCGTAAACGGTAAAAACCAAAAGGGAGTAAAGAACACGATAAGATAAAGCGACCAACGCGCGATAGTCTCCCACACGGGACTCTCGCTAATCTCTACCGACATCTCAACCTCCTCGGTAACCTCCTGTCCTGCAGTATCCGTCACCGTCTCCCGGCGCAAGATAGACTTAAAAAATTGCATGAGAATGGTACTTATTAGCTAATATTGGTAAAGTCTTTTATTGCAGACATTATAGCATGGCGCATACAAATGGCTATCGGAGAAATCCACAATTTATGCTCACTTCCATCCTTTGTGTCAAACCATCTCCTCTGTCATAATGCCTACTAAGGCTATATAAACATTGCTATCTATGGAACGGCGTTATCTCACTATAAAAGAAGCATCAAAAATGCTCGGCGTCACCCCTCTTACCCTGCGCAATTGGGATAAGAAAGGAAAACTTATCGCCTACCGACATCCGATTAATAATTATCGGGTATATCGGCTGGACCAAGTAGAGCTTTTCTTGCGGGCAATGGAGTCGGGCACTGGAAATATTGTACTGCAAAGCAAAAAACTTAAAATAGACTTCCTGGAGGACTAAGCTAGCTGACTTGATTTTTTTATAAATTATAGTACGATATTGGAACGCGTATGTCGGGCAGCTGCCCTCTGTTTTATACAGGGGGAGGAAAGTCCGGGCACCGTCCCGCTTTTAGCGGGACAGAGATAACGGCTAACGGCCGCCCATCCCCGCCTCAAACGGGGTACGAGATAGTGCCACAGAGACAATACCGCCCAGCACCTATTTTTATTGTGTGTTACGCCGATGCTTAGCTTGCAAGAGATAAGCATCGGCATCTAAAAAGATAAAATACCCCAAACACAATAAAAATAGGTGCTGGGTAAGGGTGAAAAGAGTGAGTCCGCCTTTGCGAGACTACAATCCCGCCTTGGTGGAATACTCTCGCTCCGGCGAGACAATGTAAGAGCTCACAGTCGTATCAGGCAACTGGTACGGGAGGAAAACACTTATCCGGTGCAACCCCGCTTCGGCGGGGGCTCGACCCCGAGAGCAATCGAGGGGCTAGACAGATAGCTACCATCCAGCACCTACTTTTGGTGGTTCAGTAAAATGAGCAATAGTATGAGGGAGAAATGTTTCGCTCACCAAAAGTAGGTGCTGGATACAGAACCCGGCTTATAGACAGATGCGTACTATGAAAAATGCCCCGCAACACGGGGCATTTTTCTTTGTTTAAAATTTAGGTTATTTTTTTCTGCGCAGAAATGCCGGTATAGTATCGTCCCAACCAAGATCGGATTCTTGCTCTTCCTGCTTTATATTGATCTGCTGCGTGGATACCGGCATGGCAATAGGCTTGGGAAATGTTGACGGAACCTCTGGGGTGGCTTTTTTCTTCTCAAAAACATTTACTGCGGCCTCTTTGTCGGCAAAAAACAGCGGCGCTCCAGATGTAGAACGCACGTTTTCGGGAAATCCTGAAGCAATAACGGTAATCTTGAGTTCTCCCTTTTTGAGCTTATCGTCCTCGATAGCGCCAAAGATAATTTTGGCATCCTTGTCCACTGACTCGGTAATCACGCGAGCCGCCTCCTGCACCTCCCACATAGACATGTCCGAGCCGCCGTGAATTGCAAAAAGTACACCCTTTGCGCCATCAATCGCCACATCCAAAAGCGGTGAGTTGATGGCTTCTTTAGCGGCATCCACCGCGCGATTTTCACCCGATCCCCGGCCGATGCCCATGAGCGCTGAACCCGCGCCCTGCATAATGGCTTTGACGTCAGCAAAATCTACGTTGACGATGCCCGGCATAGTAATGAGATCGGAGATTCCCTGCACGGCTTGGCGTAGCACCTCATCACATACGCCAAAGGCATCGCGAAATGTCGTCCCCTTCTCCACCACCGAGAGCAATCGGTCGTTGGGGATGACCACCACTGCGTCCACGGACTCGCGCAAGCGCTGCAACCCCTCATCGGCAATACGCATCCGTTGCGCCCCTTCAAAAGAAAACGGCTTGGTGACAACTCCTACCGCGAGTGCTCCCTGGCTGCGTGCCGCGTCCGCCACCACCGGAGCAACGCCAGTGCCCGTGCCACCGCCCATGCCACACGCCACAAACACCATATCCGCACCTTTGAGCGCGTCTTTAATCTCCTCAATAGTCTCCTCTGCAGCCTGTCTGCCCAACTCGGGGTTCATGCCCGCGCCCAGACCTCGAGTCAGATTTTTGCCCACATGAATCTTTTTGGGGGCCAGATTGTGATGCAAATCTTGCGCATCAGTATTGACCGCGATAAAATCCACGCCCTGAACCTTGGAGCGGATCATATGATCAAGCACGTTACCTCCGGAGCCGCCGCATCCCACTACTTTAATGCGCGCAAACGCCTCAACTGCTGGTTTGACACTAGGCATAAATGGTCGTTAAGTATGTAGTTTCTGTAAAAAGCCGGATGAATGTGTCTCTATCCTACTATCACGCCTCCAACCAGTCAATTCAAAGCATTATGTATTGTCTCACCTCGCGACCCAATGGTGTTTATTACATGTGGATAAGCTGTGCTAAGCATCTGCATAAAAAAATGAGGGCAGTCCCTCATAAGCATAACGGGCATGTTTCCTCTGCATTTATGGTATAAAAGGTCGCGCCCAATCCCCCACACGTTTTAAAATCTTCTGCCAGACACTCGCCGTTTTAAAACTTCCTGTTTTTGTCTCATCGTATCCCAGGAGACAGAGGCCCAAAGCTACCGACCAGGAAGGATCTTGGATATTTTCATGTGATCCTGATATGCCCACAGGAGTTCCGACGATTGCGGGTAGTCGTAGCTCTCGTTTTGCAAAATCTGCGATACCCGGAAGACCCGCGCCACCACCTGTAATAACGACACCCGAAGGCAGGAGCCCCGATCGGCCGATTTTTTTAAGATGTTTGTCTACCAACTCAAAAATATCTTTAAAGCGCGCCTCAATAATCTCGGCAAGATCGCGCCGAGAAATGGCAGTCGCCTCACCCTCTATGTAGTCTGCGAGCCGGACCGTATCACGCTTGCCTACTGATTGCGCGGCGAGAGTCCCATGCTCGAGCTTGATGCGTTCGGCCACCTCGAGCGGGGTTTGAAACCCGATTGCAATATCATGTGTCACATGCGCAGACCCTACCGGAAACACGCCCGTCGATACCAGACCACCCTCTTCGAATACCGAGATGGAGGCCGATCCGCCACCCAGGTCCAAAGTCATGACACCGATCTCTTTTTGATGTTTGGAGAGCACGGCGCGAGCCGCCGCCAAAGGAGAGGCGACGATATCATCCACCGCAAGACCCGCGAGCTCTACACTTTTTACCAAAGTCTTTAAATATGGTGTAAATGCGGAGATAAACAATACCTGCGCCTCCAGGCGATTGCCGATCATACCAACAGGATTTTTAATATTCATCTCCTTATCTACAGCGTAGCGGGAAGGAATCTCATGGATCACCTCGCGATTGGGGAGCTGGGGCAACGCGGCACGCGCATTGGCGAGCACCCGATCTACGTCGGCCTCGCTAATCTCTCCATCGGCACGCGACACGGCAACGACGCCTTTTGTCGCCGTAATGCCGAGCCCCACCCCGCTAAATCCTACATAGGCGTGCTCGATAGGAACGCCGGTAGCACGCTCCGCATCTTCCACCGCACGGCGGATGCTGGACGCGACATCGTGCGTATCTACGACATTGCCACGGCGCATACCCTCGGACAGAGCACGACCAAACCCCAGGATCTCAAGACCCCCTTCACTTTTTTGGTCGGCCACTACGACTTGCACCGAGGTTGTGCCAACATCCAGACCAGTGATAATGCGTCTTTGCATGAAAATTTAGAGTTTTTGAGCGATACGCCGCTCGCGCGCCTGCATACGGCGGGCTTCAGCCACGCTTCGCTCGTGATCGTATCCTTTAATGTGGAGCATTCCGTGAATCAATAGCTGTTCCAGCTTCTTGGCAAACGGCATATGTTCAGCCCGCGCATCGGCACGCGCTTTCGGAATACTGATAAGAATTTCACTAAGTTGTTTTTCAAGAGCAAACGACAGAACATCCGTCGTCTTATCTTTACCGCGGTAGCGCTTGTTGGTCTTCTGCATGAATGCATTCCCGACAAACGCAACGCTTAGCTCCATCTTACCACTTGGGAATACGAAACGATATATTTTGGCGATATCCACTGGTGGGATCTGTGTACGCGTACGATTGGCAACCTCAAGCATTGCCGGAAAGTTCGCGCTTGACGATCGCAGAGATCCGGTCGCCCGAGGCCTTGCCTTTGAGCACTGGCATAATCGCCTTCATGACCGCAGAAAAATCTTTCTCGGATTTTGCGTTTGTCTCACGTATGCCATTTTGCACGACGCGGGCAAGCTCTTCGTCGGCAAGCTCCGGCGGTAAGTATTTTTGGAGTACTAAAAGCTCCGCCTCTTCAGCCGCCGCAAGCTCGGGGCGGCTACCCTTCTGGAACCCCTCAATGGCGTCTCTCCGGCGTTTGACCTCCGTATTAATAGTTTCAATCACCTCTTCGTCCGAAAGACCAATGTCCTTTTTACGAATTTCGATTTCTTTATTACGCACCGCCGAAAGAAGCATGCGAAGAGTCGAGCGAACGACATCGTTCCCCGCTTTCATAGCTTCTTTCAGATCGGCCTCCAATGTTTGTTTTAGCATATTTTTTTGAGATTACTATTGTGGATTTCGCGGCCGGATCATGGAGAGGCGAGCTAGTCTATCTTGCCGAGTTTGCGTAGCCGCTCCATGTTTTTTGCCCAAACAATCCGCTTGAGCGCCTGATCTTTCTTCTCGCGCTTGGACTCTTCCGGTGTACGGTAGCGCAATGAGCGAGCGCGCACCAAGATACCACTATATTGTACGCGGCGGACAAAACGCCTGAGCAACATGCCCACAGACTCTTTTTCTTTTCGTCTTACTTCAACCATATCTCTGTACTCCTTTTAATTATCTCTTATTCTTCGGCATCGCCCTGCCATCCTCCCAACAAGTGAAGATGCACATGGTCAACGGCCTGCCCTCCTTTTCGACCTACATTAAATATCAATTTATACCCTTCCAAACCCTGATCCCTGGCAACCCGACGGGCGGTCTGTATCACCTCCCCGGCAAGCTCCGAATCTGTGTCCGCAAGGTCCGCCACCGAGGCTATATGGCGCCTGGGCACCACCAAAAGGTGTATCGGGGCGCTCGGCTTTATAGATTTAAACACTATCATATCTGGGGTCTCGGCCACAATATCAGCCGGACTCTCGTGTTTGGCAATGCTACAGAAGATGCAGTCCATAACGTTAGCGCTTTTTGTTCTTTAATCTAGTCTTAACCTCCTCAATTACCTTATCCATAAAGACCGTCTCCTGTGCTCCCGTGGTCATCTCACGAATAATGACTGTTCCCTCCAAAGCCTCTCTCTGGCCGAGGATAAGCGCATAATCAACACCAATTTTGGAGGCGATTTTAAGCTGTGTCTTGATAGAGTCACGTGTCAAAGACTCAGCTACCGGAATACCCGCCTTGCGAAATCCCTCCAAAAGCGCGTAGAGCTTCTTTTTGGCTGCAGGTCCAAGCTGTACTAAAAAGAGTCGTGGCTCGGGCGTAGTCAGCGGCTGTACCCCTTGGGTTTTCATCTCTTGGACCACTCGGTCTATACCAAAACCTCCACCCACGGCTGATGTACGCTTGCCGCCTAAGTGGTAGATAAGATTATCGTACCTGCCACCGGAAGCCATAGCGATCGGCACTGGTTTACCTTGTGTAGTAGACTCTTCGACCGTTTCCGGCACGGAGCCATCCTCGCAGTTGATAAAAATCTCAAATACAGCACCGGTATAATAGTCAAACCCGCGCACCAGGTGCGGATTCAAGAAATACGGGATCTTTCCCTCATCGAGATATTCAAGCAGTACCTTAAACTGCTTTTTGGAGGCCTCACTCAAGTATTTGAGAATTTGCGGCGCATGTTCTTTAAGCTCCACACACGATTGCTCCTTGCAATCTAGAAGCCGAAGCGGGTTTTCTTTGAGACGCCGTTTGCAATCTTTGCAGAGCGAATTTATTTTTTTGCGGTAAAATGCCGTAAGCTCTTTTTTGAATGATGCGCGCAACTCGTCATCCCCCATGGTATTGATATG
>MHNR01000027.1 GCA_001819875.1 Candidatus Ryanbacteria bacterium RIFCSPHIGHO2_02_FULL_48_12 | reverse complement strand
GACGAGCGTTAAAAATACAGACGGCTACACAGGCAGTATATGGGACATTCGTTCCACTGTTGAGGGAAATGTGACGGACGTGGAGAGGAGTTGTGTGGTGTTCAATGGCACAGATGATAATGTTGATGAAAGAAACTGCCACCACGGTTTCGGTAACACCGTTGTCATTCGTGGTTTTGATAGTCTGTATTATGGCTTTCACCATATGGTGCAGGGTAGTATCCCAAGCGGGATATACCTTGGTGCCACAGTGAGTGTCGGCCAAAAGCTTGGTGTGATGGGAAATACGGGATTTGTAGATGGTATTCATCTACACCTATCTGTATGGAGAGTTGATCCGAGATTGAGTGATAAAGAGCCAGCGGTCGAAGTAAAATACAAACCCTCTCACCCCGCCAACTTCGGCAGTATCGACCCCTTCACCCTCCTCACCACTCCCACTCGCAAGCTCCTGTTTGTGAGTGCACCAGAGGCAAAGATCCGCAGAGGTCCAGGTACCAAGTACTCGGTATTTGCCAAAGCCTTGAAGTATCAAGGATTGGTGGCATTTGCCAGTGTATATGCAGAAGACAGAACTTGGTATCGCATACCCCAACCCTGTTCCTCTCGCTCTTCCTGTGCGGGATGGATTGCACAAGATGGAGTTACGGTACATGAGGTACCAACTAACTTCCCGTATCTCCTACAGCTCAACGGTACCTACAATGGCACCATACATGCAGATACCATTCCAATCACGATCACTTCTGATCCCTTCAAAGGATCCGGTGGTATTGGCCAGGAGTATCTGTATCTGGCCCGAGTACCCAGCACCAAGACTACCTGTGCCTGCTGGTATGCTCTAGCCAAACCGCAGTATGTAGATTCACTCAGTGCATTTGCTTGGATGTGTGGTGGAGACAATACAAATGGAGATTGGACGAATCCTCCTTGCTCCATGTCTTTGCTCAATGGACCTAATCAAACACTCCTTAACTTCGATGGTCTCTTCCCCGCAGATGCTCGTGTTGCAGGAGTTACCATATATGCTGATCCACTACCAACACTCAATGACCCATTACCGCCATTAGTGGATCCCGTAGATCTTGCTCCACCCGATCTCCCACCCCCACCATCCGAACCTGTCCCCATTCCTCCACCTACTCTTGCCATGACTGCGGTAGCATCGACAGAAACCAGCGCTACCCTTACCGTAACAGTAAACACCTATGGCCTCGTGGGCATGCTCCATCTGGCATATGGCAGTAGCTCATTACACAAGAATGCAGTGGTACTCCCCGAGCGACAACTTTCTGCGTATGATGGCTCACAAACCATTACCATATCCCTCACCGATCTTGCTTGTGAGACTATGTATTATCCTACGATCTCGGTAACCAGAGATGCGGTATCCTATGAAGGTACCTCCTTATTTTTCAAGACCCAGACCTGCACTCCCGACTCCCTACCCTACGATGATGGTACGAGAGTAGATAGCATAGATGCTCCTGAGGGCATGATTGCCAGGTTTGTTGATACCTTTACCACAGGAGCTCTAGATACAACACGTTGGCCCCAACAAGGAGGATCTCGGGTATGTACCACGAGTACCTGCAAAGCCTCTGATGACGGCTATGCCTTTTCTCAATCATTCACCATTGATCCCGCACAACCAATTACCCTCATCCGCAGAGTCAGACTACATGGTGCTGATCCAATCATGCGCTTCATGGTCGGCTCAGGAGGGAACCCGGGCAATTGGGGCATATTCTACGGTAACGGTTGCATGCAACTCTACCGTGACCATGCCGCCCCAGAATCCGATTGCCGTGCGAGATCAGAGGTGAGTACCTCAGTTTCTTTGCCTGATCGTCTATGGATCACCGAACGTATGGAGTGGGACCCAGTACGTGGGCACATCACTTTGTATATTGATGATCTAGAGCAAACGTCTTTAACTATCGACCCCTTACCCGCGTATCTCACCGATATCAGTGTAGGTATCCAGGCAGGAGGAGCTTCCTCTGGTCAATCCCAGGAGACGGACTATCTCGTGGTACTGCAACCGGAACCAAATCTCACACTCACCCAAAACCGTACCGCTCAACTTCCTACCAAACAAACATTGTTTACCGACTCATTTGAAGAGGGCAGTCCTCAAGCATCCCTATGGTCCACGGTAGTGAGCACTACACCCGTAGTCATGGATGATATCTCGTATGCCTCCGTGGCATCGCATGTGGTACTCGCAAAACTCGAGTCTGTTCCTATTACCCTAACTCCCGCCAAATCCTGGGAGGTCTCCTGGAGAGATCAGGTTGCCGCCGCCCCTGGAGACAAGTGTACGCAGTATGTCGAGATCGTACCCAATACGGGCTCAACATACGCGGTCGCCTACCAACGGGGAGACTACAAACCGGATGACCGCTGTCCGGTAAACCCCGGAGATGCCGTCATTGGCTATGTGACTAAAGACCGATCTTGTGCTCCCGCCAATCGTACCGACAAGTTTGGCTATCCCAACCGTATCTGGAAGGAGAACCTTCTTACCTACGATCCCTCCACCCAAGAGTTGATATATACAGTAGATGGGATAGCGGTAGCTCGTATGTCTGCTCCCAACCTTGCAGATACCACGAGTATTACCCTCCGCTTCCACTCCGGCATGGAACATCCCCAAAGTCCCAATGGCCAGCAGTTCATATTGGACCAGGTGACGGTACGGGAGTGATACCTTCCCCGCATGCGATGTGATAGCTTGGGTTGTTCTTTATGGCTATTGTTTTGTAAACCTTGTACCCCCCCATACAATCAGATGGTTGTATGGGGGATTTTGTTTGGATCGGCTTCACATATTGCCCCTGCGGAGTATGATGGAGCGTATGCATAGATTTTTCATCGCGCATCCACTGGAGCCGGGTAAACTCATCCTCACCAACAAAGACCTCGTGCATCAGCTCACACGGGTGCTTCGGGTTAAATCTGGGGGCGAGTTTGTATTGTTTTCTACGGAGCCGCAACATGCCGGCTGGGATTTTGTCTTTCGGGTGGCCAAGGTGAGTATGGCAAGTATAGAGGGAGAGATAGTAGAAAAAATAAAAAATGACCGCGAGCCAAAGTTTGTGCTTACTCTTTATCAATCAATTCCTAAAAAAGACAAGATGGAGTGGATTTTGGAAAAGGGCACGGAGATCGGTGTTTCAGCATTTGTGCCGATAGTATCCGAGCATTCCGTCAAAATGAGTCTCAACTATGAGCGCGTAGGCAAGGTGCTCAAAGAAGCGGCAGAGCAAAGCGGTCGCGGGATTATACCGGAGTGTAGAGAGACCATGTCGTTTGCTGAGGCTTTAGCGTCTATTAAAAAAGAGGGGAGTTTGAGTATCCTTGCACATGAAAAAGAATCGGCGCATCGCCTCGACTCCCTGCCACTCTCCAATCAAAAGATTAATCTCTTTATCGGGCCCGAGGGCGGGTTTTCCGAGGCAGAGGTGGCAGAAGCTAAAGCCGCAGGGCTCTTTGTGGTATCGCTCTCGCGCCGTGTACTGCGATCAGAGACGGCCGCGATCACGGCGAGTTATTTCTTACTGCATAGGTTTGGGTACTAAAAAATTACAAAAATATTCACGACCGTGAATATTTTTGTAAAAATAAAAACCGGTCGCTTGGATTTGCGCCGGTTTTTTGCCATCCGTAAGGGATTTTTAATGAGCGATTTTACAATCAGTATTGCTTGGGTTGAACTCTGCATACCATGGTGGTCCGATTTCTGTATCCATCCGTATCCAAAATGACGTTACAAGGTAACAATATTTTTCTCCCAGGACAACATCCTTGTCTTGCCATTCTTGGGTGTTTGGTCCGAGAACCGCATGTAATCTAAATTTGTTTTCTTTTTCTCCTAAGCGGTATACCCGGAACCCATCCTCGTCGTTTGATGTGTCTATCCATGTAAGTGTCAATAGACCGGCCGTAGATAGGTTGTATTTCCAAATGAGTACACCGGCGAACATACCAGCGAGCCCCAGAAACAGCAGTATCCCTTGTCGTAGAGTCATCTTCTTCGTCATATAGAACCCCCTTTTGAAATTACAGCCAAGAAAACTATATATTTAAATAGTATATTTGTCAAGTATTTACATTTTCTCTTATATCTTGTAAGCTAATTCTATTCCCAAGACCGTAAGTGCCGAAAGGCTTGATGCGCAAGCGCTTACCGAGGAAAAGCTATATAGCCTTTTTCTTGTCTGCGGGATATGCCCGCATTTTTATTTGGAACCAACGAATAGCGAATCTATTACGAATTTACGAATGAAATTCGGGATTCGTTCATTCGTACATTATTCATTATTAGTTGATTTAATATATGCCCTTAACCAAATCTCAAAAACAAGAAGCAGTGGAATCGGTGCGTAGCAAGTTTAAAGAATCAGAGATTATGCTATTTGCCAATTTCCACGGACTCAATGTAGCCAAGTCTTCGGAGCTTCGTCGGGCGCTTCGCAAAAACTCCGGTGAGTATCTGGTTACCAAGAAAACTCTTGCCGAGGTGGCACTCCGTGATGAAGGGGTGGCTCTTCCGCAGCTTGAGGGTGAGGCCGCGTTTATCTTTGGCAAGAAAGACGCGGTGAGTATAGCAAAGACTCTGTATGATTTTGCCAAGAAAAATATCGAAGCGATAAAGATACTGGGCGGATATTTCGAGGGGAAGATGTTGGATGCCGCGTCCGTGACCCAGCTTGCCAAGATCCCGCCGCGTGAAATATTGATTGCCCAATTTATGTCTGTTCTGCAAGCACCACAAAGAAACCTGGTCGGTGTGCTTGGAGGAAATATACGGGGATTAGTACAAGTGTTGGATCAGATAAAAAGTAAAAAATAATTACGAGCAATAACTAATAATCATATGGAAGACAAAAAAGTAGAGGTGCCAGAGAAGTTCAAGAAACTTGTTGATGAAATCGAAAAGATGAGCGTCTTGGATCTCTCCGAGCTCGTGCATGTCCTTGAGGATAAGTTTGGCGTATCGGCTGCTATGCCGATGATGGCGGCTCCGGCCGCTGGTGGTATCGATGGTGTTCCAGCAGCTGCGGAACAGTCGGTATTTGCCGTAGAGCTCAAAGACGCTGGCGCGCAAAAGATCCAGGTGATCAAAGCGCTCCGCGAAGTAACGGGACTTGGCCTGGCGGAAGCCAAAGCCATGGCTGATGCTGCTCCCAAGGTAGTTAAAGAGGGCCTGGCCAAAGCCGAAGCCGAGGAGCTCAAGAAGAAGCTTGAGGAGGCTGGCGCGACGGTTGTGCTTAAATAATCTAAGCTTTAAAGTACGGTCATGGGCACACTCGAAAAGCTGCTTGGACCGGCACGGATTAAGCTTGTTCGGCTCTTTTTCCTCAATCCCGAAAGTGTATTTGCGCCCAAGGATATTGTACGCAGAGCCCAGTTGAATCCCACGCAGGTTCGCAAAGAGATCGCACTTTTGATGGAGGTTGATTTTATCAAAAAAGCTTCCGTGCAGATGGTGGTCTCTTCTAGCACCAAAGGCAAAAAACTTCAAAAAAAGAGAATCAATGGATTCGCGTTGAATCCATTGTTTTCTCTTTTGGAGGAGTTACGCAATCTAGCACTCTCGGCCGCACCCATATCCAAGCAAGCATTGGTGGAGCGCTTGCGGCGAGTGGGGCGAGTCAAGCTGGTGGTGCTCGCGGGGATATTCATCAAAGACCCCAGCTCGCGAATTGATATGCTGGTCGTAGGAGATGTATTCAACAAATCCGGTGTGGAGCGGATTATGAAATCTATGGAGGCTGATATTGGCAAAGAGCTCGCCTATGCGCTCATGGACACCAAAGAGTTTAAATATCGTTTTGGCATGTATGATAAGTTTGTCCGCGATATTATGGACTACCCGCATGAGGTGTTGCTTGATAAACTAGGCTTGACCCGCTAGGTTGTGATATGCGCGCGTAGCCCTGCCTACCGGCAGGCAGGTCAGCTGGGCAAAATGCAACGGTGTTGCATTTTGCGGGAACCACATCAAGAGGCTAGAAAGTTTCCAGGGTTTTGCTCCACAAAACGAGCGTACGAATCACACCTGCCCGCCCAAGCTAGGGCAATTAGCTCAGTGGTAGAGCGTTCCGTTCACATCGGAAAGGTCGCTGGTTCGATCCCAGCATTGCCCACCATAGAAAGTTATGATATAATAGGTCTAAACTGGATCGTTCAAAACCGCAAAAGAACCAGGAGAAAAACACGCGCCCTGCCGAAGCTTGAGCGAAGTGCGGGTCGGCTCGCCTGTCCGCCTCCGGAGGGAACCATATTTTAACTCGCTAATTCCGACCCAGCTTGCTGGTCGGAGGGTTGTTTTTGGGGAAGAAAATTTTTTAATCATATGTACGAATTTTTAGGAAATATATTTATTCCGCATCCATACATGGCACTAATACCTGCTGTTGTGTTCGGATCGTTATATTTCAAATTAAGAAATAAATTTATTCTCGCAGTAGCTGTTATATGGGCATTATATGCTTTATACGAGGAACTAAATTTATTAAGAATTACCTGTTCTGGAGAATGTAACATTAGGGTGGATTTATTACTTTTTTATCCGGCACTTATTCTCTTGACTGTTGTTGGAATAATTTATGGCATCACCAAGTTACTTAAACACTAAACTATGAGCCAAAAAAGATTTATAAGTATCGCGCTCGTAGTCCTCGTTGCCGTTTTAGTTGGGGTAACCGGATATTTTGTTTTAAATAATCGTTCAGCAACACCTACATCAAACAACAACTTGCCAGTTACCGGTACGACGCCGACGGATTGGCAATTTATCGATGCTGGTTTCACACTGTCTTTACCGCCCGAATGGAAATTCAATAAACTGCAAGGCACTGATTCTTATGTTGGCGAATTTGTTGGCGATGGTGTAAATCTTGGTTTTGATTATGGTCGGTACTCTAGTCCGCTTACAAAGGACAACGATCCTCATCATATTGTAACCTACGAAACTATAGACGGCTACAAAGCAAAGATAGTTGTTCCGAAAGTTGTAGGGAGTGGAACAACAGGAGTTTACTTTGGTGATTTGGGCGGTGGAGGAGATGGAATTGAAAAAATAAAACTCCAAGTATCTGGTTACAATCTTACTGCCTCCCAACAAGAAATTGCTCTGAAGATATTTCACACTCTTAAATTCAAGAGGTAAGAATTTCATATTATTTATGGATTACTGCCAAAGAAAAACTTGAAATTGTCATTCGTGCGGTTCCGTTGCCTTTCCGTCTGCTGGTGGATTCGCGGAGGAACTTCCTTATCCCGACCTTGCATCGGGACGAAAGCGGTTCGGACTAATTCAAGAATACTGCACCAAAAAATTTTTGTATTCTAAAGCTCGAGTATGCTCTCAGGTTTTTTATTTTTGCTAATTTTGCTACGCTTTTTCTATGTCCATATCACTGCATCTCAAAAGTAGGGAGCTACCATTCACCGTCTTTATTACTGGTGCTGCGGTGCTTGTGGTGGAGGTGGCCGCAGTGCGGATCCTCTCGCCTTATTTTGGCAATACTATATATACGGTCTCTGGGGTGATTAGCGTTATCCTTGCGGCGTTGAGTTTTGGGTATTATGCCGGTGGACGTATGGCTGATCGGCGTCCCGAGGAGGGTCTGTTTTATGGAATGGTGCTGGTCGGGGGATTGAGTATTCTACTCCTCCAGCTTTTGGCATTTTTGTTTTTGCCACTTTTGGGCTATGGTTTGCCGCTCGCAATCGGCCCGCTGGTGGCGGCTCTGTTTTTGTTTTTTGTACCCGGGTTTGTACTGGGCACACTCTCGCCATTTGCGATAGCGCTCCAGAAGCTTCGTGTCAAAGACGGTGTGGGAACGGTGTCTGGTGATATATTTTTTTGGTCGACGTGTGGCTCGATTGCTGGCAGTCTTTTGACGGGGTTCGTCTTGGTGCCGCGTTTTGGGGTGGACCACATTATGATTGCGACCGGCGTCTTTTTGCTTGTTTTTGGTGCGGCGATGACCGTACGCACAAGCCATCATGCAAAAACCATAGTGCGCGTATTGCTCTTGCTTATAGCAGGTCTCGTGCTTGCGGTTTTTCTGGTCTCTCGTGACGCAGACGCAGAAGTGGTCTATAGCGGGGGCGGGGTCTATGAAAAAATTACCGTTTTGGATACGACATACAAAGATCGGCCGGCACGCATGCTTCTGCAAGATAGAAGTAGCTCGGCGGCGATGTTTTTGGATGGGGATGATCTGGCATTTGACTACACGAAATACTACGCGCTGTATCGTTTGGCGCGGCCAGATGCAGGGCGGGTGTTAGTCATCGGTGGCGGGGCATACTCTATCCCTAAAGAGTTGCTACGCGAGCTACCGAATGCAGAGGTGGATGTCGCGGAGATTGAGCCATCGCTTATTAATATCGCGCATCGGTATTTTGGCCTACCCGAAGACCCGCGGCTCAATAACGTGGTTGCTGATGGGCGGCGGTTTCTCCATGACGCTGACAAGCTGTATGATCTGATATTCGGGGATGCTTATTATTCGCTGTATTCTGTTCCTCCGCATCTGGTGACGGGGGAGTTTTTTTCTTTGGTGCGGAGTCGTCTCTCGCCAGATGGTGTGTTTGTGGCTAATTTTATCGGGGATCTCTCCCATGCTACGCCATCATTGATACTTTCTGAAATGCGGACGTTTCGGCAGGTATTCCCTAATAGCTATTTTTTTGCTACGCGATCTCCCTATAGTTTGTCACCGCAGAATATTATGTTTGTGGGTATTGCGGGTGATAAAAAAATTGACCGCGAGAGTCTGGAGGGTGTCCATGGTCGTGGTAGTGTATTGGAGGGACTCCCCAGCCGCTTGATCGACCCGGATCGTTTTTATCTTGAGATGCATCCTAAACTTACGGATAGCTACGCGCCGGTAGAGTATTTGGTATCTCGCGTACTCAAGGCAAGTGCTGGCAGCTCCCGCGACGGTCTCAATGGCGAGGAGCTGATCGCGCGCGTGCATGAACAGCTCGCTTTGGGTCCGCGGTATCTGACGGCGCCCGGGCACACGCGCCTGCAGGATATTTTGACGCATGAGATGCGGGCGTTTGCCGATGGTGTACTCGTACAATCTTGGGATGCGCTAAGTGCAGAGGGTAGCGCGACCTATCATCTCAAAAACATTATCGGCAGATTTGCTCCGGAAAATCCCCGGCGTATTATTCTTGCCGCACATTATGACACGAGACGCTATGCAGATAGGGATTTATTTCACGCAGGAAGTCCTATGCCGGGAGCGAATGATGGCGCCTCTGGTGTGGCTATTCTTTTGGAGCTTGCGCGGCATCTCAAGGAAGCACCCGATAAGCCGGATATTGGCGTAGATATAATTTTTTTTGATGGTGAGGAAGGTGATGAGAAGTTAAAAGAAAATAGCGCATGGCGCCCCATTGGCTCGCAGTATTTTCGGGATCATCTACGCGATATCTACCCAGATGCCAAGCCGGAGATGGGGGTGGTGCTTGATATGGTATGCGACAAAAATCTTGAATTGTTGCCAGAACCATCTTCTGTAGAAAGCGCACCAGCTGCAGTTAAGACGTTTTGGGAGCTTGGCGAACGGATCGCTCCACGGGCGTTTGCGGAGCGAAAAAGCGTACGTATCGTTGATGACCATACGTCACTGCAGGAGGCGGGTATCCCGAGTTTTTTGGTGATCGATTTTTCCTATGCGCCATTTCACACGACCAGAGATACGGCTGATAAATGTTCCGGGGGAAGCTTAGAGACGGTCGCAAAAACGGTATTTTCGTACATAAGCTCTCTTGCACGCTAGGGCTTGCAAAATTGACAAATCTCTGGTATGGTTCGCTTAGAAAACAACAGCGTCCACGGATGGGCGTCTTTGAAAAAGGAGAGATATATGCATGAGTGATAGAGTGTCCCCCGTGTTTTACCCTAAACCTTTTACCCCTTTGAAGGAGGTGTGTTATGGTCCGGTTATTCTGGTGTGTCGCGCTTCTTCTCGGCTTGGTGGGGGGCGGTGGTGTGGTGGTTGCACAAGAAGTCGATCTCTTAAATCAATACAGCGCTAGTCGGGATATCGCTACATTCTATAGTTCAGGTGGTCCTGATGCGGTTTCAGTGGCGTTGGCGAGCAAAGCCATCCGCCTTGATCTTAAGGTCCCTGGTGGGAGCCCGATGGTCTCCGACTCTGGGAGAAGACAGGGAAGCGCTGGCTTCTACCTCACCAACCCAAATGGTGTAACGGGGCTTTTCGCGAGTATGAAAGTCTCGAGCTACGGTTTTGGCAAGTGTGCCGCAAATCCTGCGGTGAGCTCAATGAATCTCCGGCTGTTCGGTTATTGGTTCAATGATGGCTCGAGCTCTGGGGCTGGAGATCTCACGGGCAACTACTATGCCACTGTGGGTCTCAACCGGACTGCTGATGTTAGCGGTCAGGAGCTGAACATCATTGCGTTCATCTGGCGGTGCGGTAACCGGTGGTGCTCATCGGGGGAGTTCGTTACGGGGCCGGTTGTGGCTGGTGTGGTTAAGAAAAATAAACTCGCTAACCTCGGTATAGAATGGGACCAGTTCAATCATCGTTTCCGGGTGGTGATGGTGACTGGTTCGGGGAAGAAGGTGACAGTACAGGAATCGTTTTTGGACTATCCATCTGCTATCCCGACAAATCCGCCGATATCTGACTCCAAAGGTGGGGAGATCGCAAACTCGGCAGCGCGTTGCCAAAACGAGGCATCTGTCGTATCGGGGAAAGGAGAATTTTCCAAGATACTGGTGCTCCGCTGATCTCAAAAGGACGCATCTTGCTCTGCTCCGGCATTTTTGTCGGAGTTTTTTATTGCTCAAAAATTAGTTCTTGTGGTAAAGTTTTGGCAGTATAGCTTCTTTACACAATAGGGGGGCTCGCTTATGGGGCAAATATTTGAAATCCCAGATTTTCGTAACCCATCATGGCACAAAATACGCGACGCATTTGAAGATACAGAGATGCGGCAAGGAAAGCAGGTAGTCGGAGTTTGGCGTTGGGGGGCTACCTATGTGTATGAGCGGATTGCAGAAGGAGTTCGGATAGAAGGCTGGGAGACCTACTGGCTGTCTGCAATGGATGTGGATCCATTTTTGAAGTCGTGGCGTCCACATGGTCCGCATAGTCTGGTGCGCGCCGTACGGTTATCCAATGACTGGAAGGTAATAACCGGAACAAAACCTCATCGGTATCGTGTTCATCATGGTCCGCCACGGACCATCGAGCTCTTATTTTATACAGGAAGCGGCATGGTGTATCGCAAAACCCTCATAGAAGATATTGCCGTTTCCCATGCGCCATATTCCTAAATTTCTTTCCGGTGCAGTTGTCGACCTCCATTTTTTTGGAGGTTTTTTATCCCATGATCATTGATAAGCATAGTATAGTCTCGTATAGTAAGAGTACCATGGCAAGAGCAAAAACAGTACTCTTAGTGGGAGATTCAGTGATGCAAGATCGTTTTGTACCGTGGTTTACGCGCGACGGCATCGCAGTCACCAGTGTAGAGAAATTTGCTGACACGCTCGTGATTGCGAAAAAAGTTCGACCCAAAGCCATTGTGTTTGTGGCACCCCGCTATTGGGAGGATGTGCCGGGTTTTGTAACTGCCGCACGAAAAATCGATCACCTCTCCTATGTACCCATTTTTTATCTAGGGGCTCTGATAGAAGGGCAGGATCAGATTATTCTCCGCCAGCATGGGGTCAAAACCATCACGCTGGGGCCGGTGCCAGATCCAGAAATTGTCCGGTTTGTGGTACGTTCGCTCTAGCGAGTTCTTGACCTTACTTGTGTACCATCGGATACTGGTAGTAGAGCTTTGTTGCTTTGGCGATAAGGGGATTCGTTTGGGTCAACAATTTTACATGTAGGAAGGAGGCGCTTATGAAGAGGCGCTTATTTTGTTCTTTTACAAGGAAGGGATTTTCAGCAAACAAGTTTCTTCTGTTTGCGTTGTTACTTTTGGCTCTTGGTGTGCCGAGAGTTTATGCCGCTCCGGGGCTGGTGCTTACTTGGGTAGACAACTCATCAAACGAGGATGGATTCCGGGTATACCGAGAGGAAGGAGGAGTGAGCGGTTTTGCTGTCGTAATGGAACCGGGTCAAAATATCCAGACCTGGATCGATACGGGCGTAACACCAGGGATCTCGTACTGTTTTTATTTGACTGCCTACAATACTGTGGGCGAGTCAGCATCCTCGGATACTGACTGTGCCACGGCGCGCAATGGAGTGGTCACATTGACCATAAGCAAATCGGGTACTGGTGTAGGAACCATATCGAGTAGTCCTGCTGGTGTGGATTGCGGATCAATGTGCTCGTTTGCTTTCAATGAAGGAACGGTGGTCAGTCTTTCGGCACTTGCCGGTGGCGGATCAGAGTTCGTTTCATGGAGCGGCGGATGTAGTGGGTCGGGTGCGTGTACACTGACCTTGGTCGCCGATATTACTGTGGGCGCGCAATTCATGCAGTTGAGCCTTGCACTCTCTGTGCAAAAGTCAGGTACGGGCGGAGGTATGGTTACCAGTGCCCCCGCTGGCATTGATTGCGGATCCGTGTGTGTAGCGAACTATCCATTTGGGACGGCAATGAGTCTTACTGCGGTTGCAAATACCGACTCGGTTTTTGCTGGCTGGAACAGTGCATGCCTCGGCAATGGCTCATGCGATTTAACCATGGATAGTGCAAAGTTCGTAGGGGCACAGTTTGATTACGTGCCGCCTGTGGTGACCACGTTTACGCTTTCCGTGGTTCAGGTTGGAGTCGTTTCGGGACTCGTGCAGAGCATGCCGGTTGGTATTAATTGTGGTGCCAACTGTGACTATGCATTTGCGGATGGCGCATCAGTCATACTAACGGCATTGCCAAATGTAGGAGCGGTATTCACCGGCTGGTCAGGACCATGTAATGGCAGTAGCGGTGATTGTGTGGTGGCAGTTTCTACAAACCTTACCGTCATGGCATATTTTGCCCCTGTGGGTCCGGTGTTGGATCTTAGATTCAACGAAGGTGCTGGATTTGTAGCGACGGATAGCTCCGGCTTTGGTAATCACGGTACTATCCAGAACGCAGTATGGACAAGCGGCAAGTCGTCAAGTTATGGCAAGGCGCTTAGTTTCAATGGTAGTAATGCTAAAGTAGTAGTGCCACACTCGCCATCTCTTGATCTTAAAAAAGGCATGACTATCCTTGCATGGGCATCTACTGCGGCAAACGGTAGAAAATGGCGCACGATCGCACTCAAAGGGCAGGATGGACAGGCGGCATTAGTGTATTCGTTGTATGCCAATGGTCCGTATGGAAGTACTGGCAACCGCCCATGGGGATTTGTTTACGCCAATGGCATTGAACAAGGCGTAAATGGCACGAATGTCTTGCAATCCAGCTGGCGGCGAGTTGCAGTTACCTACGATGGCACATCATTGCGTTTTTATGATGCCGGCAAACTCGTGAAAACAGTGGCAGTATCGGGTCTTATAACCTCCTCTACTATGCCATTGGAGATTGGTGGTAACTCCGTCTGGGCCGATGAGTATTTCAAAGGCAAACTAGATAATGTCCGGATCTTCCAGCGGGCACTCTCACTCGCAGAGATTCAGGCGGACATCAATACGCCATAACCCATAACCTTTTTGTTCTTTGAGAATCCCTAAATCGCCAGCCGCTCTTTCCCCAGGGGCGGCTTTTTATATGGCTGGCCCTTGCATTTCCTAAAGTTTTCTTTTATAAGTAATTTGGTTTTATAGTATCTTGACTGTTGAGTTGTTATAACAGGGAGGTTGTAATGGATCTGTCGTATCGAAAAGAAAAGAGTCCCGGCCTTGCCAATAAGCGTCAGTTTACCGCTGTCGTCGCGCTCACTGCTCTTTGGTTGGATGCGGATGAGGCATACAAGCAAAAATTTGCTCCAATACTTTACCAGCAGGTGCGGGCGCTAAGTTATAGAAGATATAGGGTCTCTGTAGGGGCCGCGGGAACATTTACTTTCCGTTTGAGTGACCGTGGTCCG
The DNA here is from genome assembly GCA_001819875.1 of Candidatus Ryanbacteria bacterium RIFCSPHIGHO2_02_FULL_48_12. Classification (GTDB taxonomy): domain Bacteria; phylum Patescibacteriota; class Minisyncoccia; order Ryanbacterales; family 2-02-FULL-48-12; genus 2-02-FULL-48-12. Next base: position 2,953 of record MHNR01000027.1, on the reverse strand, counting down.
CGTTTGAAGTTTGGTGGTCTTCGGCAAGGAAGGTATTGGGTGCGGTTTATCTTGACCGCTCGGGGCAGTCCTCTCGTTTGTTTTGTCTCCGAGAGCATGTCTGCGGTGTTCTATCTTGCGCCTGCTTTATCAGGGATATCCAATGGGAATATTTCTGGCGTATCTTGTGCATCTGAATCTTTGTTGTCTAGCCTGGCTTCGGGTGTACGATACAGTCTGCTTCTCGATGAGATAGGCGCAATGGTGTTGATGCGTAAAGGCATTACGCCGCCAAAGTTTAATGGAGGCCGAGATGGGTCCCTTGAAGAAATGCTCGGGGTATTCCGTAGTCAGCGATTCTTTACGGAGTATGTAACTGATGGTAGTGTATGGCACATGACGCCGCATTTTTTCCAAGAAGGAATACGATTACGACTTCGAGATCCCGCTCGGTATTTGGTACAGCCATATTTGGAAAATCGCGGACTGTATCTATACTTTATCTCTGAAACGGGTTCAGTGGACGCCTTTCTTATTGATGGGTATCCGGAAGGTGCGCGAGATTGGCATCCTTCTCGACTATCAGCCACAAAAAAATTAGTTTTTGATGCGCCGGTCGGGGCACGGGCTTCGGGACTGAAGTCTACGCGTACTATGGTACAGCAAGGATCATACTTGCGTGAGCTTTTTGAAAGAAACAGGCGCAAAAAGCCTAACAGTCTTTCAAAAAGAAAGTTTTTGCGGGTAGATGAGGTGGCATCTCAAGAAGATGTATATGATTCATCGCAAGAAAGGGAATTACGCGAAAAAATGCACGAAGTTCTTGCTCGCCACTATCCGGAAGAGGAGATTAAGGTGCTCCTTCATGTGGGGTCTCTGCTTGATCTGGTACCAATCGATAAAGCTTTAGATATGGCTCTTGAGACCTATGGAGACAGTAGTGGGAAGAAGCAGTATTTTTTGCAAGAATTAGAAACCTCTCTGCCAGTTCTTTTGGCTGATTTGCAAGAATTTCTTTGATGATTTTTTGTAGGTTGCGGCATCTTGGTGGGGTACTCCCCGATGCCGTTTTTTATTTTGTGATATACTAGGTGCATGGGTATCGCGAGTATTTTTTTTGAATACATGTCCTGGCATTATGGGCCAGGAGTGCATGAGTTCTTGCAGGCTTGGAAAAATATCTCTGCATTCGTCTATCAGTTTTTTTCTGTGGACATGCTCTTGAAAACATTTTTTCAACCCTTCAAGCGTATGCAGGAGGACTACACGCGGGGGTTTGACCCGAGCGGATATGCAGAGACATTTATTGTAAATGCCATGATGCGCGTGGTGGGCATGGTGATACGTGCAGTGTTTATCGCGGGAGCGGCGTGTATGCAGATCGTGATTGGTATGGTGGGGTTTGTATTTTTTATCGCATTTGTGGGTCTGCCGTTTGCGGTGCCGTTTTGTGTTATCGGTGGATTATTGCTTCTGCTCTTATAAATATCTCTATGGCGTCTTTTCGTATTGATCCTCTAGGACTTGAGATATATAAAGCCAATCATTTGGAGCGTTTTATGCCGCGTCCACGGCGGCTTCTATTTTTGAGTTTATTTTCTTTTTTGGCTCTGGCACTCGGGATGATTGCGTTGGTGCTTTATGCTGTTGGTGGTTCGGCGGGAGGCGGACTTGATCAGGCATTTGCCGGATCACTCGGTAATATGCAGTTGGTCCGACGGATGTTTGGGCTCTCGCTAATGCTCGGGAGTGTGGGCTGGATATTTATGCTTCTCGAATTTTATCTTCTTTCCATTATACGTCCCAAGCCATTTTTGGTGGTTAGTGACGAGTCGGGGGAGCGTGTATTGTCGTTGGACGCGGCGTGTGCGTTGGGGCTTGAGTTGCTCGGCATCCCAGGTACATCGCAAGTAGCGGTGTTACGTCTTCGCGATATATTTACAGAAAGTCCGGAGGCGTTCGTGATACTCCAGCGGCTTGGCGTCTCTGATACATCTTTAGGAGAATTTTTGGCTCGTCCACGACCGGAGCTTTTTATGAGTCGTGATGAATTTTTGGGAGCGCTTGGTGCAGTTGCTCTTGATGCAAAATCTTCTGTGCTCGGTATGCGGGAACTTTTGGGGTTGCTCATGCAAATTGATAAAGATTTTGAGCAGATGCTATTTGCGGCCCAAGTGCATAAAACCGAACTCTATGGCGCGGCCTCCTGGGTACGGGCGGGATATGAGACGCGTGATCTGCGCTTGCGTTGGTGGGACGCGGCATATCTTGCGCATGTTCCGCGTTTGGGTACGGCGATTGCGTACGGCTATACATATCTTTTGGATCGCCACGCGCGCGAGCTTGTCTCCGGTGGTATTAAATCAGCTGCACATATGCAGTTTGAGATGGAGGTGATTCAATCGCTTGAGTCCGCACTTTCACGCTCGGCGGAGGCCAATGTGCTTTTTATCGGAGAACCGGGATCGGGCAAGCATACGATTTTGGAGGATCTGGCGCGTACTATTATGGAAGGCACGGCCGCACCTGCTCTCCAATACAAACGTGTACTCGTGCTTGATACCTCCGGACTTACGGCGGGCGCAAAAACCAAGGGAGATTTTGAGGAGCTGGTGATTCGGGTTATGAACGAAGCGGTGCGTGCAGGTAATATTATTTTGGTCATCGAAAATTTTGCAGAGTTTCTGGAGTCTGCGCACGCGCTCGGCGTAGATGCCATGGGGATCCTTGAGCCCTATCTGAAAAGTTCAGTCATTCAGGTAGTCGCGCTGTCAGACCCAAATAAGTTCCATAATATCCTTGAGCCCAACGGTGTCGTCATGCAGCTTTTTAGTAAGATAGATGTGCCAGTCACGGGCGCCGCGGGAACAATCATTGTATTAGAAGATGCTGCGCTTGAGATTGAGGCGCGGTTTGGTGTGCTATTTACCTATCAGGCGCTCAAAGGAGCAGCGGAGCTTGCAGATCGCTATAT
>MHNR01000026.1 GCA_001819875.1 Candidatus Ryanbacteria bacterium RIFCSPHIGHO2_02_FULL_48_12 | reverse complement strand
AATAAAACTTCTTGAGTACATTCTCTGGCGTCTCTCCTGATATGGCAAAGCCTTCCCGCATAAGGGTTTTGCTTATAAAATTGGCACACTCTGTGTCATTTTCCAACCACTCAGAAAACGAAAACGTCTTCTTGCCACGAGTAAGGTTTTTGCGTATTTTTTTGAATTCATGGATTCGGTAGATATCATCCCTCTCTGCCAAATGTTCCGAAGGGTCTTCCAAAATCATGCGAGAAAAATTATACATTGACACTTCCCTGGCGGCATGGTGGCGCACAAAGGTGATATACCGCACTTCTCTGCCGGGGAAAAAACGGTGGATGCCGTAGTAAACCGCATGCCCGCACAAAATTTTTATTTTGTCTTTTTGCACATCTGACAGGCTGTCCAGATACGCATCAATTTCTTCGCGGCGTTTTCCGGGTGTAAAATACTTGTACGCCATTTCGTTAACGTCAAAGTATCTGCCTTCGTATATACAAATGTATTCATCCGCTTTCAGATTGTGCTCTAGATGATATCGGAAGGTTGTTCCGGCACATTTATTAATATGAAAAAAAATGTAAAGCATTTTTTTTCCCCTTATTCGGTTGCCTCGCATCATTGCATTTTTAGAATTTTATCTTTCGGTTTTTGAAAGAAGACACGATATTCCCCATATCGCCAAGGAACTGGACAAAAAGCGGGGCGCGCCGACGAAGCGCGGAGGACGCCCGATCATATGCAATCCAAAAGGGAATGCTTCGGCGGGAGTAAAAAACTTTTAATTTCATGTATCCAACAATACTTTCAAAACGGGGCTCTTTTACCTTAAAAGTTTTGTGTAAACGAATCGCACAATCATATAGTGTCGCATCTCTCGTATTTCGCTCTGACATGAGACCGCACAATTCTTCTGAAAGATCTTTCGGAAGAAAATACTTCTTCGAGATGTTCTTATCGGGATAGAATTTCTTAACGCCGAGAAGATAGTACAAAAAAAGTGCATCGCTGTGATAATTTTCCGTAATGCCTACAAAATAAAATCTTTTGAACATGTCTTCAGGGAAGGCTCCCGGCTCTGCAAAACCACGAAGTATAAGAAAACGGGTTATGAAATTGGAATGCCATGTGCGTTCTTGTAACCATTCCGAGAATGACAGTATCCTGCCGTCGCGAATGAGGTCTTTGCGAATCTCGCTTACATCATTCGCTTGATACACATTTTCTTTCTTTAAAAACCTCCTTGAAGGATCTTCAACGTGCTCGCGGTAAAAGTTGTACATCGACACTTCCCTGGCGGCATGGTGGCGCACAAAGGTGATATACCGCACTTCTCTGCCGGGGAAAAAACGGTGGATGCCGTAGTAAACCGCATGCCCGCACAAAATTTTTATTTTGTCTTTTTGCACATCTGACAGGCTGTCCAGATACGCATCAATTTCTTCGCGGCGTTTTCCGGGTGTAAAATACTTGTACGCCATTTCGTTAACGTCAAAGTATTCACCTTCGTAAAGAGAGACAAATTCGCCTTTCTTTAAATTATGTTCCACGTGATATCGAAACGTGGAACCGGCACATTTTGGGATATGGAAAAAAAAGTAGAGCGGAATTCTTTTCATAGTATTATGTCGGAGCTACATCATTTCCGGAAATTTCTTCTCGAATCTTTTAAAGACAAACGTCCCCACAGCGACGGATACAGCGGTATAGATGATAATCATTACTATAATCCATGGGGCCGGAAATACCCCGTACACAATACTGTCCCGTGCAGCAGTGATAAAGTGGTACAAGGGATTAAGCAGATTCAGCAACAAGAGCCTCACTTGCCCTTCGACTGCGTAAAAAATGGGCGTGCCAAACCACAATAAAGTGAGAAAAAACTGCCAAATATTTCCCAGATCGGCAAAATAAATGGTCAGAGCCGCCAAAAAAAGTGAGACTCCGTAGGAAAATACAGACAGGAAAAAGAGAATAGGGACATATATGAAGATCCCGTACCATGGAACGCCAAGAAACAAAAGTAGAGAAAAGAATACGACAGCCTCGAACGCATGAGAAAAAATATTTTTTAGGATAACAGATACGACAAGAGTTTCTCTTTTAAAATAGAGCGATTTAATGAAGCTGTTACCCAGGATCGCTCTTGTGGAATCCATAGTTGTCCGTACGAAAAAGGTGAACGGCAATATCCCCATGATGAGATAGGCCGGATATGACGGAATGGAACCGCCCAACCGGTCGAAAAAGATAAGGAAGAGGATAAGAAAGAGAAGCAACGGATTAAGAAGGTACCATACGTTGCCCAAACGGCTTCCCTCGTTCCGGAGATTGAAATCGACCACCGCAAGACGCCAGCTTAATCGAAGGAAATCATGCATCTCTATTTTCCAGTATGTTGTAAGGTTTGGATTGGTGGAAATTATGACAGACTTGAACGGGATTATATACTGTAGCAGTGGAAAATGGAACGACACAAAACACGGGTACGCGTATGCAAATCGTCCTGTTGTGTATCACTATCGCCTTTGGTGCTGTTCTCGTATATCAGCCCCATTTTGATTACCCCTACCCTCTTTTGGGAGACGAATATGTGCATCTCTCACTCGGCAAGTACGTCTTGGAAGAGCGCGCGCTGCCATTCACCAACCCTTATTTTTCGGTTCCCTTTCCTCATGTCAACTTTGAATCCGGATTCGATCTTCTCCTTGCGGGACTTTTTCTGCTCACGCCTGGGGATCCCGTACTACAGTACAAATTTTTTGCCGTCGCCTTTTTCATTCTCAACAGCCTGCTTCTATACCGCCTTGTCTCTGTGTGGTTCAAAAACTACTGGGCGGCGCTTTTCGCCGTGTTTTTTTTCGGCACGATCAAAAGCGAAGCGAGCTTCCTTGCCCATCAATATTTCATTCCTTTGACGTTGGGCATCACTTTACTTTTGTTGTCCTTTCTTTTATTTCACGCGTGGATCGAGAAACGCCGGCGACAATACCCCTTACTCCTTGCCGGTACACTTACCGCGCTTGCCCTCTCCTACCCTCCGGCTCTCTTTTTCTTCATTGGGGTCATACTTACCTATATTCTCTCCATGAATCACTCCCTGCATGAAGGGTTTCACATAACGAAAGAAAGGTTCTTTTGGTATTTCCTGGGCGTCGCAGCGATCATCACAACATTGTTCATTGGTGCACTTTCATTTTTTCAGATGTTAGGTAAAATCATGTTTTTCTCCGGGTGGAACAACATAGAGACGCCGCTCTCCCCCATCTTTTTTTTCGGAATTGTCCCAAGCGTACTCGCTGCAATAGGACTCTACACCGTCGCTGTTCCGAAGCATGAAACGGCAAAGGTCCCCCTTTATTGGTTTCTCTGTTCATTTGGCCTGTTGTCCGTGTTTTATCTTTTTGACTTTAGTATCTTCATCCCAACACCGCGGTTATTCGTTTTTTACCTCATCGGGGTGAGTATTCTTGCGGGAGCGGGGTTTTCTTTCCTCCTGCAGTTTGGAAAACGATTCCTTCCGTCAACCCGCGTCGCCGCGTTTGCCGTCGTGCTCCTTAGTTCTCCTCTCATATTCCATTACTACACGACATTTTCAAAACCGCTCGAATTCCAAAAGGTGTTGACACCGAAAATCCATGCCGCCCTCGTTTTTTTAGAAAGAGAATATCCGGGAAACGGAATCGTCATTGCGGATAGCGTAACCTCAATCGGCGTTTATCCAGTGTCGGGTAAACATGTAGTCAACTTGCTTAACACAAACATCGGGGGAGGAAGCACGAGGGAAGCGCGCTTGTTCATCACCAAAGACTGTAGAGAAAAAAGGTCAGATATTATGGACCAATTCAGCTTTTACACTGGAACAATCGATCTTACGACACGACCTTTTTTCCTCCTTTCATCGACAAAACAAAATTGCCCTGTCTTTTTGGAGGCTCTCTATGATAAGGGTCCGTATATTTATAAGATCAATGGATACGAGTATTTGCATGCCAGTACCGCTCTGAGCGGAAATACGCTTGAGGGTGACGACTGGATAGAATACTACCGTGAAGATGGGTCTGTGCACGGAACGAAAAAATCAACCGGAGAGAGTTATACCGGCACATGGTCTTCCTCAGGAGGACCGGAGTTTTGTATTGTGTATGCTTTCGATAAGAAGAAAACTTCTTGTTGGAAGGTTTCTGTTAGGAATGGAGATGTCCGTTCCTTTGATATTGAGAGGAAGCCGGTACCATGGAGAGATGCGAGACATCTGTCTGGAAATCCCTACAATCTCTGAATCCTTGGTCTTATTTTATTGGGGCTTGCATACGATGGACGTACCACCATTCCCTATTTCGCAAACACTCCGATTTTCATTGTTCACCACAGTATACGAAACGCCGCTCATATCCTTGGTATAACAGACGATTCTTATTTCAAATTTACTCTGATAATTCGTGAGCCCCGTTTCGAATACGTAAAATCCGCGATCTTCATTCGTAAAAAAAGAAGCGGAATCAAGAAAATCGTACAAACTCGCAAGAGAACGGAGAGGTTTTTTCTTTACATTGACTTGATCAGACAAAACGTCTCCGAAACATTGTGCGTCTTCCTGCGGCATACCTTTATCAAGAACCTGTACGAGCACGGATTCTGGAGCGTATCGTTTTGATGATGCCGTCTCTATGAGGATCAACAACGCCCCCACAAGAAGCACAAGCCCCGCGTATAGCACGTAACGGGTATTGACATGTGCAAAATATTTCACGATTTTTGTATGTCTACGGCGTCGTTGAAGCCGAAGTCGCGTCCGGCGCAGGAGCGGGCTCGGCAACCTGGACAGTGCGTGCGGCGGTTCCGGTATTGCCCGCACTGTCGGATACCGAGTAGGTGACGGTGTAGGTGCCCGCAGTCTGCGTATCAACGGCACTCGTGTCAGCGATGATATTACCGGTCAAATCGCCATCGGTTTCATCTTCGGCGGTCGCGCCCGCGTCGGTATAGGTATCGCCAACTGTGAGCTCGGCGGGGTTCGACCCGAGAAGCGTAATGACGGGCGCGGTGGTATCTGCCGGAGTGCTGCTTGCATTCGGATCAGTAACGTTGACGGTGCGGGTCGCAGTTCCTGTTTGTCCCGATGCGTCCGTCGCGCTGTACGTGACAGTGTGTGTGCCTGCAACCGATGTATCGATGTGTATCTGGTCGAGTGTTGTCGTTGCCGCACCGTCGACGGACGCGTAGATCGTGAGATTGAGCGCACTTCCCGGAGCGGTGATGAGCGCGCCCAGGTCGCTGTAGGAAGCCCCCACCTCGATTTCCGCGGGA
>MHNR01000025.1:6711-16260 GCA_001819875.1 Candidatus Ryanbacteria bacterium RIFCSPHIGHO2_02_FULL_48_12 | reverse complement strand
TCTGTCTTGCAGATGGCGGCATTGGCAGGGTCTTCATGACGACGTTCGTAGTGGAGATGTTTGCCTGTTACTTTCCCAGATTTACCTACTGCTGCTATGTTCATATTGGTATAGGCATAATCACCCTTGTTTACTTGAACACTTCCTTTCATGAAGTGGCCATAAATATCAATGCAATTCTCGCCACAACGTATAGCGACCGCATTTCCGAAGCCGTGATTACAGCTTTCGTCTCCGCTATCTGCACAAGTGTTCACACTACACAGCACCTCACCTGATACAACTGGCCTCACTTGAGCACGCTCATCTTTAATCGGATCAGGATATGGACAGCTTGCTTTCTCACACCCAATGTCTAGGCCGGTGTGAGCTTTGTTTTCAAATACACAGCTATCGAATGTCTCGTTCTCCGGTGGCACATGGATTACACCATCTATTAATTTTGATGGCTTCCCCCTACACCCATAATCCTGCACAATTCTTGACTTCTCAGCATTGCTCGCATATGGCCATACAGGCCACTGTGCCGCGTGTGCCGAAACTGATGCCAATAGTATGACCGTAAATCCCAGCCATACAACAATTCGTCTCATCTTGAGCTCCTTTCTTTCAGTTAAAGGTTGGGTTCCAGTATTGCTTCGCCACTTCTATTCCTTGCACCTTTTAATGCACATGAACGGGCCTTTTTAATACCCATCCGTATGCTATGCGATTGTAAAAGTCCTCCTTTGTTTTTATTCCTACTACAGGGCGCTAGGAAAGTAAAGGGGATCCGCTATGGGGCATCTCTTATCTAGTAGACGTGGAGAAGTATTCTATTTACGAGCGGGTATCGGACGACTGATGCTGAGAGTAATTCTCTGGAGAATATCTTGCGCGGAAGCTCGCGAGCAGCTTTGAGTTCTGCATCGTAGTTGAACACGAAAGGGTGTTATCGAGGTATCATAATCTTCTAGGGGGGGGACAGCTTGATTGGAGAGCATAACAAAAACTGGGGTAACGTCGTCATACTCCAAAAGCGGCACAGTGAACCCTCGCTCATGAATATAAAATGAGGCGTGGCCGAAAGTTTTTATCTGAATGTTTTCCAATCCCTTCCCTTCTGCAGAGAAAACTAGCGTGAGATTGAGCTGGTCGTTCTCAAATCCAATCGCTGTGAATCCTTGCCCTTCATTTAGATTCATTCCTTTGTAACTAAACTCCCCCGGGTACTCAAACGTAATCGGCACATCGGGGTGTTCAAATATCTTCCATCCGGTTTCAGGGTTTATACGAGGCTCAATGACTTCCTCGTCGGTATTTGTGTTTGGTGTTCCATTCCGCGGTTCCTGTACTATTGGCATAGGAACTTCCTCTCCCTTCTTCTCCCACACCCAATATGTCCCTACGGCGGCAACCGCAAGAACGATGATGATTATTAGAAACAACACCTTGAGTTTCATGAAACTAAATTACCATGCGGATAGATCAGAATCAATGCTGTATATATACTGCCACATATAGGGTGAGACTGTATGTATAACCTTATATGCTAGTCAATCACCCCTCCGCCCAGCATCTCTTGGCCCTTGTAAAATACAATAGACTGGCCGGGAGTAACCGCCCGTTGAGGAACTCTAAATTGGATCAAGAAGCATGAATTATGAATTATGGAATTTTGTTTGCGCACTCCTTTTTTGATTCGTAATTCTTGATTCGTAATTCTGCATTCCTGCAATGGCTGACGATAGCGTATACGTGCTTTTACTTTAAGAGGAAATTTGGGAGCAACACCGCCTATCCAATGCATACCCGAAACGGTAAGCTCTTTGGAAAAGAGCTTCGTATCTGTATCCCCCTCGCCTACCACCAGAATATTTTTTTTCATATTTTTGGCAGAGACAAAATATGGCGTACCGCCCCCAACGCCAATACCATGACGCTGGCCAAGGGTATAGAACCACACCCCATCATGCTCACCTATCACTTTACCGCTCGTAGTCATAATCTTTCCCTTTTTGTGCGGCAGATATTTGCGCAGAAACGCACCAAAATCAAGTTTACCGACAAAACATACGCCCTGTGAATCTTTTTTGTCCCAGGAAGGCAGGCCAAACTCATGCGCCATTTTGCGCACTACTGGCTTCTCGTAGTCGCCTATTGGAAAGAGACAATGTTTGAGTTCTTTTTGCGATAACGTCCAAAGAAAATATGACTGGTCTTTATGTAGATCTCTTGCAATCAATACTTGAGCCTTGGGATTTGTGCCTTGGGATTTTGAGTGTAAACGCATATAATGCCCGGTGGCAATATAGTCCGCGCCCTGCGCGAGCGCACGCTTGAGAAACACCCCAAACTTAATATCCCGATTGCACATGACATCGGGATTAGGTGTGCGCCCCGCCCGATACTCGCGGAGCATGTAGTCGGCAACGGATTTTTTGTATTCAGCGCGAAAATCCCAAACGGCAAATGGGATATCCAAACGCGCCGCCACGCGCGCCGCCATAGCACGATCATCACCCGATGAGCACTCAATACCTGGCGGGTTCCACTCCTTCATATAGACACCATATACGTCATAGCCTTGTCTCTGCAACAACGCCGCCGCCACGGAAGAATCCACACCGCCGGACATGGCTACATACACCCTCCCCTTACTCTTTTTTATGTCTGCCATGGGAAGATTGTGCACTAAGAAATGGAGAGAGTCAAATAGGCAAAAGATTTAAGCATCATGCAACAAGAATTATGAGAAACTCAAAAAAACCACAGTGCGTATCCCCTCACCTTCTAATTCAAGTATTTGAGTTTTTTAGCTTTGTGCTCTTCGAACGTCTTGCTGTAATAAATCCTGCCATCTTTATCGGAAAGGTAATAGAGATAATCTGATTTGGCAGGATCAAGTGCGGCGCGTATCGACTCTAGTCCCGGACTGGAGATCGGTCCAATTGGCAAACCCTTGTACTCGTAGGTATTGTAGGGCGAGTCAAGATTGAGATCTTCCTCAGTCAGTAAATGCGTCCCCCGCCCCGTGACATACATGAGTGTCGCATCGATCTGGAGCGGGATGTTTGCTCTGATACGATTTTGGATGATGCCCGCAATCATCCGCCGATCTTCGTAGGTGCGCGCCTCCTCCTCAAGCATAGAAGCAACCGTAAGCACCTCGTAAAGATTTCGTTTGTCTTGGAGTATCTTATCAAAAATACCAGCTTGGGTAAGCCGCTCTTGAAAATTTTTGAGCATCCGGTCTACAATCTCGCGCGCATCAGCATCTTTATATATGCGGTAGGTATCCGGAAAAAGATACCCTTCGAGTGTGGCATATGTGGGTTTGTCTTTGAGAAATGCGTATTGAGTTACAAAAGTGCCAATAGCCTCTGTGGGATGCGCGCCGGTATGACGCAGATTACTCGCCGGTACTCCCGTGATATCCCAAAGCTCTGATGCACGCACCACATCTGCACCCTCCAGTATCGAAGCAACCCCGCGCAAACTCGATCCCTCTGGCACCGCAATAGTCAGCTCTATACGCCGTGCACTCGTCAAAAGATACGTTACATCGGAAAGCGCATATTTGCCTGAAAATAAATATGACCCTGAACGGATACTGTTCGTACCCCCCCGAGCCCATAGATACAAAAGAAATATATCCTCCGAACGGATGATGTGCTCATGTTTGAGTATACGGGCAATCTCACGCGCCGACTCGCCGGGACGCACCTCCACCGTCACCGAAACATCCTGCGACGGTGCAAACACCAGAGCATACGCCAGCCCCAAAACAAAAACTACTCCTGCACCAATCCGTGCATAAAATAATTTATAGTTTTTGTGATGATACAATGCACCCTCCGCTACGATTTGCGTATCAGCTTCAAAACTCATACCCATCATAGTACCATGCAGCAAATAAAAAACCGAAGTAGGTACTTCGGTACTAAAAGGCGTAAGAAGATTTATGAAGTTGCTTTTTGCAAACCGGTCATGATGCGATCTTGACGCAAACCTGCCCGCTCCACCTCACCTCTTCGGGCAAATGGATACTCATGCATGTCCACATGATTGAGAAACGGCAAGAGAAACGGCATGGCAGTCAGTAGCTCGGCAACTTTTGCCTGCTCAATCGCCCGATAGTCCGGATGGCCTTGCGAAGTAGTACGCAGATCCGCCTCCCAGAGCGCCTCCCGCAGATTTTGCTTTTGGTAAAAACGCACTCGGTATGCAAGCGGCACTACATACTGGGCAAGCGCCGGACTACCTGCCTCAAGATTAAGAAACAGATCATGCACCGAATCAAGCGCCTTTGAATATTCACCGCCCAAGCCAGCTTCTCCGAGCATAGGCGGCACATCATATCCATGATGTATCGAGAAGTCTTGGCGATCCTGCGTCTGGGGGCGATGCCGGTGCAGATCACGGTACGCTCCGATGTTCATTACAATCTCAAACATCAGATCAATGTGCTCGAGAGCCTTACCGCTCTTGTACCAACGCTCCCGCCTCCCACTCGCATACTCAAGGATGATCTTGTCTCTCTCGCCCTGTGACATCATTTGGGCTTTTGCAAAAAGCTCTGCCCAGTTTTGATGTATGCCCGGGAGGGAGTAAAGAATTGCCGTGATAAGCACTAGCTCTGCATAAGGACTATTATGGATAAGCTTCACTGATGACGGCTCCTGACTAAGCTCAAGATGGCTGGCAATCAAAGACTCATCCATCTCATGCATAAGCTTTGCCATTCGCTCTTTGCGCCCGGCAAGATATTTTTGGTAGTCCACCACCTCCAGTTTATCAAGACGCAAGAGGAGTGAGGGAATCTCGGTATCCAGCTCACGCTTTGCGGCAATAGCTGTCCAGCGAAGCTCTCCCAGCTCATGCTCGGCAAAGCCCGCTATCGCATACTCGAACGCCTGGCCATTACCACGAAACGCTACTTGCCCGAGTGTAGCCATAGGCAAGAGCCCGCGGAGAGTATCAAGCGCTTTTTTCTCTCTCACAAACGGAGTCTCATCTGGATACACCTCCCCAAGCCACTTAGTAAAACGAGGCACGAGATCTGCATATGTCCGAAACAAGCCATCCATCACCCCACGGTATTTTTGCACAAGTCGCAGACGTTGGAGATCCGGAAGCGGTATATAGTAGCGATACTTATCACCAACTTTTTTACTAAAGTCCACAAACCGTGTCGACTGTTCACTCGGCTCAAGTCCCAGGCGATGATCCTCCCAAAGCTTGAGCGCTACCTGCGAGATCCCGCCAAACACCAGATGCGTCCCGGTAAGTTGTGCGACCGAGTCATCACCATATCCCGAAAGAAGCTTGGCATAGAGCCCCTGGGCGCGATGATTGTTTAAAACCGCGCGAAATCCTGAACGCATCAGAAAATCGATGACATATTCAAGATCACCGGCAAGTTTGCGATCGTTTCCGCCAAGAATAGGGCGCAGATATTCATTGAGCAGTACACGCAAGAGCGAACCTTTGGCACGGCTCGCCCGAGCACATATAGCTCCTGTAATCTCTGGCGGCAAGTTGCGAAATACCGTCACCTGTCCATCGAGGTTTGAGAAAAATGGTGCCAGGAGTCTACGCTCCGCATCGGTCCATACCTCTTTTGGAAAACTCGGGGCATATCCTTCCAGTCCTTTGAGCGTTCTCATATATATCTCCTTTCTGTATTTTGTTGTTGAAGTGCAAACAATCTACCCCGATACTTACACAACAAAAAAGCCCGGTCAATGCCGAGCCGCATATGGCTGTCTTCACTTAGTAACAAAGTTATGTCTAGCCAAATACAAATCTACATGCGCTTTAGTCTGTGCCCACACCTCATCTATCGGACGATTGGCATCTACTATCCGCCAGCGATCGGCATTGCGCAGAGCAAGCGCGAGAAACCCGGTCTGCACCGCCTTGTGAAATACAATTTTTTCCGCTTCGAATGTGGTAATCGTCTCTCCGCGTCTTTTGACACGAGCGAGACCAATCCTTGGCTCAACGTCAAGATAGAGCACCAAGTCTGGCACCGTCTTGCCGCACGCTTCATGGCTTGCCGCTTCCAGCTCCTCGAGTGAGACACCATATCCATACCCCTGATACGCCGTCATCGAATCCTTGAAACGGTTGCACACGACCACCTTGCCTGCCTGAAGAGCAGGGCGTATGAGCTCTGCGACATGGCGCTTGCGCTCGGCAGAGAATATCCGCACTTGCTCCGCTGGGTCTAGCTTATGTAGAAGGGCGCGCGTTCTAACATCAGGCTCCATCGCTCCCGGCTCAAAAGTCTGTACCACGGTAAACCCAAGACTCTCCAGATACGGAACCAAATAGCCAATTTGCGTATCTTTGCCCGATCCCTCTCCACCCTCAACGGCGATAAAGAGCCCTTTGGATAATTGTTTTGCAACCGGCATAACACCTCCAGTCTAGCATGTGATTTATATACATATAGAAACGAGCAGTCCGGCAAAACTATAGCACATATAGACATTTTTTGTATAGGATTCGCCTCTTTTATAAAAAACCTTGTAATTCTAGCTCCCTGCGCTATAGTACAGCCTGAAAATCTTTAAGACTAATAGAGAAAGGAGCAACAAGATGATCATCAAAATCCGCAAGATGTTCCCTGATGTCAAAGAGCCGATACGGACATCTGATGGCGCCGTGGGGTACGACGTACATGCATATCGAATCCTCGATAAGTTCACCAAGGGGGTTATAGGAGAGCTCCCCGTCACTATCGAGCCACACAAAAGCGTACTGATCGGCATCGGTCTCCAGCTTGCCGTGCCTCCGGGTATTGACTGCCAACTACGGCCACGATCCGGCCTCGCAACCAAGCATGATATTGAGCTTGGGAACTCCCCTGGTACACTAGACCCCGACTTCCGAGGCGAGGCTGGCGTATATCTTCGCAATCATGGGGAAGCACCTTTCACCATCAAAAAAGGAGATCGCATCGTCCAGTTAGTATTTACCAAGGTACTGCTACCCGAATTTGTCGAGGTAGATACACTACCAATAACTGTCCGTAATACCGGTGGGTTTGGGGCGACCGGGCTAAATGGTCCCGGATTTGGTACTGACGCCTACAGAGCAGAGGTAGCCCGTTGGGATAAATATTTTATGGGCATCGCGGTCAGCGCCTCATCACTCTCGGATTGCCTGCGAGGTGTAATCAAAGAAAATGGAGTCTACCCGGTCTATGAGGATGGGAGCTATGTAGGAGCCACAAGAAAGTTTGGCTGTGTCATCACCAAAGACAATATCATCATTGCCCAGGGGTACAATACCCGTACCATCGAGTGCTCGGAAGCCATTGGCTGTGTCCGCGAAAATGAATGCATCGCCTCCGGCATTGCTAACGATCGCGGCTGTCTGCATGCCGAAGAGGTTGCCATCCAAAATCATGCCCTATCAGGCGGTCCATCACTGCGAGGTACCACCATCTATGTAAATGCCGAACCCTGTGTCAAATGCGCCAAATTTCTCATGGGATGCGGCATCGAAGCAATAGTCGTACCACTTGGTACATTCCCGACTAATGGCCTTAAAATCCTTTCAGATGCCGGTGTGGAGATCCGGTATATAAAAACACAAAGCGTGTAGTGTAGCTATGCGCTTTTTTATTTTTCTAACTACCAAAAAAATGATATCGTGCCTATATGAAAATTCGCATTAAACGCATTGATAAGTCCTTGCCGCTCCCTGAATACAAGACCGCGGGTGCCGCCGCCTTTGATCTCTATGCCCGGGAAGATGCCATAGTGGCGCCAAAAAGTCTGGTACGTATCCCCGGCAATTTTATTATCGAGACTCCCCCCGGATACGCCCTCATACTTGCCTCGCGCTCCAGCACTCCCAAGCGTGGGCTTCATATCCCGCATGGCATTGGAGTAATAGACAGAGACTATTGTGGAGACAATGACGAGCTCTCCCTCCAGTTTTACAACCATAGCGATGAGCCCGTAGAGATCAAACGCGGCGAGCGCATTGCCCAAGGCATGTTTGTACAAATCGCCAAAACTACCGAGTGGCAGGAGACTGACACCATGGGCGACTCGCGCGGCGGATTTGGGAGCACAGGGGTACTCTAGAGTAAAACCACCAGGGTATGCCTGGTGGTTTACGATACTTGATCTAATGACTAACAGAGAACGGGGAACAGACTATTTTCTCAATTACATCAAATCTCTTTTTCGCTCCTCAAACTCTTGTTTGTTAATCTCCCCTTTTGCATAACGCTCTTTGAGCATATCAAGAGCTGATTTGTTCGTGGTACCCCCGCGCGACTGTTGCGTAAGCCATTTCACCATCGCTACAACCGCCGCAATAATGAGAATCCACCAGAGAACCACAAAAATCCCCCCAAATCCAAAGGCACCAAAGTTCATCATATTGTTTGTTGTACTAAAACCAAAAGGAGACGACCATCTCCCCGATATCATATTCATCATCGGCATCCAGCCGCTGCTCCCCATAGGAAGAGTAACCGAAGTATCACATCCAGAAAGTCTTTTACCCATGACGATATGGATCGCCTCCTCGCCTTCCTCTCCGTGCATCTGCATCATCATAGCATTCATGGCGGCATGCGAATCTCCCATCATCTGCCCCATAAAGTATTCCCCCAAAACACCAAATTGTTCGTCGTTGAGATTTGCGCATGCAATTTCTTTGGCTTGCAGTTTTTCCCAAACCTCCTTTCCCTCTTTTTCTTCGCGAGCCGTGTGCTCGACCACCCCGCTCCAGTCCGCCGCAGAATTAGAAAAACCCCGCATCATTTGAGCGCTCGCCCCAAATGCAATACCACCCAAAAGAAGTGCACTTGCCCCAAAAATCGTAACTATTTTTTTCATATTACTTATTTACCCAGGTCATAATTTTTGCCGACCTTTCGAAACGAAACCGCATACAGCATGCGTCTAGTTAGACTAACACCCCTAGCCCGCGATAGATAGCAAAAAAGACCTACTTTCTACTCCACCCCGTATGGGTATTTGCGTAGTTTCTCGCGATCAAGCGGCCGGCCAAGTACACGCGCCAAAGAGTCTAGATCCATATTGGCAAGTTCACTGCGCCCCCAGCCGTGTACTCCCGTGAGCTCCGCTGAGCGATCAGCTCCCAGTACCACCACCTCATCATGGTACCGCGCATCTACAAAGTCCTGATCATATAAAATCGATTCATCAAATACCCTACCCTCTCTGGCGTATCGCTCCTGAAACTCCCGCAAGATCTCTTCCACACGCTCTTCCATTACTGGAAATATCTCCTCTGCGCGGGTAGCTTGCATAATCTCAAGCTGGCAATTGTTGGTGTTTGCCGCAAGCTCCGCATACGCCGTACCAGCCTCTGCCTCCATAAGCTCCATCTGCTCGGCATACTCTTGGCGCTTGCCATACACCTGCCAAAGCGTCACCCGTACAAACTGCTTATAGTATTCTGCCTCCTCAATACTTTTTGCTTTTCGCGCATAGGATGCGAGTGCCTGCTCCACCCGGTCATGGAGCATAATAGGATCCGGGTACTGGCGCACCATATCCCCGAGCATCTCGGATG
>MHNR01000025.1:137-6688 GCA_001819875.1 Candidatus Ryanbacteria bacterium RIFCSPHIGHO2_02_FULL_48_12 | reverse complement strand
GCAAGCTCCGCCAAAAGCTTGGGCATGGAATAGATCTCTCCCTCATACTCCATCACACTCGCAAAAAGTTTTTGCGGATTATTCGACTCCTCCTCATTAGTAAATGGGGTCTTTATATGCCCCAAGAGCTCCGCCCGTCTTGCCGCGTCAATCTTTCCTGTAGCGATGTCTTTGAGCGCCTGATCGCGCGAGAAAGAAGCATTAGGCGCGTCAACCTCATTCTTTGCAAGTATGCGATAATCTTTGCTCACCAAGGCTCCAGCAATTTTTGCCTGGATACGTTCGTCCGCAACAACGCGCGACCAATCAAAGGCGCCCTCTGGTGCGACTCCTGCCTCTTTCTCTCCGGAACCAAATTTTTTACCAAACCATCCTTTGATTTTTGAGAGTATACCTGTGCGCTCTTCGGCAGTCTCAACCGATACCGGCTCAATCTTCTCCGATTTGGTTTTTGTATATGCTTCGGGAGCTGAACCGGTAAAGTCTTTAACAATAATATTAAGATTATCTTTGTAGCCGCCCTTTGCCTTTTGGCGGCGCATCGCCTCGGTATTCAAAATCTTTACCGCCTCTCCCGCACTCGCGCCCGCGACTAGAGACGCAACCTCCTCCTTACTCGCAAACTGCTCCCAAAATCCGTCTGAACCTGCAATAACCCTATCACCGCCTACTAGATCAAACTCATACGGGCGCACCTCGCCCGCGCTTCTTGCCGAGACCGCGTTTGAAACTTGCCCAGGATCCTCCCCTTGGTCAGGGATACTTTTAAACGGCACTTCTGTGTCACGAAAAACCGCGAGCTCCACATCTCCCGCCCCAAAAGCTCGAAGTTTGTCGCCATCTATCTCAAAAGCCATATAGCAGGCACCTCCCACATTTTCGGTTTGCATCCGCGCGTGCGCCTTGTCTTGGATATCCTTGGGCGCCATCCCCAAGGCAAACCCTTTGTAAATCTCTTCGGCCAAGATTTGCGCGGCTCTGGCACCATTCTTCTCACCTCCCATGCCGTCGACGGAGGCATATTGGTTGCGCCTCGTATCAATCACTACCCGATCCTCATTGGGCTTCTCCTCTCTGCCGCCTTTGTGGATGATAAAGGCAAGCTCTCCATCAGGCGAGCGGGTTTTTTCTGGGGACAAATCAGCCCCTTCGGGAATATATTCTAAAGGCCCTTCTTCATGTATTTTTGGTGCACCTTCCATCATACGGGTAAAGTTAGTGGTAACTCCCTTACTGCTATTGAACAACCAAAGATTATGGCACGCAAGGCACTAGCCAAAAACAAAAAACCGCCGGGTATGTCCTCGCGGTTTAGAACTGTTTGTCTGATAACGCATAGATGGCGTCACCGCTTCGTCCACTCATATAGTAGACATATTCACCAATGGCCAAAACTCCTAGTGATTGAGAGACTCCATTGACATCAAGACCCGTTTTTTGAGCAATTGAGCGGATACTCGCCTGCCCGCCAAGCTCCTGCAAAGCCGCAAGAATATCGCGTTGACGCTTCTTTAGTCTTGCCACCTAGCTACTCCTTGAAGAAAAATCTATGGGGAGTATAGGAGATTTGAGGGGGGAGGGCAAGATGTATTTATTATTTTTCATAGAAAGATGATGCTGATCCATAGTGCTCATTCAAAAAATCAGGAGTTACCGGCCATAACGACTTGCCTACTAAATAATATTGGAGTATTAGCTCATCAATGCTACTGAAATGCTTTTTTGCGTTAGAAACATTTAGCTTGCCCAGTACTCCTCCCCCTGCAATTCCACCCGGTTTATACTCCACGTATTCAATACCTTGAAAAGTGGTTTTGCCATCCGGCACCATTTCTTGGGTAAATTGATTTTTATGAGGCTTAAAATGAACAAGCTTATTACGAAGAGCTACAGCATCTTCTAATCCCTTTAGTAGCGGATTTCTTTGGGATACTTCCATCCCAATCTTTTCAAGTAAAATTTTCCACTTGTGATATATATCACTCGAACCACTATGCCCTTTATAAATTACTCTACACAAAATAAAATTATCTAAATCTTTTCCGCGAAGGTTTAAAAAACTATAACCTTCAAAATTTGCAAGTGCTTCTGCGGCCATCACCGAGAAAACTACTGCCTTAATAGAGCAATCTCTTTCTTCACTAACATTACTCGGGGTTAAATAAGACTTGGCTATTTTTAAATAGTCAAAACCAAAAACAGGAGTTAGAATTTTGGCAGGCATGTGAGCGGGGGTACAAGGATTCGAACCTTGATCGACGGTTTTGGAGACCGTAATTCTACCATTGAACTATACCCCCAACACTACAAATACATCTCGACTATACGAAAAAAACGCCCTGTGAGCAAGGCACCTTTTCAACACTTGCAACTTACTACTGGCTACTTACAACTGGCCGTTTATTTCTTCACCTCCTTGTGTATAGTATTGACCCGCTCCCAACGACAAAACTTCTTGAGCTCGATCTTGCGCTCAACTTTGCGCTTGTTTTTGCGAGACCAATAGTTGATCCGCTTGCATTTGGTGCACTGTAATTTTATGAGAAAATCTTGGGACATAAGAGGTATAAGGGAAAAGGTTTAAGGTGTACGTATAAAACTAAAACCCTCAAATTAAGAATAGGGGTATTTAAGCATAAACCACCTAAAATGGCAATATCCTTGAGCCGATGGTCGGGATTGAACCGACGACCTACTCCTTCATTACTGCTCCTGTTTTCTGGGCATTGTATCAGGAGATGAGACTGTATATTGGGCATATCCTTTCGGACGTAGCCCCCCTTGTCAGTCGTTCGGGCGCTGGGCGCCACGGTCTGAACCAAAATGCTGGCCTTTAACCGTTATTCGGGATTCACCGCAAGATTTCTCTCACCGTGGGCAATTGATGTTTACCATGGAGTTGCTCTACCACTGAGCTACATCGGCTTATTTTGCAAAAAACTTACTTAAAATTTTGAACAAGACCACAAAGCATATCCCTTAAATGCTTATTATGATAATACAACGTTACGACACCAAACTCACTTTTCTTTCTATATGTTCCCATCGAGCCAGATTTTGTAAATGTGGTCTTATAAAATTGCGTTCCCTTAACCTTAAGGTATTTACACCAAAAATCAAGGGCTACATCTTCTTTGATGTCGGTGAATAATTGTAGTCCAAATTTAAAATCCTTTCGTTGCACTTTAAATATATTTTCCAAAAAATGCATGAAATTGAAGATAATCGCGGGATTAGTATTCCCCAATCTCACCGATGTTTTATCTGCCTTCGTCCCCTCCCCAGCATACAACCCTATACCATAGCCAAATATCTTTGCATCTTGCATGCTTCTGGGGAACTTAAATTTGAAAGGATCACCATTAGGATTATTCTTTAAATATACTGCATCGCTTTTTGATCGTCGCTCTATTTGATAAAATGTCATCCAATAGGCAACTTTGTGCAAAGAACATTTTTGGAGCTCCGCAATCTCCTGCATAGATTTTCTTTCTCGAATGTAATATTTTTTGAGAATTCCTTTTGGTATCATACGTATACATAATACCAAAAGAGTAGAGTAAACCCAAGTAAGTACCTTACTCTACCAGCTTTCCCAAACATCCAAAGAGACTTTAAATTACGAAGTCGAGTGGGCCGGGGAGGATTCGAACCTCCGAAGGCGATGCCACCTGATTTACAGTCAGGTCCGTTTGACCGCTTCGGTACCGACCCGTATGCTACGCCCTATGCGCTAGCTCCCAATAGTATACCAAAAAATAATCATATGTATAGGGCTTTAGGCTCCCACAAATATTTGGTATCCTGGGGCATATGCAATACATTCCCTACAACAAAGAACAATTTGCCTGGACCCAATGGGGCCCCAAAGAGATCCGCAAAGCCTATGAAAACAGCATAGCGCATAAAGAAAAGGTATACGCGGCTATCAAACTAGTACCTGACTTTGATCGGACATTTCAAAATACGATTGCGGCTCTGGAACGCGCAAGCTATGTCGAGAGTCCCCAGATGCATTATGTAGAGCTCCTCCTGGAGGTCTCACCGCGCTCGGATGTCCGCAAGGCCGCCAAAGAAACACTCGACGAATACTCCCAAAAAATCGTCGACATAGAATACGATGAGGATTTGTATCACGCGGTGCTCGCATGCGCCCGCAAAAACGAACCGCTAGAGGGGGCGGACAAAAAACTCCTCGAGGATGCCCTGCGGGCATACCGCCGTATGGGGTTTGGGCTATCCACAGAAGATCGCGAAGAGCTCAAAGATATCATCAAACAAATCAGTAAGCTCTCCTTGGAGTTCTCTAAAAATATCAACGACTGGCAGGGATATATTTTGGTAACCCGCGAGGAACTGGAGGGACTGCCGGAGTCCTATATTACGGGCTTACAAAAAGACAATACCGGTAAATATAAAATCACCCTCCAGTACCCCGACTCCGTGCCGTTTATAAAAAACGCAGAGAGCGAACAAAAGCGAAAAGAGCTCCAAACCAAGCTCCTCCAAAAAGGTGGCGCGGTAAATCTCGACATACTAGGAAGTCTTCTGCGTCTCCGGCGTATGCAGGCTCGGCTCCTTGGATACAAAAATCATGTGGCATACCAAGCAAAGCCGCGCACCGCAAAGACCGCAGAGCACATTGAGGCGTTTTTGACTGATCTAGCCAAAAATGTCTCTCCTCTTGCGGCGCGCGACATAACAGTCATGTGCGATCTCAAGCGAACCAGTACAGGCAACCCCGACGCCGTGCTCGAGTATCATGACCTCTCCTACTATCTCAACGAATCTGAAAAACAGACCTGCAATGTGGATCATGAAAAACTTCGTGTATATTTTCCGCTGGAAAAAGTCTTGGATGGCATGTTTGCGATATACGCCAAGCTCTTCTCCGTATCGTTTCAAAAAATAACCGACTACCCCGTATGGCACGATGGTGTAGAACTCTATGCCATCAAAAATACCGAAGGAGAGATCATCGCCTATTTTTTCCTGGATCTCTATCCACGTGAGAATAAATACGGACACGCCATGGCATTTCCCATTGTCCAAGGACGTCTCCTGGAAGAGGGATATCTCCCCCCGGTTTCTGCGATGGTAGCCAATTTCCCCAAACCCACCAGCGATACTCCCACGCTTCTCTCGCACCCCGAGCTTACTACGCTATTTCATGAGTTTGGGCATATTATGCATGGTACACTCACCCAAGCGCCCTACGCCTCACAATCAGGTACCTCGGTAGCGCGCGATTTTGTGGAAGCCCCGTCACAAATGTTTGAGCACTGGATGTGGGATACCGAGTCTCTGCGTCTCGTATCCGAGCACTATAAGACCAAAGAGCCCCTGCCGGATAGCGATCTTAAAAATCTCATCAAAGCCAAGAAGCATATGATCGGATACCAGACCATGCGCCAAATCATATTTGCCACATTTGACTATCAGATACATACCGAAGAGGAGGGTACGCCGGACGCCATCAGCACCTACAATACTCTGGTAAAAACATACCTCCGTGTACAGACACCGGAAGGCAATCTCTTTCCTGCCGGATTTGGGCATCTCATAGGGTACAGTGGCGGCTACTACGGCTACCTCTGGTCAGAAGTATATGCTTGCGACATGTTCACGCGCTTTGCCGCCGAAGGGCTTCTGAACCCCGAGACCGGAGGCTCATATCGCCTGTGGATCCTAGAGAAAGGATCGAGTATGGATGAGCTTGAAGAGGTCCGCGGATTTTTGGGACGCGAACCCAGTAATAGAGCATTCCTGCAGGAGATTGGTTTAGATACTATAAAACCCGAGTAATACTAGGGTTTTATATGTACAGCCTACTTATGCCGCTCTTATGGGCTCTTTTTTCTTTTTTGATCCGGAGGGTTTGTCTCCTTTTTTGCTACTCGTCTCTATGACCAGCACGCCATCTTTGACGCTCACGCATATCTCACTCTCCGGATGCACCTTGCCTGCTACAATTGATTCGGCCAAGGGATTGAGAATCTTGTTTTGAATAAAACGCTTCAAGGGTCGAGCTCCATAGTGCGGGTCATACCCTTCTTTGGCCAAAAGCTTTTTGGCCTCGGGCGCGATTTTGATGGTGATGTCTTTTCGCGCGAGACGCTTGGTCACACGCTCAAGCTGGATCTGCACAATCTCGCCCAAGATCTCGGGAGTAAGGCTATTGAAAATAATAATATCGTCAAAGCGATTGAGAAACTCGGGGCGAAAATGCCGCTCCAGAGCCGATTTGATTTTGGATTTGAGCTCTCCCTCCTGATGATCCTTGGTATCATTTTCTTCAGCGATAAACCCAAGCGACTCCATCTCCCGAACATACTCGGACCCGATATTGGAGGTCATGACGATCACCGTGTTTTTAAAATTGACATGGCGCCCTTTGGCATCCGTCAGACGTCCATTATCCAAAATCTGGAGCATGACGTTAAATACCTCCGGATGCGCTTTTTCTATTTCATCGAATAACACCACTGAATAGGGCCGGTGGCGTATGAGCTCGGTAAGCTGACCACCCTCCTCGTGACCCACATACCCGG
>MHNR01000025.1:0-129 GCA_001819875.1 Candidatus Ryanbacteria bacterium RIFCSPHIGHO2_02_FULL_48_12 | reverse complement strand
CCGATAAACTTCGAGACCGTGTGGCGCTCCATGTACTCGGACATATCTACGCGTATGAGCGCTTTCTCGTCATTAAACATAAACTCTGCCAAAGCGCGTGCAAGTTCGGTCTTCCCCACACCCGTAGGT
>MHNR01000024.1 GCA_001819875.1 Candidatus Ryanbacteria bacterium RIFCSPHIGHO2_02_FULL_48_12 | reverse complement strand
TAGTATCTTTGGTGGCTACAACAAATTGTGGTGGAGATTCAAGGCCCGCTTTGGGGTGAATATTGGGTAGGCACAATACTGGTCGCGCGATACTGCGTACGTGTTTTTGTATCCGATCAAGTTTGCCGCGGATTTCTGGATCAGTGATAATTTGACAGGAAAAGGTGTTCATAATCATTGACTTCTTGCACGCTTCAATATTAGATAATAGTAGAGTCTTTCACAAGTACAAGGAGGAAGCCATATGGCGCAGTTGAATTTGCATCCCGAGAATTGCCCGCGTTGTGGGGTAAGTATTGTTAGCTATCTGAAAGAAAAGGAGAGGGACTTTGCTGTTGTCTATGCAAGCGACCTTGGGCGTATACGGGAACAAGCGTGGCAAAGGGGGGTGCTTCGAGGCGTGCTTTTTGGTTTATTTTTTGGGACTTTTGTAGTCATGCTGTCATGGGATATAGCCTCACAAAAGTCATTAGTGGAACAGGCTACGGCTATGTTCGCGCGACACCCGATTATGGTTGCTTCAGCCTACTTTCTCAGTATCGCCATAGGTATTTTGGTAAATGCTGTGGGTAAGGTGCATTCACGCAAAGAGCAGGAGCTGTGGGAAGAATTTTTGCAGGCACACAGCACGCAGGAGTATCTCCAACCCATCGAGTAAGACAAAACCCTTTGCAAAAAGATACCGCCAGCATCTCGCGAAAGCAGGACGTTTTTTTGTAAATTTGTCCCTAATGGTATGTCTTGATTACCCTTTAAATACTGCTATGGGGCGGAGTTTGATCACACGACGTGTGACACCCGCACGTTCCAGCTCATTCATAACATAGTCAACGCCCTCATCGGTAATATGCGATACGGTTTTTTTGTATGGGGGCTTCGTCAGGTAAATGGTTGTTTGGTATTCTTTGGGGTGAGGGAAAACTTTGCCTTCTTTTTGGAAGCGCTTAATAGTTTCTCCTGCGCCATGATCTGCAGAAAATAAATGTGCTTCTGCGTCGGGCATGCCTACGCCAATATATGACCCGGTGGTATTGAATCCGGAGATGATTACGGGTTTGCCCGGAAGAGCGCGCGTTGCCGTATGTCGGTGTACGATGAGGCGCTCACCGTGGATGAGCTCCGGCATGATGGAGTTGTGGATGGTGTCCCAGATGAGTGTGGCTTTTGTATCCTTGCCGAATGCGTATTCCAATGCATCTGTAATGCGTTTCGCGATGGCGATGCGAAATGCGTAGCTGTAGTTCAGTGACGCTTGAATAGAGGCAAGGAGACGCCTTCCCTCGTATGTGTCTGTGGGAATTTCTTGGAATCGTTGTGGACGGAAATAATATTGCCAGCGCTCTTTGGCATGCTTGATACCTTGCCATGAGCCGAAGTGAAACAGCGCTTTGGCTACAGGCAAAAAGATCCGCTCTTTGCGTCCCATTTTTTTGCGTTTAGCAAAGTATCTTCCCATGTAGTGCGACACGGCGCCACCGCCGCCATGGTACATGATAATGATCTGATCTTTATGTAGCCCCCAAGCCCTCGCAAGCTCAGCGTCATAAATTTCTTCAATATATTGCACCTCAAGAAAATGATTACCTTTAAATCCATAGCCAATATCATGGAGCCCCGAGACCCATGCAGATCGAGGAAGTATATTGGGGAGAGAAAATTCTTTGCGTGTGCTTTCATCCATAACATTACCGCTGTATTCGATGTGGTTGATGGTATCGAGCGGGAGTTGATATTTGTGTACTGCGGCTAACGCCCCGGTGCGTATTACTCCAGGGAGTTCCTCGACAGAGAAGTCATAGGTGTGGCGCGGACGGCGTATAATGCCGAGCCACAATAGGATATTTTCTACCGTTCCGTATTTTGGTCCAAGGTGGCGGCGCATCTCAGCATAAAATTTTTCCAGGTGTGCTTCCGAAATGTCGGCCTGCGTGAGTGATGTTGCCAAGGCTCCCATACCGCATCCTACGGAGGGCGCGGTGAGTTGAGGGATGATAGTAGCGCGTGTCGCCGCCGCGAATGAAGCAGGAGCCTCGGTTTTTTCTTTTAGGTGCATATCGGGCAAGGCAATAGGGCCTACTGCCATACTTGGAATATGTGAAATATCCGCCAAAACCTTTTGGGCGGGAGAGTCGTTTACCCTATGTGGATAGCTTTGAGTTTTGTCTTCAGACATGCTATTATGGTAGATATTTTACGATAAAATAAGGTTTTTCTCAAGACAGTTTTTATGAGCCAGCTTGCCAACAATAAGAAAGTTATTGCAGTATTGCCTGCATATAACGCCGCTCGTACCCTAAAAGAAACAATAGATGCTATCCCAAAGGGGTGGGTGGATGAGATTGTGCTTGTAGATGATTGTAGTAAGGACAATACCGCCGAAGTGGCGCGCGAGCTGGGGCTCCGTACTATTGTGCATGAACGCAATAAGGGATATGGGGGCAATCAAAAAACTTGCTACAAAGAGGCGCTTCGTTTGGGCGCGGATATTGCCGTCATGATCCATCCTGATTTTCAGTATGATCCGTACTATATTCCCGAGTTAATTCGTCCGCTCGCGTATGGTAAGGCGGATGTTAGTATGGGATCGCGCATGCTCATTAAACGCAATGCGCTCAAGGGTGGTATGCCTTGGTGGAAGTTTGTGGGCAATATTTTTCTCACGTGTATCGAAAATCTTATATTGGGGCTTGGGTTGAGTGAGTATCATACGGGTTTCCGGGCGTATACTCGGGGGGCTTTGGAGACGATGCCATTTGAAAAAAATTCCGATGATTTTGTGTTTGACTCGGAGATTATTGTCCAAGCTCGCATTGCAAAGCTCCGTATTTATGAGACGCCGATTGAGACTAAGTATTTTCCGGAGGCCTCTATGATAGGATTCTGGCGCAGTGTGAAGTATGGATTTGCAATTCTCTCGGTGATGGTAAAGTATCTGCTGTATCGTTTGGGGCTTCTTCGTCCTAAGCAGTTTGAGGTACGGGTTTCTTTATGACGAGCGCAGAACGATGGGGTATGATGGAATGGGTCATTACCGCATGTGCGGTCATTTTTGTGTGCGCCTTCTCGTTATCGGCGCTCACTACCAAGCCACGCATCGGAGTGGATGAATCGATTACTATCGATATCGCACACCACATAGCAGAGAAAGGAGTTCTGAATATTTCTACGGCTCCCGGCGTCTATCCGTCTCGACCGTATACTATCGCGGCGACGGGGTATGCGGTAACGTATCCACTTGCATGGTTTTTCAACGTGTTTGGATTTGGATTTGTGCAGGCACGGATATACATGCTTTGCTGGATAGCGATTTTTTTGGCGAGCGTGCTCTATGTGGTGGATGAGTTGTTTGGTAAGTATGCGGCTTTGTTCGCGCTTATGTTTATGGTGACGTTTGCGACGTTTTATGATATCGGACGTACCGCTATGGGTGAACTGCCGGGGTTTATATTTTTTTTATGGGGGACGCATGTACTCGCAAGAGCCCGGGCGGGTTTTTATTTTCGTGCCAAGCAAAATTCATATCTCCTGGCAGGATTATTGATAGGATTGGCAGTTGCTACTAAGCCCTCACTTTACCTTTCATTGGTGGTGGTAGTGGTGATTTATTTTTTGACGGAGCGAAGAGTTATCGCTTTGCGTTCTATGATGTTGGTTGCTTTGGGCGCGGCGCTCCCTTTGTTTGTCTGGGTGTATAGTATATTTCCCTACTTCTGGCAGGTTGCCACATGGAGAGAGGCGTATGGTTTTTTGGCAAATCCGTTTGGCCGGCCTCTACTTGTTAATATGTGGTATTCACTCCGGGTGTTACCGCAGAGTTCGACGATATGGTATTTTGCAGTGATCGCAGTTTGTGTGGCGTGGATGTTTGTGCATAATAAGGGTCGAGAACTGTCAAATGAGGCGCATGCATTTGTAAAGATCGCGCTTCTTTATAGTGTATTTGGTCTCTTTTACTTTCTTCGGAGTCCGGGATGGTTTCGGTATTTATTTGCAATGGAGCTCATGCTGCTCATCCTTTGGTATCCTGCGTTTTGTCATTTGGTGCGATCTCTAAAAAACCGATTGCCAAAACAAAAACACATAGGTAAACATGTTGTGCTAGGTATTGCTGCTTTTATGGTCGTCGGACAACTTGCACAACTTTTGTTTTTTTCAGCAATACTAGAATCTCCGGCGCCCCAAGAGGTGAGCGCATACGTGCTTGAGCGATTAGGTGACACCAAGACGGTTGGGGTAATCGACAACCAACAGATCGCGGCACTGATGCCGATTGATCGTCGTTATCAGCAGTTTTGGTGGACGGGCGTAGGGCTTGTGGGGAAAAATCCGCTGGCATATGACAGGGCAGAGTTACCGGATTATTTGGTATTTGAGAAACGGACGCAGGATGAGTTTGTGTTACCGTACCAGGATGTGTTGGATCAGTACTATACCCAAGATACCTTGATTTTTAGAACCTATTATGTGTTCAAGAAAAAATGACCATGACTGCCTGTTATTTTTGCGGGAGTACGCAATATAAAAAAATATCCCATCATGTATTTCGCGGAGATACTTTTTGTCTAGCGCAGTGCCTTTTGTGTAATCTTGTCTACACTATCCCGCGTGTTTCCGCTCAGGAGTCGGTCCGGTACTATACAGATTACTATGGTGAGCGTAAGCCGCTTGTTGATGGATTCCTCAATCGTATTCGGGTGCGCAGGGTCCGGCGCATTATCCGTTTGGGGAGTATCTTGGATGTGGGATGCGGCACGGGTTCATTTCTTTTGCGCATGCGGCATCTTGGTTGGGAGAGTACGGGTACGGAGATCTCTCCTGCGTATATGTATGAGGATCTTATACGCCAGGGTGTCAACATTAAGAAGTGCGATTTGCCTGTGTGCGATTTGGTACCGGATTCATTTGACGTAGTAACCTTGTGGCATGTATTTGAGCATCTTATGGATCCTAAGGCATATCTAAAAAAAATCCATGAGATTTTGCATGATGAGGGGACATTACTTATCGAGGTCCCCAATTATGCCTCCTTGCAGGCGAGCGTTGGCGGGCTGGCATGGTTCCATCTGGATATCCCGCGCCATACTATGCATCTTACGCCAAAGACATTGGTGCAATTTCTAACATCCGCGGGATTCCATGTGGAGCATGTACGCTCGGGGTCCATGTTCTACGATATATTCGGCGAGGTGCAGACCATGTACAATCGATGTCTTGGCAATCAGCAGGTGCTCTTCGATATTATTGGCGGGCGAGCGCACATACGGGGGCACGAAAAAGATATTTTTCTCATGGCGGTACTTGCACCCCTGGTTGGTCTCTCTGCCCTTTTTGCATATGCGCTCGCAGCTCTCTGGGGACGTAGTGGTACTATTCTTGTATATGCGAAAAAAGCTACCATATAGTCATGAGAATTATTTACCTTACCCCACTCCGCTATCCCTCAAAATATACAAATCGTCTCCAGGTTCTCAAAATGGCGGAGGCTTTTTCAGCGCGTGGCGACTTCGCGCTCTATATAGAGCAGTTGCCGGCATCTAAAGATACTCTATTTCAGGATTATGCGATTGCGCATGCATTTAGCATAGAATCTGTTGGCTCACCAAAAATATGGCCGCGGAGTTTTTGGCTGGCGTGGCGGTATCGCGCACTCATCAAACGCCAGCCACAGGGTACGGTATTCTACATTCGTGATGTATTACTCGCCTTTTTCCTTACCTACTGTTCAAAGCGGTTTCGGGAGCAGTTCTTTTTTGAAAATCACTCACTGGGCAAATTCCCCGATTTTGTATACCAAAGGGTATTTGGGTTGGCGCGCGGTATAGTAACAACCAATGCGCGTAAAAAAGAAGATATTATAAAAAAATTTGGCATTGCGGCGGATCGTATCCTCGTATTCGGCAACGGCATCGACTTGGGTCTTTTTGCTCGCCTGAAAAGCAAAACGGATGCGCGTCTCGCTCTTGGTATGAAGACGGACAAACCGAATATTGTCTATACCGGTACGATAGCCGAATCATACGGTTCAGGCGTTATAAAACGTATGCAGGAGCTTCTCCGGGGGGAGGTGTATATCCATGTTATCACCGGTCTTCCGGGGAGTGTCGCACTCGATTATATAACAGGGGCTGATATCGTGCTCGCGCCGTATCTGGCGGCATCGGATCATTTTCGCTATTACATGTCGCCCATGAAGATAAAAGAATATATGGCCGCAGGCAAGACCATTATCGCATCAGATTTGCCCGCCATTCGGGAGATTTTGAATGAGGATGCGGCGTATTTTGCGCCTGCCGGAGATGCCGAAGCGTTTGTGGCTTTGGTGCGTCGGGCGATTGCGTGTCCCGAGGAGGCGGTAGCAAAGGCGTATCACGCCCGGGAGCTTGCACGTGAGTTTTCGTGGGATAGACGCGCGGATACCATCGCTCTATTTATCGAGCAACGCCTATGAGTGCTACAAAAATATTGGTAACGGGTGGGGCTGGCTTTATTGGATCTAATTTTATCCGTCATCGTTTAGAGTATTTCCCCGATGACCTCATCACGAATCTTGATGCGTTGACCTATGCGGGGCGGCTTGAAAATGTCCGAGATGTAGAGGAACGGTTTGCGGGAAGATATGCCTTTGCAAAAGGGAATATCGGCAATGCCGAACTTGTTGCTCACATTTTTAAAACACAAAAGCCGGATATAGTGGTGAACTTTGCGGCCGAGTCGCACAATAGTCGTGCCATACTCCATCCAAAAGTATTCTATGAGACCAATGTGCTCGGGGTACAGTGCTTGCTCGATGTTGCGCGCGCATTTGGGGTGAGACGTTTTCACCACATTTCTACCTGTGAAGTATACGGAGACCTCGCGCTCGATTCTGAAGAACGATTTACGGAAGGGTCTCCTTGCTGTCCGCGGACTCCCTACAGTGCTTCCAAAGCCTCGGCAGATATGACAGTCCGTGCGTACCACAAGACATTTGGGATTCCCATATCAATATCAAACTGTGCCAACAACTACGGGCCCTATCAGTTTCCGGAAAAACTTATCCCACATTTTACGACAAGAGCCATACGAAAAGAACAGCTTCCTTTGTATAAAGCGAGCAAAAATAAGCGAGAGTGGATTCATGTCGGTGACCATTGTCGGGCAATTGATTTGATTCTCGAGCGGGGGACGATCGGCGAGACATACAATGTCGGCACGGGGGTAGAGGCAGATATAGAGACTATAGCTAATATAATACTTGGTGAGTTTACACTTGACCAATCCCACAAGGTGTATGTAGAGGATAGACCCGGCCATGATCGGCGCTACTTGCTTGACTCATCAAAAATTCGTACAAAACTTGGTTGGGTCCCGAGTATTTCTTTTGAGGATGGTATACGGGAGACCATTCATTGGTACAAGGAGCATGAATGGTGGTGGAAACCGCTTTTTGAGAGTCTTGAAATTAGAGAGGGAGCATGGGGCAAGGAAGGTGGAAAATAGGCTAGAAATAAGCTATAAAACATTCATGAAGATTTTAAAAGTCTCAGTCATTATTCCTGTATATAACGAAGAAAAAACAGTGTTGGACGTGCTCAACAAGGTGCTCCAACAGTCTGTGGTGAGTGGTATTAGTTTTGAGATTATTGTAGTAGACGATGCTTCCACTGATGCCACGGCAAGCCTTGTTACTCGATACCAGACTGATCGGCCGGAGGGGGTTATCAGATATCTCAAGCAGAATAAAAATCAGGGGAAGGGCGCGGCATTAAAACGAGGTTTTTTAGAAGCTTCCGGAGACGTGGTGCTTGTGCAGGATGCGGATCTTGAATATGACCCCAGTGACTATCCAAAGCTTTTGGATCCGATAGAAAAGGACAAAGCAGATGTAGTGTTTGGCACACGTTTTCGCGGGGAGTATCAGCGGGTATTGTATTTTTGGCATTATCTGGGTAATACGACACTTACGCTTCTTTCCAATATTTTTACCAATCTAAACCTCTCCGACATGGAGACGGGGTACAAGGTTTTTAAACGGGAGGTTATCCAAGCTATTGCGCCAAAGCTTAAATCAAAGCGTTTTGGCATCGAGCCGGAGCTTACCGCGCGTGTGGCACATGGTCATTGGCGGATCTATGAGGTGCCCATAAATTATCATGGGAGAACGTATCAAGAAGGTAAAAAAATAGGTTGGCGTGATGGTTTTAAGGCCATCGGCGCAATTTTGTATTTTAATCTTATCGATCGATGAAGGGGATTATTCTTGCGGGAGGCACAGGCACGCGCTTGCGTCCGCTCACACAAGTTACTAACAAGCATCTCTTGCCGGTATACAACAAGCCGATGATTTACTATCCGCTTGAGGCGCTCAAAGTTTGTGGTATCACCAATATCATGATTGTTTCCGGTCGAGGGCATGCTGGACACTTTTTGGATTTACTGGGATCTGGCAAAGATCTCGGTGCGGATCTCTCCTATGATATTCAGGAGGAGGCGGGAGGTATTGCGCAAGCATTGAGTGTTGCAGAGGACTTTGCGGACGGGGAGCAAATCGCTGTGATTTTGGGAGATAATATTTTTTCGCGGGTTGAGGAATTGCGTGCGGGAGTTGAGGCATTTGAGGCGCAAGCTCAAGGCGCAAAAATATTTTTAAAGTCGGTGCTTGATGCGCGTCGTTTTGGTGTTGCCGAAATCGCAGGAGAGCGTATGGTGAGCATTATGGAGAAACCAAAACAGCCAAAATCAGATCTTGCGGTAGTAGGATTTTATCTCTATGACAAACAAGTATTTGATGTGATACGGACACTCAAGCCTTCGGCGCGGGGGGAACTCGAGATCACTGACGTGAATAATTGGTATGTGGCAAATAATATAATGACCTATCAGATTATCCAAGGGGATTGGACGGATGCGGGCACCTTTGATTCATTGCTCCGTGCGAATATGCTTGCGGCGGGCATACAATCATGAACAAATTTTATAACGCTTCGTTTTTGCCTTTAGGGGTGCTCCTCCTCCTTGCCCTCTGTTTCTCTTTCTCAAGCCCGTTTTTTTCTTTTTCGCGAGATGGCGTGGCAAATGCATTGGTAGGTACGCCGAAGTTTTGGTTTGATGAGGGATCGGTAGTAGAAGCCGCACGCGGATTTTTGGATCTTGGCCGATTTGATGCAGTGGTCGCTCCCAATATGTTGCTCGGCAAGCCATATTATGTAAACACTCCGGGATTCCCGGTAGCGGCGAGTCTTGCGGCGATGTTTAAACTCTTCGGCGTGGGGGTTTTACAGGTGCGTATCGTAGCGCTTTTGTGGCTATTAGCCGCGGTGGTCGTTATGTGTGTGGTTTGGAAGAGTTTTTTTGGCGCGCGGGCTGCATTTCTGGGGACGCTACTTGTAGTTACATTTGCATCTTTTTACGGAGCGGGCAAAACGATGACCGGCGAGGTGCCGGGGTTTTTGTGGATGCTCCTCTCGTTATTCTCTTTGTACAAAAAACAAAATTTTGGGTGGGGGGGATTTTTTGCCGCCTTGAGTTTGGTCACGAAACCCTCAATGTTTCTCTTTCTCGCTCCGGTGCTCGCGCTGGAGTTTGCGCTCTATGAGCGGCCGTTTTGGCGCTCAGCGGTACGTGCGGCACTAGGGGCATTGCCTGTGATAGTTGTTTGGCTTTTTGTGATGTTTCCCAATATAGCTTCTCCAGATTCGTGGCAAGGGGCGGCTACCATATACCAAAACCATTATCCGGAGCCAGCGGCTCTGGCAAGTTTGTCGGGATTTTTGGGTGCGGTTTTGCATCCGACATTTATATACTTTATGCTTTTCTTTTCGGTTCTTATCGTGGCCCGTTTTTGCGGGAGATTCGTGACAAGTTCGGAGGTGCGTCTTGTGAATGCCGCATTGCTATACGGCGCCGTCGCTCTGATATATTTTTTGCGGAGCCCGGGGTGGTTTCGGTATCTTCTTGGTCTCTCTCTTTTGCTCCTGTTGTTCGTACCGGTGCTTCTTGATCGTCTTATCCCCTGGGTGCGGCAAGTATGGCGGGACGGCGCACTATATCTTTTAGCAATTTTTCAAATAGCAGTATTTTTCTTTTTTTCTAATATACGCTCGGGACTTGAGGTGCCAGCTCTTGCGCAGTATCTTGACGAGCGCATCCTTCAGGAATCCGGTGTTACCGTCGGGGTGGTGGACGCGGTACAGGTGAGCGCGTTTGTGCCTTCAGATAAAAAGTTTAGTATCATTCACTGTGGTGGCGATTGCGTATTTGGTAGACACCCGCTTTCTTACGGCGGTGAGTCGCCGACCTACGTGTTGGTGCCCAAAAATCTGCGTGCAAAAACAGAGATCGAGTATCGTGAGACACTGCGCTTGTATCGGTCAGATCCCGATGAGCGTTTTGGTATGATCATCTATAAACGAAAATAATGGTAGAGAGCAGTAGGTCAATCTTGTGGTGTGCATTGATAGCCGCGGTGATTAGTATGGCGCTTTCTTTTCATTGGCAGTTTCCGCCGCGCGTGGATGCAGGTGCGTACGACAATATCGCCTGGAATTTTGCGCGGGGATTCGGGTACGTGGAGGACGCCGGAAATGCGGCACACCCCGAGCTTGATGATGGCATCGTGCGGGTAGGTCCGGGGTATCAATTTTTCCTTGCGGGTATCTATGCGTTATTTGGCCATCGTATTTGGATTGTCTGGGTTTTGCAGGCGATACTGCACGCTATATCTACGGTATTGGTGTTTCGCATCGCAGGTCTGCTATTCCCTGTATATAAGTCGCTCCCGCTTCTTGCCGCTATTTTGTTTGGATTTTCACCGGATATTCTTTTTATGACCACCATGCTTCTTACCGAGACACTGTTTTTGTGTGTATTATTGGGGTCTTTGTATGTGACTCTAGTGTTTTTTAAAAATCCGGGGTGGGCGGGTCTCATCGGTATGGGGCTTTTATGGGGAGGTGCAATTCTTACACGTCCGGTTGCTCTATTACCGTTTTTGCTTATTATGGGGGTCTTGTGCGCGCGCAAGGAATTTTCGCGGGCGGTGATATTTGCGGCTCTGGTAGTGCTTCTTGTTGCACCGTGGTCTTTCTTTATGTCACATCGCTACGGCGCGTTTATCCTTACTACGACGGCAGGAGGGTATGACCTTTGGGTAGGCAACAATCCGGGCGCGACCGGTGGGTTTGATAAGACCCCCGAGATACAGGTGTTTCGCAATACGCATCATAGCGTAGAGGCTGATCGAGTAGGCAAGGAAAAATATTTTGCTTTTCTGATGGAGCACCCGATACAGTTTATCGAGCTTCAAATACGCAAAACCGCACTGTATTTTAGTCTACTTCGTCCCACTGGCAACTGGCTTGATCTGCAATTTTTTCCGGTAGATCGAGCGCTATTGGCGATACTCTCGACTGTTTGGACGGCGGTGCTTTTTGGGCTTGGGATTGCCGGCTTGATCGCCTTTGGTTTGTCAGCGCGATCTGATTTTTATGCCCGGTTCTTTGTGATCTTTGCTGTGCTCCAGCCGATTGCGGTGATACCAATTATCGTTGCCACGCGTTATAGGTATGCGCTCTTCCCATTCCTCGCTATCGCTACTGCCTACATGGTGGGGCATATACGGGAGCTAGGAGCAAAGGATACAACAATACGATCCGCTATCATGGGGGCGGGGATTTTCTTGTTTGCCGCCACGCTCTATGATGTGGTGTTGCATGCAGGAGAGATTTGGACAAAAATTATTACTATACTATGATGCGCATCTTCTATATCACGCGAGCCAATCTGGCACTGCGCCGGGCGCATACGGCCAATATTGTGCACACAGTAAAAGCCTTGGTGCGCCAAGGTGTTTTTATAGATATAGTGTCAAAAAATATTTTGTGGACACTATTTTCTCGTCGGGCGGATTACGATATGGTATATCTGCGCGATCACCGGCTTTTGTTGCAGGCATGGATTGCAAAGTTTTTTTTGGGCAAAAAACTTGTCTACGAGGTGCATAGCACTCATGGAGTATTGTTTCTCCGACGTCTTTTGTTTCATGTTGCTGATGGCGCGGTGTACATTACTCGTCGCCTTAAAACATATTACGATCCTCAAGGGCAAAAGACTGGCGTGGTGACTCATTCAAGCGGTATATATCTTGAGGACTTTGTATTGCAAAAGGTGCGTGAGGATGTACGGGAGACGCTTGCATTACCAAGGGACGCGTACTTGCTTGTGTATGCGGGCAGTACACGATGGTACGATGTGGGACTTTTGGTGCGCGCGCTTGCACGTTTGCCGCAAAATACCTACTTGGTGCTTGTAGGTATGAAAGAGGAAGAGGCGCGGAGTCTGCGATCCACTATAGAAGAGAGACATATGACATCACGCGTTATCTTTGCGGGACGAGTGCCGAGAGAAAAAATACCGTTGTATCTTTTTGCCACAGACGTGCTGGTGAATCCGCTTTCTGCAAATCTTCCGGGTAGCATCTCTTCCAAGCTGTATGAATATCTTGCCGCTGGTCGGCCGATTGTCTCTTCGCGCGGCGGAGCCAATGATGAGGTCTTGGCAGATGGCAAAAATGCCTTGTTTGCAGATATGACGCCGGAGAGCTTTGCCCAAAAAATACAGGAGATCCGTGAGCATCCGGATTTAGCCGCACGTCTTTCTACAGATGCGC
The DNA here is from genome assembly GCA_001819875.1 of Candidatus Ryanbacteria bacterium RIFCSPHIGHO2_02_FULL_48_12. Classification (GTDB taxonomy): domain Bacteria; phylum Patescibacteriota; class Minisyncoccia; order Ryanbacterales; family 2-02-FULL-48-12; genus 2-02-FULL-48-12. The sequence continues at coordinate 4,572 of MHNR01000024.1, read as the reverse complement.
GTACGTGTGCGGCACGGTATACTTGGGACGAGCGTGCGAAAGCCATCCTATCCATGATACAAACAATACATGACTGAACCACCGCAGGCATACGGAGAATCCAAATATAACAGCCGGACTCGCTGGATGAATTTTTGGCACCAGATAGACGAAGTTACACGCCTGGGCGGGAAGCGCGTGCTGGAGATTGGTAAAGGATCGGGGATCGTCTCGGACCGTCTGCGTGCCATGGGGTATGAGGTAACTACAGTGGATATTGACGCGGATTTAAAGCCTGATGTCGTGGCCTCGGCCGAGCAGTTGCCGTTTGGAGATAAGGCATTCGACGTGGTGCTTGCGGCGGAGATTTTGGAGCATATTCCTTTTGAGCGTGTGTCAGGAGCACTCTCCGAGATTCGTCGCGTTGCCACACAATCAGTTATTACCTTGCCGCATGCGGGGTCAGCCATGATTGGGCGGCTGCGGATTCCTTGGCTCTGTGATATAGAGATGTTTATAAAGATCCCATTTTTTTGGGTGCGCCATCATAATAAATATGGCAACGAGATTGGACATTTTTGGGAGCTTGGCAAACGTGGATTTGCGCGCCGGCGTTTTCGGGCTCTACTCAAAGAGGCTAGATTTTCTATACAAAAAGAGCGGATATACGCCGATGATTTTATCAGAATATTTTTTGTACTACAATGAGGGATGTTCTGTACAGATTTTTTTGGCGCGGAGTGCTTGTAAGCGGCATCAATGCTCTGTATCTTCGCGTAGCACCTCGGCGTCTGGTCCTTCTTGGCTATCATAGTGTTTCTCGCTTGGAAAATGCGCGCGAGCTCAAGGGCGATCTCTATCGCCATCTTTCAGTGCCCGCGGATGTATTTGAGCGCCAGATGCAGTACTTGAAAGATCATGGCTACACATGTATTTCATTTGCGGATCTTGCCGCTATCGAGCGCAAAGAGCGTTTGATGCCAGCGCATCCGGTGATTGTGTATTTTGATGATGGGTATCGTGATAACTTCGTGAACGCCTATCCAATATTGAAAAAAATGGAGATTCCCGCAACGCTGTTTATTGCGGTTGATTGTGTAGAGGGGCGGGGTAACCCCTGGGGAGCAACGGTGAGTGATGTTGCAGGTGTGTTTCTTTCCTGGGACGAAATACGAAACATGAAGGACATTTTTTCATTTGGTACGCATACCATGTCGCATCGTAAGCTGGTCAATCTGCCACCGGAGGAGGTGCGGCGCGAATGTGCAGAATCCCGTCGGATTATCGAGGAACGCACCGGGGAGCCGGTTGTTGCAATCTCATATCCCAAGAGCAGATGGAATCTGGAGGTACGGGGTATTGCCGAAGATCTGGGATTTTCGTATATACTCTCGCATGATCGCGGAGTCAATTACGGCCCCCCATATAAATTTTTAAATAAAATTCCTGTAGGACCGCGTGATACATTTGTATTGTTTCGAGCGAAGCTGGGATTGTATTATCGGCTTGTACGGCTATTGCGTCGCTTGATTTTTATACAGCCGGTAAGAGAATAAGCTATGACCACGGATCCTATAAAAACCAACCCCATAGTATACCGCCGGTATGGCCTGCTGACTTCGGCACGAGTGATCTTGGATGATGGGCTCTTCTTGGAGATGATAAAGCGTCCCCGGCATGCGTATATTGTGGCTATCTCGCATCAGGTGTTATCGGTGCCGGATACGATAAAAATAAAGCACAAAAAAACTATCAATATATATCTTGAGGGCAAGTTTGATGAGATATTTATGCGTTTCAATGATACGGCGCGCAATGAGGTGCGCAAAACATTCAAGATGCCGGAGTTTTCTGTCGCGCTCAATGATGCCAATTGGGGCGAGGTATATGCGCTGTACAAAAAATTTCGTATTGCCAAACACTTGGAGTTACGACCGGTGACATTTTTGCAGTCTTGTATGCTCTTTAATGCCTACTACAATGGCGAGCTCATCTCTTCGATTACCTGCTACGATGTATTTCCTAATCTGCGCATCCAAAATATATTCTCCAAACTTGATGGTGGAGACAAGGAGCTTCGTAAGATTGTCGGGCATGCTACGCGCCGCCTCATGTATGAGATTTGTAAATATGGTAATGAGCGCGGGTATCGTCTCTTGGATCTCGCGTCCGCCAATTTTACTAATCCCGCCAAAGCCGGCATCACCGCATTTAAAAGCTCATTTGGGGGCAAGGTAGAGGATGAATATACGTATACCTATCGGAGCCCGCTGGTACGAGTAGCAAGCGGCTTATGTTCATTTTTTAAGCGGTAAGTATGGCTATACTTTTTTTTACCAAGGGAGATAAGTCTGTGGGCTCCAGCCGTCAGAGAGTGTGGCTGGTTGCGGAAAAGCTTCAGAAGGCATATGGCTATGAATACGAAATACTGCATAGTATGGCTTATCCGGCATGGTCTTTGACGCGCATGCGCGCGCGGGTGATACGCACAAGTTGGCAAAAATTGAGTGACCCGCGCTATGAGATTTTATTTGTGCATAAATCATTTTTCTCGGTAGATATTGTGGTGCTTATTTTTTTAGCAAAGCTATTATATAGGAAAAAACTTTTATACGACCTGGACGATGCCGAATGGGTCCACTCACCAGTTAAAACAAATGTTTTCGCGCGTCTAGCCGATTCGGTGTTTTGTGGGTCGGAGGTGATACGCGCCTGGGTTGCCAAACGTAACTCGAGCGCTATTCTTATTCCTACAGCGCTTGATCATGAGTTGTACGCAACGCATCGCGTTGCACATGTGGAGCGTGCGGTGTATACGATCGGCTGGGTAGGGGCGGGGATGCGCCATTTCAAAGACGGACACTTCCATATGATAAAATCGCCGCTCGAATCACTTGCGAAGTCAGGCATTGGATTCCGATTGGTGATTTTGGGTGCGCAAAACTATAAACCACTCAAGGATTTTTTTACCGGATCCGCATTTAAAGTGGTGTATGTAGATGCGCTCGACTGGAGTGATCCGGCCGCTGTGCCAAAGGCGATACAAATGTATGCGTTTGATGTCGGTCTTATGCCGCAGAGCGATACGCCGTTTAATCGCGCGAAATGTGCGTATAAAGCGATAGAGTATATGGCATGCGGGGTGCCCACGATTGTCTCCCCGGTGGGTGAAAATAAGCTTCTGATCCAGAATGGAGTGAACGGATTTTGGGCGGAGGGCAAACAGGAATGGGAGGAACAGTTACGCATTCTGCTCACGGATGTATTTCTTCGTACAACAGTAGGGGCGGAGGCTCTCAAAACGATTGAGGCAAGGTATTCATATAAAGCAATATTGCCACGTATTGTAGATGTGCTCAAACGTTTCCAGCGACAGCAATGAAATCAAAAAAGAGCCTGCAGGCTCTTTTTTGATTTAGTACTCGATGAGCTCTTTGCCGGTGATGAGGAAGCTCTTGGTAATATGCGGTATCTTTTTTATCGCCTCCATAAAGGCGTCTGCCTGGGCAGGATCTTTAAGATGCAAGGAGAAGGCGTACTCGGTCTCTTCTGTAGTTTTCTTAGCGTGCAAGAGCTCATTGTATTGAGTGTATGTGGCGAATGCATTGTCCAAAACTTTTGGCGAAAGATCTGTCCCACCCTCGATAGTGAGAAGAAATCCGGTGCGCTCGCCTGAGCCGAAATTGATGCGGTACAGAGCAAGTATAATAGCAGATACCGCGATAGTAGCAATTGCGGCGATGGTGTAGTTGTTGGTACCTACTGCGACCCCTATGGTAAGAGAGAAGAAGAGAAATGCCACATCCCGGGTTTCCTTGATAATGGTACGGAATCGAATGAGGGAAAATGCTCCCAAGAGGGCAAACGCGCCGATGAGATTGTTTTGTACAATCATCATGACGACCGCGGCCAAGGGCGCGAGCATGGCGATAGTAAACGCAAATGACTGCGAGTAGGAGAGTCCCTTATGAGTATGTCGCCAGAGCCAGACAATACTCATACTCAAAGCAAAGGCCAACAGGATGTTGAATAGAATAATCGCCGAACTTGTCTCGGTCTGGGCGAGGTTGTAGAAGTTGGTGAGTGGATTCATGGTGTTTAGTGCGGGAGCGGATTATGCCTATAAAATGTGTCTATACTATGGCCGTATTTGGAAAAGCTCTCCCGTCGGATATCAAGTTTTTTTATCATACTATGGAACCAAGCGGGGAGTCTAGCTGCAAATTTCACCTCCATAATGATTTGCTCGGTAATGCGATCGGCAAACGGCTGTGGGGAGAGATTGTTGGCCCGAGCGCATCTAATATCCTCATCAAAGGTAATCCGCAGGGTTTCATCATCTTCGCGGAGAAAGGGAGTACGTTTGTATCGGACGTAGGCGGTGGGACGCCGTCCCTCTTGGAGCGTATACCAGACAAATTCTTCGAGTGCTATCTGATTTTTGGTTGGCCGTGCACGAGCCAATAATGTGGCATAGGAGTGGTTGCAAAGCTCTTGCCATTCCTCTGGGGAGAGCAGAGCGCGCGTTTTCTGAAATGCCATGTCTCGTTTTTTCTTCACTTCTATCCAGATGTGGGATTGTCCGTCCCAGTG
>MHNR01000023.1:54639-110119 GCA_001819875.1 Candidatus Ryanbacteria bacterium RIFCSPHIGHO2_02_FULL_48_12 | reverse complement strand
ACCTGGTGTTGGGCATTGTCGCGCTTGTCGCGGCGTTTATATTCCCAGCAGGATTGCAGAAGTCATTGGTACTTTTGGTCGGCTTTGTGGCTGTTCTGATCGGTATCTATAGCGCGGTGAGCTCGGCGCCGATCTTGGGGGCGAATCTTGAAAATCCTGCCGACACGGTATTGCACATGCTAGTAGGCGCCTGGGCGATATTTGCAGGTATGCGTGGTGGATCGCGTACGGCGGCGAGTATCCCAAACATGAATCAGTCGATACAGCCCCCGATACAGCGCATATAATTATTGGCTTCTCATATAAAAATCTCCACGACGTGCGGGGTTTTTTCGTTTTCCAAGGATTCGTGGCGTGGTACTATGGATGCACGAGTATGAAGTTTTTTAGCTACAAAAAAATCTTGGCGGGTTTGCTACTTGTATTTATTTTGCCGCAAGGCGTCTATGCCCAAGAGCTTGCACTGCCGGATCCGGGGTATACACCGGAGAGTCCCTGGTATCGCTTTGAGCTCCTATGGGACAATATGCGCTCGGTGTTTACTTCGGGCCACCAAAAGCGCACGAAACTATTTTTGGAGATTGCCTTGGAGCGTCTTGCGGAAGCTCGTACGCTTACCGGGCGCAATATTGAGGGTACGGAGTGGGCCACCAATCTGTATCGGGACGAGATGACCCGAGCGCATCGTGAGGCACAAAAATCTTATGATGCGGCGCTTTTGACGTTGCTTGCGCGCGCCGTATACGATCACATGCTGGCGCTTGATCGCATCTCCGAGCGCACGCCATTTGATCGCAAGCTCTTTGCAGTACGGGCCAAAGAATATGCAATTGCTGATCAGTCGGATACCCTGCGTGTACTGTTGGATACCGAGCCAAAAGATGCCCTCGTTATTTGGCGTGAGAGTATTACGGCGCGCCTCAAGCGCATAGTTGCCGTGGCGGGCGATGAGGAGAATGTCGTAGAGACATTGCGTGAATATGAAAAATATGCACTATTTGGCATCAAGCTTGCGCAGGCGAAAGAACGGATTACCATTGAGGGCGGTGCGGTCGCCGATTATGTGCGTCAAGCCACGCGTACGCATGAGGCGGTACTGCAAGGATTACGTAAAAAAATAAAACCATTGATTGTGGAGCAGTATGTGCGTTCTATCAATGCGGTGCGGGCTCTTCAAGGATTGCCGCAGTTACAGCGGCTTGAGGAGGGACCAGAGGACATGCCGCCGATCGACGTTCCCGCGGATGAAAATCTGGACAGCTTGCTCGACGGGGCTGGTGGAGAGGAGGTGATTCCTGATGAGTCTTTGCCGGGCAGTATGCCGGATACGCCGCTTCCCCCGGTCAGCTAGTAGGACAAGGAGCCTTTTGTGTAGTAAAATTGAGTGTACGTGCTGTCGGGCAAAGTGGAATATATCGCGCCCGTCGGTTATTAATCCTAATAGTTCTATCTTATGCAAAAAGGGAATCTACAGCGTGGTGCGGCAGGCCTGCTTTTGGTGTTTTTGGCGATAGCGGTAGGCGTGCTTGCGGGCGTGTATTATTATGCAAACAAATTTGTAAATCTTGAGACGGTTGATACGGGAGATGTGTTGGTGGTGCCGCCGCAGGATCACGATCGTCGCGTTGCCATGCCCCAAATGCTTTTGGTACCGATGCGTGAGCAAAACAATTCCAAAGAAAACGGTATGGCCAAGATTACTACTCAAGACGGCAAAGTGGTGGTAGAGATCAGTGTGGCAAACGGCCCCAAAGATGCTCCGCAGCCTGCTCATATACACCTTGGCTCGTGCCAGGAACTCGGCGATGTTAAAAAGCCTTTGACTTCATTGGTCAACGGAACTTCCCGCACGATTGTCGAAGATATGTCGCTTGCCGACATACTCAATGGTCTACCGATGGCGATCAATGTCCACCAATCCGCAGATAAGCTCAATGTATATACCTCTTGTGGCGATATTGTTTATACCCCACCTTCGGATACAGGGGAGCCAATGGGTGGCATGTCCCAAGGGCGCATCTATCAGTCGTCTGACACTAAGGAGTGTGCCCGCATGCTTTATATGTGTGTTGCTGGGTATGAGGCGTTTAGCGATGAGTCTGGTTGTGGATGTCAGCTCAAGACTGGAGAAGGAGCGATGGGTTCCGTGACACCACCGATGACTCCCGGGATGATGTCCAGTGATGCACGTGTAATAAAAATTACGGCAAAAGATTATGCTTTTTCTACCAAAGAGATTCGCGTCAAGAAAGGCGAGAAGGTGCGTCTCAATCTCACGGTTGAGAGTGGTGCAAAAACTATCCATGATTGGGTAGTAGACGGCCTTGCCAAAACCTCCCAAATACAAGCAGATGAGTCCACGTCGGTTGAGTTCACGCCGGATACTGCCGGCACGTTTGAGTATTATTGCAGTGTAGGCTCGCATCGGCAGATGGGAATGCGCGGTACGCTGATTGTTGAGTAGCAATATGTTTTTATTGCGTGAATAAACAAGAAAAAGAGGGGAAGTTTGAGCGTGCGCCCGAGTTTTCCAAAATCGAGGGCTACGTTAACTTGCCGCTTGCCTACGTCAAATCTGCTTCGGGGTCCGATAGTATGACAATGGTGGAGCTGGTGGGGAAAAAAGTAATTCTCGTCCATTTTTGGACTTACAGCTCTATCGCTTGTCTGCGGTTTATCCACTACCTAGCGCTTTGGCGGGATAAGTACAAGGATCTAGGGCTTGAGGTTGTCGGCATACACACACCCGAGTTTATCTTTGAAAAATCATATGAGCATGTCTTGTGGGCAGTCAAGCAGTACAACATCAAGTACCCGGTGCTCTTAGACAATCGGTATGGCACGTGGAATGCATTTGGCAACCGCTATTGGCCGCGCTCGTATCTTGTGGATATCGACGGTTTTATGACGTATGATCATATCGGTACCGGCGGATATCAGGATATTGAGCGCAAAATCCAGGAGTTGTTGCATGAGCGGGCGGCGTCTCTGGGTGTAAGGGTAGAGATTCCCCTGGATCTGGTGCCGCTACGTGCAGGAGATGCATTAGATATTTCCAGAGATATCAGCACAGAAGTCTATTTTGGAGCATGGCGAAATAACGCGCTCGGTTCAGGTAAGGCGGGTTCGGGAGGTATTCAAGTTTTTGAACATCCCGATGAGGTGCGCCCCGGCGTACTTTATCTCACGGGTGAATGGGATATAAAACTTGAATTTGCAGAAAGCCGCAGTGTGGGTGCCAAAATCATTTTTCACTACAGGGGGTCATCGGTCTATTTGATCGCAGAGTCCGTAGAACCGGTAGATATCAAGGTCTTGCGCGATGAGGAGTTTTTGGGAGTGGAGCGCGGAGCCGATATCCGCGAGGTGCATGGTATCTCCGTCATGCAGGTGCACGATCCACGCCTCTACAAGCTAGTGGAAGACGCGGAGTATGGTGAGCATACGATTGAGATTATTGTGGATGATCCCGGGCTGTGCGTATTTGCATTCACATTCGCCTGATGCATGGTACAATAAATCGCATAATAGAAAACGTCATTATTTTTGGTACATGAATCATAAAACACATCTCAAAGCTGATGAGCGCGTTGCACGTATTTTTATCTGGACCGGTATCATTATTGCGGCACTTTTGGTGGCCTTAGGAGGGTTTACTGGGCGGGTGGGATTTCGGTATAGGTCAGCGTCGGTGGGTATGATATCCAACAATATTAAGGCTGACCATCATTATAGCGATGCAGGTTTGCATATAGTCGAGGGTTGGGTGATGACCCCGAGTGAGTGTTATGAGACGCGGGCCAGTGCACGGGTCGCCGAATCTTATCCCGAGCAGGTTGTGCTCGAGGTAAGCGTGCGACAGCTTCTACAATCCGAGTCTTGTGCGCAAGGAGCGACGGGTATCCCGTTCAAAGTTTCCTTCCGAGCCTCATCGGAGGCCCGTATCCATGCTACGCTAAACGGCCGACCCGCAAAACTTACGCTTACTGAACGGCAGGGATCGCTAGTCCCACTGGGCAGTCCGCTGGATCTGAAGATCCGCGAAGAGCGTTTTGTAGGCAACACCAAGGTCCGTTTTGATGCAGTGGAGTCAGATAGCCGTTGTCCGACTGACGGGGGTGTTGCTTGTATACAGGCGGGCGAGGCTAAGCTCATATTTACGGTAGGCGGTAAACCTGTACGACTCTCGTTCCCTGGTGGCAAAACCTCGGCTTCTATCGGCTCGCATGTATTGAAAGTGTTGGAACTCCAGCCCGCTGCATATGCGGGAGATGTGGCGGATGATATACAGTATCGAGCTACTGTGCAGCTTGAGTCGTCTCGGTAGTTTTTATGACCAAACTCTTTCTCTTTCTAGGAACAGTCATAGTTTCTGGTGTTATACTCTTTTGGTGGGGGGATCAGGATAGATCGCTGGATATCCGCTAGCGCCTGTTCGCCTCAAAACATAAAGGCACTGCTCTGCCCTTGTGTTTTTTGTATTTTTATGGGATGGTAAAAAAATCACATTCCCTAAAGGAGGGGACAAGTATGTTCATTTACAATATTAAATACGTAATCTTGGAGCTTGTGGCGCTTGCTCTTTTGCCACTTGCCGCGACTTGGCTTTGGGACAATTGGGGGGCACTCTCCCATGCGTTTTTTGCGGCGTTCGGTGTGATTGCGTATGGACTTTTGGTGTATGATCGAAAGTCATTTTTGGATGTCGATCCCTGGATGCGTGCTATCGGGTTTGCCCTCGGTCTTGGGGGATCCGTGCTATTTTTGACAATCGGGCTCACTGATCCCATCATGTTTTTGCGTCTTGCTACACTGGGTATCGCGCTCTATTACTTCGAGCTTGCCGGCGAGTACGAGACCACACAGCTTCAAAAGTTTTTTATGGCAGTTGTGGTTGGCGGGTCTATGCTTGCGGAAACAACGGTAGCGCTGATTGCTGCACTCATTGCATGCTTTGGCGTCTTCATCTCGTTTCTCTTCTGCGGTTCTCCTTTTAAGGCCTACAGATGGAGAATTGGTAGAGTCTAATCTTAATCTTCCTTGGGAAGTATAACCATGATATTCTGCGTTATAGTGCCAGAGTCTTTTAAAAAGGAGGTTTTTGTATGGGAGCTACAATTAGTACCCCGCGGTATCCACCGTTGCAGAGTCTACCGGTGGCAGTCTGTGGTCCTCTAGAAGTAATCCAGTTAGGCCGCGAAATGGAGCAGAATTATATGGCTCTTAGAAAGCTCGCTTCCAAAAAATCATCACCACCTGTAGTCAAAAAATCCGTATCTCCGCCCAAAAAGAGTGCGCCGGCACCAAAAATCCTAGCAAAAAAACCGCTACCCGCCAAAAAAGTCGCGACCAAGAAGTCTCCTCTAAGAGCAAAGAAGCCTGTGGTAGCCGCTCAACCAGCGGCAGAGGTGTCGTCTACGGCAACTCCCCAAATTTCTCCCGCTCCGGAGGTAAAATCATGAGGCAGAAGGAACCCAAAACAATACGGGCATATCTCGATACGCTCTCCAGCGGCAAAAAGGGCGCCTCTAGTCTGCGTAATGCCGCACTGCGAAATCAAGCCTGGCGTCAGTGGTTTCGGGTGCGGGTCCCTTTGGGTATTGCCTTTGATTAGGCACCAACCAATGGATTGAGTATCCGTTTCGTTTTATCCATATCTCCGTATCAAACGGAGATTTTTTCTTAGTATACATACAGATTGCAAATTTTGGCGAGATGCGCTATTCTCTACGCGATATTCTTTCTTAAGATATAAAAAGGAGGATGTTTATGTCGGAACCAGAGTTGACGCTCGGCAGATTTCTACGGGCTTTGTGCTATCGCATGTGTTTTGAGTCGGGGATGACGATTTACTTGGGAGGTAATCTTTGGCAGTGGCAAGCGATTTTTTACGCGCTCTACAAGGCCAATATGCCAGGTAAGCCAGCATGTATCAAGAATCTTTGGTTCACCTCCGAACCTATTCCCCGCTCACGCGACGTAGATGAGGCTGTGCGAGCGCTCAAAGATTCTCTTTGGGTATTACTACCGGCTCGTGATAATTTTTACGCCCCTACCATTGAGGCCCGGGTCTCCTGGGTTGCCTCAAACATGCTCGTGGAAGGCCATGCTCGAGGTTATCTCGACCTTGCCTTCACCCTTGCCAAAGAGCTCTTCCCCACCCAGCCGAAGCCCCTGCACTGATTGGGGTGTGTTCTCCCATATCCTCCCATATGTAGATCTCTCTCCGATCCCACTGCTGTAGCCGTGGGATTTTTCTTTTTCCGGAAGTCGGACTTCCGGAAAAAGATACTACACCACAGAAAATTATTTTGCGGAACTTCACACCATGCTCCGTTCTTGCTAGTGACTATAGGTAGCGTATACGAAAAATCCGTATAAAGGAGCTAGATCTGTCTGCCGCAAGGCGGACGTTTCCCCTAGATCTAGCTCCTTTATACGGATTTTTCTTTACCTATCTTCCTCCGGGTCTATCTATCGACATCGGATGTCCATAGGCAGTAGGCAGTTGCGCGGGTGCGAGGAGCTTGTATTTCCGGTCTTAGCGCGGTACCTTGAGTTTGGGTCACACTTTAAAAAAGGAGGGTTTGGCGTATGTCAAACGTAAGGGAATTTGTCTCGTTTCTGGCTCTTAAAACTTTTCTGCTTGTCCTGGTGCCGTGGATGGCGACGGTAGCTCCCACGTACCCCTGGTGGGTGGTGGCATTGTTTGCAGTCAGTATCTGGGTCTTGCCAGTGCTGAATGAGTATGCCTGTTGTTTTCTGGACGGTGGCGATTATGATGGCCCTAGTGGCAAGGCTATCTATGCGGCGCATCTCATCCCGCTCTCTCTACTTGTAGCACTCGTGGTTTTGAAGCATATAAGCCTTGCAACTACGATCGTACTACTCGTCCTGGAGCTTCTTGTGTACTGCTACAGGGATAGTTTTTCGGATAGGCCGGTTACCCTCAAGTTCGGCATGTACTGCCATTTGCGGGCTTGCCGTGATGCTCATCGCCGCGAGGATCTTACTCATCCTTGGACGCACCGAATCGTTGGCGGGTACTATGCTCTTGGGTTCAGTAGCGGTGGCCGTATGTTCTGTGGGTTTATGCAAGCTCTCTTCTGTATTGCGCCGTGTGCCCGTGCAGTCTCGTATCTTTGGAGGGGGTGAGAAGTCAAGATGTTTATAACATGCTGGGTGTGTTGGGTTGTCATAACCTTGGTCTGGTCTGTGTGTATTCTGTCTGGGTGCCCGCCAGTTTTGGGATCAGAAAATGATGACCAGATTGTAACTATTGGCATGTGGGTCGTGGCATTTGTAGGGCTAGGGGGCGTATTAGCACATATCATTCCAGACCATTCATAGGGTGTGGCAAAAAGATATATGTTCCGCTCTAAAAATGCCAAAGAAAGGAGGTTAGTATGCGGATTTTCTGGACAGTTCTTATTATTTGCTGGTTTGCCTTGAGTATTTTTTGGCAAGCATTGTCTGGTACAAGCCGGATTTTCCCCGCTCTTAGGGTCTCCTGATCTTGATAGCCTCGGGATAGTCTTTATGCACGTCATAGGTATTATAGGCGTGATCTTGCTTTGTGTCCGCATCTTGCGCTACGGACGATCTCCCACAGACCCTCCCGATGATGATCCTTCTGACCCCGATGACGACTATCTGTCTGCCGCGTAATATCGACGGTTTCGATGGATAAAATCTCTCAATCCCCACAAGCAGGGGATTTTTTGTTGGTAGATAGAGAATTTTCGAATCGCTTGGCGGCCTGAGCATCGAGTGAGGAGTGATAATCCACTACTAATCCACAGGGTAGTGCACAGTTTGTGGACAGGTTTGGTCTTGCCTCCTGATTTTTACGGTTGTAGTCTAGAAAGACGTCACAAGATTGATAGCGCAACCTTTTTTGTGTATGCTGTCAATCTTGCAAACATTTCCTTCCCCGCGTATCTTGAATACTATCGTAGGTGTGTCTCGCAAGGGGAGCGGGATAGTAGGTTATAACAACTAATCCATCTTATGGATTATTGGTGCTCCCATGCGGGTCGCAACAATTTATTATTGCATTCCGGATAGTCGCTTTTTCCATGTGGGAAGGCGGCTTTTGTTTTTAAATGGGGAAGAGGTCGATACAGAATAGCGGAATAGTTAAATTATCAGTAATCAAGCAAATCATATATGAAAAAGAAAATCGCATTGGGGCTTGGTGCCGTTGCGCTTGCCGTGACCACCTTGCCGCTGTTTGCCGCATTTGAGGCGCACGTCATCAATGTGACCGCCAAAATCGAGAACGCGCTCAAAGTTGATCCAAAATTCCTCAACTTTGGCACCGTATTCCCACAGGAAAAGTTAGAGAAGCCCGTAGACATTGAGCTCTCCCAATCCTTCAAGGACGAGGGACGGGTAGATGATGTCGAGTATTTTATTCGTCAAAAGCCGAAGTGTGCCATTACCTGGAATAACGGTACTATGTTTGATGAGACAGTAGGTGCGGATGGCAAGCACATCAACACCGCCACTGGACACATCAAGATTGGTGATAACCCGGCGACCACGGGTGTCACAGAGACCTCCTGGATCGATTGTGGCCCAGCTCCGCGCGAGCTTGCACAAGGCGAGACTTGGGGGGTACTTCCTAACCTTTGCCCATATCTCTCCAAGCACTCGCAGATTGTACGCAATGAGGCTGGAGCCCCTACTGGCTATGAGGATGGTGCGCTTGATTCATTTCACCAGCCATGGACCATCGCCAACAACACCATCACATGGACTGATGTCCGGGGACGTTTGGCCAAATCCAACCAGGATATCAAAGACACCTGGATGATTGACTTGGCAGTGCCGTGCTTTGGTGGCTATTGCGCCCAGGACTGGGAGTCATTTGTCCATGGTATCAATGCATCCGCCAATCCGGCCGACTACACCCAACCGATTGCCAACGAGCACAAGGTGTTCGGCTGTGATCTCTGGGTAGAGGTATCCGGAGTATCCACCAAGCCCGACTACAGCTCCTGTGGAGCAGTAACCGTGGCTGATGGATCCCCCATGCCGCCGACCGGTGAGCAGACCGACCCTGCTACCTACGCCTACTCGATGCCGAGTGTCGCCACAGCCGGTGATGCCGCAGATCACAAGTGGGTACAGGCCAACGGAAGCACCCGGGTCCTTTGGGACATGGGTACGCCGACCAACGCCGTGTATCTCGTGCCGAGCATTGATCATGGTCCGGTACCGGGAGAGGCTCATGAAGCGACGCTTTATGGATCCGACACCCCGACCGGTTCTTGGGAGACCGGCATAGAGGGTACCGAGTACCCGGATGGTCCGTCCACATGGATCTCGGATGACTACGCATCGCGCTGGACATTTACGAAGCCTTACCGCTACGTATCTGCTCTAGCAGGCGGTTCACAAGTCAACGACGGAGATGCAGAGATAGATGCTATCTGCACTGCCAAATAATCTTGTTGCCAAACTGGGATCCCCGCTGGGGGTTCCAGATTTGGCCGCAACCTGCGGTCAATAAAAGCGTAGATAACGAAAAAGGTCGAGATGAAATATATCCAATTATCAGACGGCTAATAAGTTACACGGTACCAATTGGTCAGGGGTCCAGCTTGTATCAAGCAACTTATGGCTGTAGCAATTAAAACCATATGAAGAAAAAGATATTGCTTAGTTTCGTGGCAGTTGCAGTGGCAGTGACCACTTTGCCGCTGTTTGCCGCATTCGAGGCCCACGTCATCAATGTGACCGCACGTATCGAGAACGCACTCAAAGTAGACCCACAGTTTCTAAATTTTGGTACGGTCTTCCCCCAGGAAAAACTGGAAAAGCCCGTGACGATCGAGCTCTCCCAGTCCTTCAAAGACGAGGGACGCGTGGACGATGTCTCTTACTTTATCCGCCAGAAGCCCAAGTGTGCTATTACCTGGGCAAATGGCACCATGTTTGATGAGACCCTTGCCGCCGATGGCAAGACCCATCTCTACACCGGCACCGGTCACATCAAGTTTGATGAGGTGGACAAGCCATTTATCGATTGTGGACCAGCTCCGCGCACACTTGATACCCAAAAAGGTGAAGTGTGGGGGGTGTTACCTAACCTTTGCCCGTACCTCTCCAAGCACTCGGAGATTGTGAGTCGCGATCCGCTCAAGTACGAGGATGGTGCACTCGCCTCATTTCATGAGCCATGGAGCTTCTCCGGTCACACGATTACCTGGAATGATGTCCGTGGTCACCTGGCAAAAGCCCAAAACGACCTCAAGGATACCTGGATGATTGATCTTGCCGTACCCTGCTTTGGCGGGTACTGTGCGCAGGACTGGGAGGACTTTGTCCACGGGGTAAACCCACAGGCAAACCCAGCCGAGTACACCCAGCCGATCGCCAACGAGCACAAGGTGTTTGGATGCGATCTCTGGGTAGAGGTATCTGGTATCAACCTGCCGGGACTTGGTTGTGCGGGCAAGCTCGATATCGTACTTGTGATGGACAACTCTGGCAGTATTGACTCTACGGAGTACACTGCGATGAAAAACGCGGCCAAAGCCTTCGTAGATGCCTTGCTCCTTTCGCTCAATGGTCCTCATGGAGCTAAGGTAAGCTTTGCTTCAAGCGCTACGCTTGACCAAATGCTTACGGATGATCCGACTGTGCTCAAGACTGCGATTGATCTTGCACAAACCGGAGGATCTACCAATCTTTCTGCCGGTATCGATGTCGCGCAGGCCGAGCTCGTAAGTCCTCGTGACCGCGCGGACGCACCAAACTTGATGATTATCCTTACTGACGGCGCGCCCAACAGTCAAGCTGATGCGATTACATCGGCTAATGCCGCAAAAGCTGCAGGTAGCCAGATCTATGCAGTAGGTATTGGTACGAATGTTTCTACCTCTGCTTTCTTGCATGATCAGATCGTAAGTGATGTGGAAAACGACCACTACTTCGATGCCGCCAACTTCAGCGACTTGGAGACGATACTTACCGGTCTCGTGCAGTGCGACAACTAATTTGTTGCCAACTTGGGACTCGCTCTTTGGAGCGGGTTCCGGTGTTGGTCGCAAATTCCGCGATGGCAGGTGCGGTCAATAAAAGGTGGTAATGGAGAGCCCATATACTAATGAGAGTTTGGAAAGGTTAGCGCCGGATAAGGGGAAGTCGCAAGCTCAAATTAGTGTGGGGGAAAGGTCGGGCACATTAAAATCCCAAAAAACTGACGAGAGCCATGAAGCTCTAAGTTTTAAGGAGCAACTTTTCAAAAAAGTTACAAGTTTTTTACTAAAAATACTTTCCACTTTGAAACTTGCTCCAAGTTTAAAACTTAGTACTTCAGGCTTCTAAGATGTTGGGATTTGAGAAAGTCATTAATTAAAATCGAAATCTTATGAAGAAACAAATTGCATTAGGACTTGGCGCCTTGGCACTTGCGGCTACCACCTTGCCGCTTTTTGCCGCATTTGAGGCCCACGTCATCAACGTAACTGCCAAAATTGAGAACGCCTTGAATGTTCCGTTGCAGTATCTCGACTTTGGCACCGTGTTCCCACAGGAAAAGCTTGAGAAGCCTGTTACTATTACGCTTTCGCAATCTTTTGTTGCGGAGGGTCGTGTAGACGATGTTGAGTATTTCATTCGCCAGAAGCCCAAGTGTGCTATTACCACCGCCGGTGGTACTGCCTATGACCAGACCATCATAGACGGCAAGCATGCTTATACCGGAACTGGTCATGTCGTATTGGGAGATAATCCAGCAACCACGGATGTCATAGAGACATCTTGGGTTGATTGTGGCGTATCTCCCCGCACGCTCGTAGCAGGTGAGACCTGGGGTATGCTCCCCAACCTTTGCCCGTACCTTTCCAAGCATTCAGAAAAGCTTGCCAATGGTACCTATGAGGATGGCTCACTCCCGTCATTCCATCAGCCATGGAAGATTAGCGCAACTACCTCCATCATCTATTGGAACGATGTCCATGGTCGTCTTGCCAAATCAAACCAGGACACGTCTGATACTTGGATGATTGACCTTGCCGTACCTTGCTTTGGCGGATACTGCGCACAGGATTGGGCATCGTTTGTTCACGGCATCAACCCGGATGCCAATCCGGATAACTACACCCAGCTTATTGCCAACGAGCACAAAGTGTTCGGCTGTGATCTCTGGGTAGAGGTATCTGGTGTCAGCTTGCCGGGCACACCGCCGCCACAGCCAGAAATGGCTACGTTGACGGTTACCAAGGTAGTCACTAATGACAATGGAGGCAACAATGTCATTGCTGATTTCGCCTTGAAACTCAATGGCAATGCGATCACGAGTGGTGCCGCCAATGTGGTAGCCGCCGGAGCGTATGCAGTGAGTGAGACAGGTGTGGGCGGATACACCGCCACCTATAGCGGTGACTGTGATGTAAACGGCAATGTAGTATTGACGGCAGGACAGGTCAAATCTTGTACTATCACCAACGACGATATTGCGCCGAATATCACGCTTACCAAAGTTGTTCTCACTGGCGCTGCGACCCCAAGCAGTTTCTTGCCTTCTATTGGAGGTACTGTGGTGTCTTCAGGGTCTTCCCTGCCAGTTATGGCCAACACAGCAATCGCTATCAACGAAACGCTACTTCCTGGATATGAGTTTGTATCCATAACAGGTGACCCGGAGTGTCCGTCAGTGGCTGGTTTGGGTGGGACAGCTACTCTTGATGAAGGTGAAGCGATCTCCTGCACCATCACCAACCAGTTAGTAGACTAATTTTCCCTAGCGCTTTAACCAAATAGAATCCACACGCGAGGTCTAGGATGAGAGGAGCGCTCCTCAAGTCTTAGTCCTCGGTGGCGGGTTACCACTGATATGAAAAAGAAAATTCTGTTATCGCTTGCAACACTCGCAGTGTCTGTCACGACCCTGCCCTTGTTTGCCGCCTTTGAGGCACATGTAATCAATGTAACTGCAAGGATTGAGAACGCACTCTATGTGCATCCGCAATCCTTGGGATACGGTACCGTATTCCCGCAGGAGCATCTTGATTCGTCGTTTTTCCTGTCTTTCAGCGAGTCTTTCTCGGCGACGAGCCAGACACGCGTAGGCAAGGTCAACTACGCAATCAAACAAAAACCAAAACCCCGCGAGGATAAGGTTGCATCTTTGGGTGGAGTAGAAAAGGCTCGGGACTGGTGCCACACGCACATCCCGGATCCGATCTACTCGGGAGTAGCGACAAGCACCGAAGCATGGAGCACGTTCTACACGAACTGCTACCCAAGCCTGTGTCCGTTTCTCTCCAAACACCCTGACAAGTTACCAGCAACCGGCCCAAACGCCAACAACGACCATGGTCTTCCGGCATTTCACAATCCGGAGCTCGAGGTCGCCTCTGGCACGATCGTAAAGTTCAACAACCCGGCAAGTCCGCTCGTTACTACGGGCAACGACCCGGCGGATACTTGGACGATCGATCTCGCGGTGCCGTGCTTTAAAGGTTACTGCGCGCAAGACTGGGCATCGTTTGTCCATGGTCTCAACCCCACCGCAAATCCCGACAACTTTATGGTGCCTCCTGAATTGGAGCATCAGACGTTCGGCTGTGATTTGTGGGTAGAGGTTACCAAAATCTATTGATTTTCGGTCCGTTCCTCTTCGGTTCTTAGCCGGAGGGGAAGGACGGGAGATTCATGAAGATAATTTTTAATTATCAATTTCCCATTTACAATTAATTTTCAATGAGCAAATTTCCAAACGGTTTTAAAAATCCCAAGCTCCAATGCCCAACCAAATCCCAAATCGGAAAGTCCTAAAAAGAAGTACGATTTGGAGGAGCGAACGGCAAAGTTTAGTGAAAATGTACTGACATTTTGCCGAGTGCTGAAAGAAGACTCCATAACGCGCCCACTTATTTCTCAAATCGTTCGATCGGCTACTAGTATTGGAGCCAATTATAGTGAAGCGGATGAGGCGAGCTCAAAGAAAGATTTTATACATAAAGTGGCGATTGCCAAGAAAGAGACGAAGGAGACGAAATACTGGTTACGGTTGATTGCGCATGTTGTGCCAAGTAGTAAAGACAGGGCAAGAGAGTTATGGAAGGAGGCGCAGGAGCTTAATTTGATACTTGCCGCTATCGTACGATCAGCTAGAAAGCATTAATTAGTCATTGGGATTTAAAGCTTTGGTTGGGATTTTGGCCTTGAGCATTGGGGTTTCGTAGGAAAATGAACTACTGGGATTGAAAACTGTTGCCAGACACTCCTTGACCCTCTACCTTTCTCCGTGCATGTTACGGCTGAAAGGTAGGCGATCAAGGTTGTAGATTCAGGTAGTATCGCCTACAGTAGCGGTATACGTTCTTTTAGAAAGGAGGCTTGCAATGTATGGCACACACCTATGTAGCGCGCCATGCCTGTTTGCTCGGGCGTCCCCAAGGGGGCAAAAAAGCGGAGCATTATTGCGCAGTAAACGTATGTCCGTTTTTTATACAGTGGAGGACGCATCATGGGGGTAGCAAGAAACCGCGGCAAGAAGGCAAACGTATCGGGCGAGATGAGTGAGAAGGACGCCGACCCACCACCTGTGGGAGGTTGGAGTCACTCACGTCTCAATTGGGAGACAGGCCATGGACGAGGCGGGTTGAGGCCACCGGCTTTGACGGATGAGGAGAGGGTTTTTCTCATGAATTTTGATGATCCTTCTCATGTGAGGCGTGGTGGAGGGCCTGGTGCGGCGCGCATGAGTTCCAGGTTTTGTACCAAAGTAAATGGCGTTTGGCGTCAGGTGGATAATCTAAATTACTAGCAAGCTTCTTGCCATAACACGGGAGGTGTCGGACGATACCTCCCTACAAACTGAATAAAAGTAAAATCCCAAACCTCAATGACCAATGATCAACCAAAATTTAAAATCCAAATGACCAAATCTCGAGTATATTTGAACCTCGGGGCTTTAGGATTTGGTTGGGATTTAGGATTTGAAACTTGGGATTTATAAAAATATGGACCAAAACGAACAAAATCAAATACCGCAAACTACCCCGACAGAAATGCCGGTTATTGAGCCCGCGGCCAAACAGGGCTGGTGGGAGCGGCGTACCGGTGAAAAGCTCACCAAGGGCGAGAAGATCTGGAGCATAGTATTTTTTATCCTGTTTCTTTTCGTCTTCTATGTGACCCTGGATGCCAACAAATACCAGGCGTTGGTGCAGGTCGTAGAGGGCGAGGGGAGAGTCGGGGTCAATCCCACGGACGAGAAGCTGGATTTTGGCGATCTCTCCCGTGGTACTGCAGCGGTACGCACGGTTACGATTAAGAACGATACCTATGTACCATTTTTTGTGAGCGTCATAAAACTTGGGGGCATCTCAAGTCTCATAAAGATAGACGAGAATAATTTTATGGTGCGTCGTGGCGAGGAGAAAAAAATTGAGTTCGCGACCTATATGCCGGCATCCGCCGAAATTGGCAAAAAATATACCGGTCGGGTGTATGTATTTAAAATACCGGCACCAGGATTCTAAATACAGATGCATCTCGTATGAAATCTTTTCTGAAATTTATTCTTAATGCAGTCATCTATGTCGCGATTGTCGGAGGGATACTTTTTGGTCTGCCGCGCTTTCTTGCCTGGAAGCTCGACACCCCATATCCTTTGGCGTCAATTACTTCTGGATCCATGTGGCCGGTACTCCATGAAGGAGATTTGGTGTTTATACAGGGAGTGGCGCGTGCGGATTTGGCGGTCGGCGATATAGTGGTATGGCGTAACCCAAGCGGGTTTACGATTCACCGTATCAAATCATTGGGAGAGACTATGCTGATTACCAAGGGTGACGCCAACTTTACGGAAGATGCGCCGGTCAAATACGAGGATGTCGTAGGGCGCACGTACAAAGTATTCGGGCACGATGCACGAATACCGTATCTGGGGATGATCACTATGTACGCAAACCAAAAATAGATTTCCAACATTTATGAAACCCACTAAACAGAAGAAAATGATATACGATATTATCCCCCGCAGGACCGAGGTTGTTGTCCGTGTGGTACAAAAAAATTCTCGAGGGGCTATCCGCGTACTCTTCTCACTGCAAAAACAGGCGTTAGCTATTTTTATGGCGCTGTTGATGGTACTTATCAATGCGCACGCCTTTGTGGCATTTGAGGTTCATGTGGTGGATGTCAAGGCAGAGGTCGCGCGCGTGGATGCGCCACTCATCACCCCGCCGGGTGGTAATGCATATCCTGATGAGGTGGAGGTCTCCATCACTTCGGATGACACAGATGCTACGCATATCTTCTACACCGTCACACCGGGCACGGATGCCAATACCGCACCTGATCCGAGCTGTACACCTTCAGGAGTGAATCTCGGTGGCACCAAACCACTCTCATCGTTCGAGATCGGTGCAGATGCGGTGGTCAAAGCAGTTGCTTGTACAGGGTCTGACGCCGATGCACATAGCTCGCTCGTCACACTCGCTGTGTTTGATTTTCCGGATCTCTATGCAGGCATTCAGGGGCACAAGTATCACGATACCAACAAAAACGAACAGTTTGACCCAGGACTCGATTTTCCGATAGAGGGATGGGAGATTCGCATCTTGGATCAAAACTTTGTCCCGGCTTCTACCACGGTGACCGATGCCTCCGGATTTTATTATTTCAAAGGTGTGCCGCCGGGGACATACACGCTACAGGAGGAAGAGCGTCAAGGCTGGACTGCGGTCACGCCACCGGAGTTTCCGGTGTTTGTGTTGGGCAGTGAGCCGCATGTCTATGACTTTTACAACTATGACAGCGGGTTTGCCTGTGTACCCAAAGATATTAGTTTCCCCTATCGCCTGGCGGTGCAAGCCGCGGGTCTGGGATCAGAGAACAATGATGACGTGGCGCTGGGAGCTAATGTCACTATAAACGGCGACGTGCGCTCCAACGACGACATTCGCCGTATGGCGAGTGCCACCAATGTCGTCATCAACGGCTCGGCGACCTCTACCAGTGATGTGGATGCCGGTATCACAGTAACCAAACAAAAAACTACCGCGGGTGCGATGGGCACTCTGCCGGATGTAATGACCGCCGAATGGAAAGCGAGAGCCGCTGATGGCGGTGTCGTCAACGGATCGTTTGTATTCCCCAATAATATGGTGGGTATTGCTTTGGGTCCGGTGGAAATCTCTGGCAATCTTAAGTTTGGTATGGCCAATGATATAACTATCAAGGGACCGCTCTATGTGCACGGCAATGTAGAGATTGGCAAAAATACGGTTATCAAAGCGGATGCTTCATTTGGTGATCAGTTTGTGCCGATTATCGTGGACGGCACGATAGATATTGCTTCGGGTGTGTCGTTTGTCGGCACAGGCGCCAAAGGCGCATTCTTGCTTGTATCTATGCATAGTGCGCTGGACAATGGCGATGCGGCCATAGAGCTTGCTTCAGGTGCGAGCATGTCCGACTTGGGTGCCGCAGTACTCTATGCTTCCGATGGCGATATCCATGTGCGCTCCAATCGTACGATTCGTGCGGCATTTGCCGTGCACGGTACTGGTCTTGCAGGGGACGATGATGCCGCAGTGCGTCTTGATTCTGATGTATTGGTAAATTGGAAGCCATTGCCCAATAAAATTTCTTGCGGATCGCGCCAACCCTTTGAGTCCACACTTCATGTGGTCGTCAACGAGTTTGTGCCAAATCCCGCAGGCAATGACGACGCAGCCAAGCCCGCAGGCGAGTGGGTAGAGATTTTTAATCCTACCTCGACCGCAGTCAATCTTGCCGGTTGGGTTTTGTATGATGCCATAAATACTCACGCGTTGCCGATTACCAACCTCAATACCAATACGGGAGGCACCAGTATCCCTTCCAAGGGGCGTCTGGTGGTCTACCGCAACGGCGACTCGGATTTTGAACTCAACAACACAGGCGGAGACTCGGTGCGATTGTTTAGCGGGCTTATCGGATCAGGCGGATTTTTAGTAGATAGTCACACCTATACCGTGGAGGCGCCGGAGAACAAATCTTTTGCGCGTATTCCCGATGGCTCTGCCAACTGGATCGATCCCGATGGTACTCCGGGAGAGGCGAACTTAATATTCATCGAGGGTCCGGATGGCACGGAGCTTGATCCAAGCTCGGATTTCTTTGACCCTGCCAACAAGCCGGAGCTCTATATCCGCGACAAGAGTCTATCCGAGATGCCGATGGATGCATTGCTTGCAGAAGCGGCAGGTGAGCCGTCTCTTTTGACCGAGGATACCGCGACCTCAACGGATGCGGTGATCGAGGAAAAAGCAAAAGTAGAGGAGCCACCGATTGCAGAACTTCCTACTGTAGAAGGATCCAAAGACGATGGCCCCGATACTGATGCGGCGGATACATCAAGCACTACTCCCGCAGTAATTGATGCGCCAGCTTCGGTGGTATCTGATACGGTTGCCGATGTACCCAAGGACGTAGAGGCATTAGTGCCGACTGATATGTCGAGCGAGAGCATTGTGACCGTACCTTTATCTACCGAAACGACGGAGAAAAAAGAAGAGGTTGCCACAGCTCCATCTCTTCCAGCATCTGTATCGACAGATCCGATAGCAACTCAAACGCCGGAGGTACAACAATAATATGAACTTTCTTACTAAAAAATGGATTGCAGTAGGTGCCGCAGTATCGATGCTTGGCGCAATATTGTTTTTCTCCCTCCAGGTTTCTGCGTCACACGTGACGATTGATCCCAATCTTTCCGTGAGCCCCAATGTTATCTCGTTCTCCACGGTATTTCCGGGTGAGGTGCACTTTAAACCCTTGACCGTAGATCTCTCCAGCGCATTTTTGGCCTCTCCCATACACGATGATGTAGAGTACCGGATATTGCAAAAGCCAAAACCCCGCATAGACAGTCCGGAGGAGCGGGCATACTGCGCCTCCAATCCGACCGACTACACGCGTTGTTACCCCTCACTCTGTCCATATCTTTCCAAGACTGCAGACAACTCGCCACAAAACGATACGAGTGTGCCGGCATTTCATGATCCCAATGCGCCGACCAGCATTGCCTATGGGCGTCTTGCCAAGTCCGAGAGCGATATCAAGGATGATTGGGTGATTGATCTCCATACGCCGTGTTTCAGGGGGCAGTGCGACCAGACTAACTCCGTCGCCCCCGAGTATCAGCTCGACCCGTCCATGCAGGGCGAGGTGTTCGGCTGTGATCTCGTGGTGGAGGTTTTGAGTATCTCCTATGTCAAAGACTGCCCACTCTGCGAGCGTGATGGAGCGGGCAATCCCGTGACCATCACCGTAAACAGCAATATTACGATCAATTTTAATACCAACCCGCCGACCTATATCGGAGATCCAGCGCTCCAACCATACGTTACCTATGACAAATCCGGCCCCACGCCCGATACTTGGAAGGCGGTATTTGATCTGGGCGGCAAAGCCTTGGTGGTAAAGCCTGGTGCTATTATCAAGACCGAGCGTGTAGGATCCGGTAACAACCAATACGCCCCGGGTATTGTCATCAAATCCAAATGTACGCTTGAGATTGCAGATGACGCAGGCATCATCGTAAACTCCCTCAACAAAAAAGCAGGGGATATACTCCTTCAGTTTGACGGTGATATTACGATAGACGGTTTGGTGCACGATGAGGTATCGGGTACCAACGATCTTCCGGGTAAAATTACCATCGCTTCTAAATGTGGTGATATCGTGGAGGGAGGATCGGGTTTGGTAGAGGTGCTTGGTATTGATCACGGCGGCAATGATATTAATATTCTTGCCTGCGAAAAAGGTAATATCATGACTAATGGGTTAGTGCTCTCGCGTGCCAAAGCACATACCCAACCGGTGACTCAAAATCGTCCGCGTATCAATGTGGCGGCATTTCATGGATCGGTCACTGTTAACGCGACCACTACTAAACCATTATTTGACGAGTATGACTACGCCGGAGGCAAATACGACTTGTGGGGTGGACTTCTTTCTTGGGTTACGCACAACACCAACCCGGGATCCGTCAAAATTCAGGCAGATAAGGATATCACCGTCAATGGTCATGGCCGAGACAATCGCACGAGCTACGGCGCAGTAGCCGCTATCACTCTCACGAGTGATCCACATGGTGGCGTGATTGATGCACGCTCCCTCAATGGCGGGATTGTAGCGCGCGATCGGGCGTTTGATGTATCCGGACGCAATATGGGCAATCCCAATGCTACGGTCATCAATCTTGCCGCCGCCAAGGCCATTAGCTTCATACGTTTTGGCGCCAACAGCAACTTCAATCCAATTGTGGATGCATCAGCTTTGGGTGGTAACTCGCGCAGTGGAGTCAATACTATCCGAGCATATCAGCAAAATATCGCCAATGGGGCAAACGCCGTAGTCTCCGCACTTGCGACAGGTACCAATAGTGTGAGTGGCACCAACAATCTCGCCTCATGCACGGGCGTCAACAACAGTGGCTCTATCACTCCTGCGGATGCCAACCCGGGTGACAATACGGGAACGTGCGGACAGCTCGCTCCTGATGCGTTGTGGTCGGGGTGTGAGGCATTTTTGCCGTAGGCACCGTATGTAATCTAGATCAAAATAAAAAACGCGATCATTGGGGTCGCGTTTTTGCTTTAGGGTCGAGGGGTGTAGCGAACTAGTGTTTATAGTGTCCGTTGGCAGTTTCCGCTTGGGCTTTAGCTTCTGCAAGACACAGATCGCACGGCTCCTCGGGTATCTCTATCTTGGCTTGAATCCGTCGCAGACTGCCATTTATCTTAAACCAAACAAACTGATTCCCGCGCATGCGTCTGTGCTTGGCACATCTGGCCCATTCCGCGGTAGGTGTATGCTCTGCTACCATACCACATCCTTTTTTACCGGAGAGATGTATTGCGAGGCCGGTGTCTCTCTGTGTCAGCGGTCTCTTCGTGCGCGCGCTCAAGAGCCAAAAATCCTGCACTATAGGTACAGCGTACGAGAAATCTCGACATAGTCTCCTTGAATGCGGCTATCCCTGAAAAGTTTGCGGTAAAACCATCTGCAACGTTTACCTGCCAGTCGGTAGATAGGTGTTTGCCCAAAAATGTAGCTGCATTGGCAATGGCCGCCGAGACTTCCGAGCATTCAAACATGTTACCCGAGAGGGCGATAGTGTGTTCTGCCATATTGACTTCTAGTAAAAAACCAAGTCTTTGAACCTCCCATTTTGGGTTTGGTGTTGTTGTGCTCGCCCGCGGTGAATCCCTCATATAATATACCCCCGTATAAAAGTTCTACCAGAAATTATTGTACCACGAGCCTGAACTACTCGCAAGTGTGCGCAAAGGGTGTGGTAATTTGTTATACTGGAGGAATGACTATCAAAAAAAGAGTGGCATCTCTAAAGAAAAAGTTGCAGTATAAACGTATTATTTTAAAGCTTACCGGTGAGGCATTCGCCGGCACAGACGAGATTCTCAAGGTCTCGGCGGTCGAGTTTATCGCACGCGAGATTAAAACGATTGTGGATCTGGGAGTGGAGGTTGGCGTAGTGGTGGGTGGGGGCAATATCGTACGCGGTGCGCGTCTTTCTGGTGAGGGTGGCGTAGAGCGTGTTACCGCTGATCATATGGGAATGCTTGCGACTGCCATCAATGCTCTTCTTTTGGGCTCGGTGCTTGAGGCACATGGCGTGCCGGCGCGCGTAGAGACCGCGATTGAGATGCGCCAAATTGCAGAGCCCTTTATCCGTAAGCGCGCGCTCAAGCATCTATCTTTGGGGCGGGTGGTGATATTTTCTTGCGGGACAGGTAATCCCAACTTTTCTACCGATACTGCCGCGGTACTTCGTGCCTCCGAGGTGCGCGCGGATGCGATTTTCAAAGCTACTAAAGTAGATGGTGTATTTACAAGTGATCCGGTGAAAGATAAGCGTGCGGTACTGATACCGAATATCTCCTATGACGAGGCGTTTGCCAAGCGTTTAAAGTTTATGGACGCGGCCGCAATCGGTTTTGCAATGGAGAGCTACCCAAAGCCTATTCATGTGTTTAATATTTTTACCCCAAACAATCTCAAGCGCGTAGTGTTGGGTGAGCAGGTAGGATCAAAGATAGGATAGAGACAAGGCTCCAAATGTTACCTTTGCTTTTCGTTTGAATCTGCAAGGGGGAGCGAGACAAAAAATACTGATCCCTTGCCCTCCATAGATTCTACCTTAATAGATCCTTTCATCTTGGTGACAAGTTTTTTGACGATATAGAGGCCTAGCCCAGCTCCGCTTACGTGTCCGCGTTTGGCATTGTCGGCGCGATGGAATTTTTTAAACATGCGCTCCAGATCTTTCGCGGGTATACCGATGCCGGTGTCTTTTACTTCGAGTACGAGTGCTCTGCTTTTTTCCGTCCAAGCAAATGACACGACCCCGTTTTCTTTGTTGTATTTCACCGCGTTGTTGACGAGATTTACGATTACCTCTTTGGTCATTGCTTTGTCGGCAAGCACGTGGGGGAGAGGCCGTTTTTTGGGGCCAAGGATATGTATGTGGGTATTTTTTGCAAGCGGCTGGGTCTCTTGTATCGCATCATCAATAATCTCATTGAGGTCCACCTCCTCGGTTTTGATCTGGAGCGCACCCTCTTCCAGCCGCGCGATATTAAGAAGATTGTCCGCAAGACTCACCAAGTGTTCATTGCGCTCGTAGACATTTTTGAGAAGATCCATGGATTCATCTGGAATATCGCGTTGGGTATAGCGCTCGGTGATAAATGCATCCAAGCCCCATTTGATGGCATTTACCGGACTCCGGAGCTCGTGTGCGGCGATAAATAAGAGCTCGTCTTTGAGTTTGCGAATCTGCTTTTCATTGGCAAGCTCTTTTTTGTGCGCTTTGGTGAGCTCCGCGGTACGCTCCTCGACTTGTTGCTCTAGCGAATCATAAAAGTGATGCAATTTGACGGCTTCTTTGCTCCAGCGGAATGTCACCGCAAGCAAGGTGACAAATGTGACAAACCAGACAAGAAATATCGGTAGCACTATAGTAGCGCCTGATACATCATTGACCATGTAGAATGTAGCAGTCACGCCGAGACTGTACATAGTGACCAGCCAGCCGAATACCGAAGGGAGCACAAGGCGCGCAAATATCGAACCCTTGAGCGACTCATAAAACAGCCATCCCTGTATGGCGATGAATATACTGCCGACGACGAGCACCGGCCAGCCTACACTCAATATAATAGTGCGAAGTGTTTCCAGAGACATACGCAATATACTGCATATATTCTAACATAGGAGATGACAAGATCGCTGTGGAGATCGCTTTTCTTTTGGTCGTCAATGGTATACTTTGAGGTATATGCCAAGTCCGGTAGAACAAATAAAAGCTCGTCTCTCGGTGGCCGATGTCGTGGGATCATATCTCAAACTCGTGCGTGCGGGGGCCAATTTTAAGGCGGTTTGCCCGTTCCATAATGAAAAGACACCGTCGTTTTATGTGTCTCCGGCGCGGGATGTCTGGCATTGTTTTGGCTGTGGTAAGGGTGGGGATCAGTTTCGGTTTGTGATGGATATTGAGGGAGTGGATTTTAAAGAAGCGCTGGATATTCTTGCCAAGCGTGCCAGTGTGGAGCTCGTCTACGAGGATCCGCGGGAGCGTGACGAGCGTTTGCGGTTGTTTGCCATTCTTGAGGAGACGGCGAAGTTTTATGAGCTTAATCTCTCGCGTAGTGCTACGGTCAGAGATTATCTCGTAAAACGCGGGGTGAGCGAGGAGTCGGTCAAATCGTTCCGGTTGGGGTTTTCTTTGCCCGAGGCAACTGGATGGCGCACGCTCTTGGAGCATCTCCAAAAAAAAGGATTTATACCACCCGAGATAGAAAAAGTAGGGCTGCTTATCAAAAATCCCAAAGCGCAATCTGCCGCACATCTCTATTACGATCGGTTTCGCAACCGCATCATATTTCCGATAGCGGATTTTAACGGCCGTATCATCGGTTTTGGCGGGCGGATATTTGGCAATGCTACCGATACGGTCGCTAAATACATCAACTCACCGCAGACGGTTTTGTACGACAAGAGTAGAGTGCTCTACGCATTCGATAAGGCAAAGCTCGAGGTGCGCAAATCAAATACCGCGATTCTTGTAGAGGGGTATATGGACGCGCTTATGGTGCATCAAGCAGGCACGACAAATGCGGTGGCAGTCTCGGGTACCGCGCTCACCCCCTATCAGCTCCAGGGGCTCAAGCGGCTTTGTGATAAATTGCTTATGTCATTTGATATGGATGAGGCGGGTGAGTCGGCGACACGCCGAAGTATCGATATGGCACTCGAAGCTGGGTTTGACGTCAAAGTAATCGCAGTGAAAGAAAAAGATCCGGCCGATGTAATAAAAGAAAATCCCGCCGTGTGGCTGGAGGCGGTCGAGCAATCAAAAGACGTTATATCATTTTTTCTAGAGCGTTCGCTGGAAAAGTTTGACGCGCGGACCATTGAGGGTAAGCGCAGTATCGCGCGCTCGGTCTTGCCGCTGGTGGCCAAGATTCCGCAGGAGATAGACAAGGCTCACTGGGTCGCCAAAATCGCGCAAGCCTTGGGTATCAAAGATGAGGCGGTTTGGCAGGATCTCAAAAAAATCAAATCACCGCATGTGTTTGCCGCCGCGCGGCAAGATTTGGGAGTGAACGCCCCGCCCCAAAAAAGCAGACTCCAGGTTCTCGAGGAGCGGCTGCTTGGGCTTTTATTTGCTCGTCCTTTGGAAGTGGCAGAAAAACTCAATGCAGATATGTTCTCTTTGCCGGCGCACAAAAAACTCTATACTTATCTTGCGGCGTCCGAGAGGAGTGAGGAGGGGTACCGGACCTCATTTGCCAATATGCCGCCAGAGTACCAGACACTTGCCAATCGCTTTATCTTTGAGGCGGAGGTAACCGGTTTTGCGGGTATAGATGAGGAGGTGGGAGCTTGCGTGCAGGAGATCGAGCGTGAGCAGCTCAAGGGCCGGCTCGAGGGACTCTCCGATCGCATCCGCAAAGCCGAGCTCTCGGGCAACACAGCGGAGCTGGGAACCTTGGTAGCGGAGTTTAGCGATGCTTCGCGGCGCCTTGCGAGCTCGTAGTAAGTAGGCTATCATGGGGGCAGTTTCAGTCTCGTTTAGTCTCTCTAACTCTTTTTCCTATGGCCAAAAAAGCCAAAGTCAAGCAGTCCAAGAAGAAGTCGGCGCACAAACCAAAAAAGAAGCCGGTAAAACCTCTCAAGAAAAAAGCCGCTCCCAAAAAACTGGCCAAAAAGTCTGCGGGCAAAAAAGAATCTCCCATGGTCTTTGCGCGTCCCACCAAAAAAGATTTTGACGAGAGTAAAGTGGAGACCTTGGTAGAAAAAGGGAAGTCCCGCGGGTTTATCACCTATGGCGAGATCTTGAGTACATTCCCCAAGATTGAGTACAATATCGTGTTTCTAGAAGAGCTCTATCAGAAGCTTGAGGGTCTGGGGATTGATGTATTGGAGGACAAAGGATTTATCGAGCTTGCCGAGGATGGCGCAACTCCGGAGAAAAAAAAGGGACGCAAAGGCAAGAGTCCGGATATTATGCTCAAAGATCAAGTCGAGCATATTTCTTCGGATTCGGTACAGATGTATCTCAAAGAGATTGGCCGTATCCCGCTTTTGTCTGCCGAGAAAGAGCGCGATCTTGCCAAGCGTATCGAGCGGGGAGATGAGGAGGCCAAAAACCTTTTGGTACAGGCCAACTTGCGTTTGGTGGTCAGTATCGCCAAAAAATACGTTGGCCGCAGTCCCAACCTCACACTTTTGGATCTTATCCAGGAGGGGAATCTCGGGCTATTTCGCGCCGTAGAGAAGTTTGACTGGCACAAGGGCTACAAGTTTTCTACCTATGCGACCTGGTGGATACGCCAAGCCATTACTCGCGCTCTTGCCGATCAGGCGCGTACTATCCGTATACCAGTACACATGATCGAGACAATATCCAAGTTTCAGCAGGTCAAGCGCCGGCTCCTACAGGATCTTGGGCGCGAGCCTTTACCCGAGGAGATTGCCTCCGAGATGGGGCTCGAGGTAGAAAAAGTCCATCATATCATGGAGATATCCCAGGAGACGATCTCTCTAGAAGCCCCGGTAGGTGAGGATGACGATGAAGCTTCAACCTTGAGCGAGTTTATCGAGGATGAAAAAATGCTCACGCCCGCCCAGGAGGTGGAGCGCAAGCTTCTGCGTGATCAGATGAAAGAGATTCTGAGCGATCTCACGCCACGCGAGCAAAAAATACTCAAGATGCGATTTGGTCTGGATGATGGTATCACCCATACGCTCGAGGAGGTGGGCAAGGAGTTTGGCGTCACTCGTGAGCGCATCCGCCAGATTGAGGCCAAATCATTTGAAAAAATCCGCCAGCATCGCAAGTCCATACAGTTTGAGGGGTATTGATTGCGGTTTGCGAGTTTCTAAATAAAAAAGCTCCGTTTTTTGGCGGAGCTTTTGCGTTTATCGAATCTCCATAAAAGCACAGATTTCGGTAAGTGCATCTCGGAGTTCTTTTATTTTCTGTCTTCCATGTATAGTAATGATGCCTTCTCCCTCTCTGCCATGGATAGCGATATTCTCGCTCCCTATCACGTGAGACACGGTCCGGGGGCTATGTTCATTGCCGTTTTTTGTAGTACTGATGATAAGCAGTCGATAGGGGAGTCTATTGCCACGATCTACGATCTTTTTATGCAACATGCAGGCCTCCTCTTAAAGATATACCCCGAGAGTCTCGAATTCTTCTTTCGCCATGATAGTTCTCCCTTCGTAGAAGGGAGAGGACAACTTGAAGGTGATGGTATCTTTCTGTCTCCCGGCTATGGTTATCAGGAGGGAGGAGTGTTTTGCTATGATAGCCGCGGCGACATCGGCGATAATTTGCACTGATGATATATCATGCACCGTGCCCTCATGCGACAAAATATAGCGTATGAGGAGCGGACTATCTAGAAAGTGTGGCGGGAGATCTCTGATCTTGCACGTTTTTTTGTACGACAAGGAGATGCCCTCTATTGTTCTTGCCTGTTCGGCAGAATCCATAGAGAGACTTATGGAGACAGATTCTCTCTCCGGCAAGAATACACAGAATAAACTGCAAGTTATTGCCTCTACGGTAAGCCTGGGAATTTTCGAGGATATACGCTCTTTGGGTATGTGTGCCTCAAAGTCTCGCTCGCGGAGCAAGGCAAGAGATACGGGCTGTTTTTTTGCCATGGGCTAGCCTCCTTTTTTAAAAAATCTATCCAGCTACTTGTACTATAGGGTAAGCATATTGTCAATAATAGAGGAAGCTGTTTTATTGATTTGTGGGTGTTGCCGTGGTAATATATTTTCGTAGGTTTTTAAATATTCCGCAGTAGCTCAGCGGTAGAGCAGTGCGCTGTTAACGCATTGGTCGTAGGTTCGAATCCTACCTGCGGAGCCCCCATTTGCGCAAAGCGGCAAGTTTTTTCGTGAAGCTTTTGGTATCATTCAGGGCAAGGAGTTTGACGGCTTTTTGGATGCCTTGAGCGTGATGGAGAATCCCTCCAGCATGCTCTCGTGCGTGAGTATAACCAAGTCGTAATAATAAGGTTTGCATCTCCGCTACACTGATCGGGAATGCGGTCTTGTCATGTTTGGTTGCGTCTGATTGTTTCTTTCTCATGAGGTTATCATAAGGCGCTTGAATGGATGACAAAGACTGGGAAAGTTGCCGGAGGGGGCTAGGCCCAAAGATTTTCCCTCTTTACTA
The DNA here is from genome assembly GCA_001819875.1 of Candidatus Ryanbacteria bacterium RIFCSPHIGHO2_02_FULL_48_12. Classification (GTDB taxonomy): domain Bacteria; phylum Patescibacteriota; class Minisyncoccia; order Ryanbacterales; family 2-02-FULL-48-12; genus 2-02-FULL-48-12. The sequence goes on along the minus strand of MHNR01000023.1, from coordinate 82,380 downwards.
CGTGTATACACAAAAAGTGACAATATGATAGTATGAACTATATAAACCTATGGCCGGAAAGGAACGATTTTTCAGAGTCTATGCGAACCTCCCTATCAATCTCCGTGAAGAGGTTGTTTTGGCCTTACCCAAAGAAGGGCCGATTACTTGGCAGGTGGCATACTTAGAGATTGTGAATGAGACGGAGCTTGGCAAAGAAATTCTGCAGAAGCTCATCGAATTGGAGATTATTTAAAAGAATAAGATCAAAGAGCTATGGATCAAGAAAAAGAGATTCAGGAACTTGTAATCGCGCGATTACGCACCTTGCCTGACGGAAAAGAAATCTCCATGGGCGCTGACGGCGAATTTACCAAAGAGGAATTGATCGAACATGTTAGAGTCAACGATGCTGTAGGGAAAAAGATGATCGACGTCGAAATGGGATTTTTACGAGCGTTAAAGGAGGGCATCTTCTACGATCACAATGAATTTGCTGATAACCCGGCCTAGATACGACTATACCACTAGGTATATCTCCGCCTGGGCCGAACCAGTCGTTCAGAGCGCCAAGTCAAAAGGACACCATGTTCTTGATTTACAAGAAGAGCGGGCGAATCGGCAGGAGGTGGAAAGTATGCTCAAAAAACAAACCCCGGAGGTTGTCTTTTTTAATGGGCACGGCAGCGAAGATACGCTGACCGGTCACAATGGGGAAGTAATCCTCCGCACAGGAGAAAATGAGCACTTACTGAGTGAGAAAATTATCTACGCGCTTTCCTGTCGTTCAGCAAAGATCCTTGGGGCTTCCAGTGTGAAGAAGGGTGCTCGGGCATATATAGGGTACATAGAGGATTTTATCTTCATGTATAGCTCGGAAAAAAGGACGCGCCCACGAGAGGATAGGACGGCTGCGCTATTTCTCGAACCATCCAATCAAGTTCCGCTGTCTCTGATAAAAGGGAATAGTGCTTCTCGTGCATATCGAAGCGCAAAAAATGCCTATGCCCGTGGCATTCAGAAGCTACTGACCAGCCGGACATCCAAGGAGGATACGGCCACAATTCGCTACTTGTTTTGGGACATGAAAAACCTCGTCTGCCAAGGTGACGGGAGTGCTAGGCCTTGATTAGGTTAACATTTGACGCAAATAATGAACCAACATGGAAAGAGAAGTGCTCCAACAGAAACTTCCCGCATCCTTCCAATCGCTTCTTTGGTCGTACAATTTTTCCGTACTTAATCCGGATACTCATAAAAAAGCGATTATCGTCAGCACCATCAACTACGGCGACCTAGCTCACTGGCGCTGGATTATTCGATACTATGGGAAAGAAGTAATCCGAGACCTTTTGGAAACAATTCTTGCAAGTGAGTTCCGGCCGCGGGCTTGGAGGTTAGCTAGTATTATCTTCTCTCCGAGGCAGTTTTGTCATACTCCCCGAGGCTTTCATGGAGAGCCGGGGTCTTTCCGAAATGGGTTCGATAGCTTTCCTGATCAATGGCCCTGACGGAATCTGGGAGAAGAATTTTTGTGAGCTTTCATGTGCGTGTCGGTGGAAAACACCTCTTCAGAGACTCTGTACTCCTCCTAAGGGTCAAAAATACACGCGAAATTATCCACTTCCCGTTCCTACTCCATATGGTACGATTTTGAAATTATTGGCTTACTTTCGTGCTATGTGGATACATAAATGCGACATATGTGGAAAATTAATGGAAGACAATTATTTTCGGCTGGAGTATAGGAATAAGGAAGAATTTGCTGTCTACGTCCCTCATGAAGTATGTGACAATTGCGGCAAACCCATCATGACTTTCATCAAAGAACAAGGTTGGCACAAAAGAGAAAGAAATACCGGCTCTGAAGAAGAGGTTGAGAAAACACTACGGGAAGTATTTGGAACGATGATAACACGAGAAGAAATGAATACTCCTCATAGAATAAAAGGTACCCATGCGAAACAGAAAAAAGCACGAACGTAAATTCTTGAGAGAATGGCGGGAGGAGGATCTCAAAAACCCGACCAAGCAACCTTGGTGTACCCGAGCAGGCGCAAAAAGCGTCATTGATGATTTAACGGACGAAGAGTTTGAAGTTGTCACGGACGTTCTTGCTCATCTATATCTTTTGAATGAGCGTTTTCCTGCTGAAAAGGATCATCGGAAGGTACGAAGAAATGTGGCTCGGTTTCTTCAAGGAAAAACGATCCAAAAGGTTGCCTGGTTGGGGTGGCCAGACGAGGGACCCATGCTATGTCTTGATTTCACCGACGGTTCGTCTCTGGAGACGTATAATTTTATACGAGTGCCTGGTGCTATAGGGTATGTGTGCGAGGGTGGAACGAATGACAAAAGTGATAAGGCTGTAAAGAAACTAAAGAGAAGGGATGGTGAGGCCGCTCGCTTGCAGAGGTCACGGCATTCTCTTTGGTACATTCATGAGTGTACGGAATGCCACCATGTCTGGCGTGCTCCTCGTCAGATACCGACTTGCCTCTCATGTAATGGTACTCGAATAAACGTGAAGGCAGAGCCACCAAAGGAGCTCCTTGGGTGAAGAAAAGTTTGTTTGTAGTGACAACTTTCCCATCCTTCCTACGCCGCTTGCTTCTGATACTCTGGAGTCATACTAAACAAGTTATCTAGTTGGAGATCCAACTGCGAGCACTCTTTCTTACATGCCATCACATGCAGCAGTATTTCCTTTGCAAAGAGATGCCACCCGAGACACTTTCCGGCCGCGTAGGTTCGAACGTCGTCCTTCCTGCGGAGCTTGACTTGATAAAATAAATATTGTATTCTAGTGTTGTTCATTAAAAATTTAAAGGAACGTCATGTTTAGAAAGGGGCGTGGATGGAAACTGTTTCTTATCTTTTCACTTCTGGCAGAAGAAGTATCCTCGTGGAAGTTTATTTCCCAAGACGAATAAAGACTCAAGGCACGATATTTAAAGCGCTTAGCGATGGGTTGAGCGCGGAAAAGGTTAGGGCATATCTCGACGAAAATGTTAATAATCTCATACAAGAATTCTCTGTGTATCCCCACTGGCTCGATCCAAACCGTTACGGAGCAAATGATCAGTATGCAAATGCTATTGACGCTGCAAAAGCGTGGATACGTATGTATAGCTCGGTTTTCTATGGCTGGTCGGAATACGCCGTTGATGGTGTGTATTTAAAAAATGACGGCGTAACCATAGACGAAGAACGGACGCAAATACTCAAGATTATATTCACTTTTCAAGATAAGGAGCTTGAAGAAAATGCTCTTAATGCGGGACATAGTGAAGTGTACCTAGCAATACTTAATTGGATACTTTCTCAATACGGACAAGCAGAAGACCATCGTCATTGGAGCGATGGTGAGCGAGACCTCTTCTTATTTCGCAATGCTTCATGGAGTGAAGCAAGGAAAGACTGGACGCGAGATAATTTTGTTTCTATTGCCGTTAGTATTGCAAAATGGATTGATAATTGTGGATTGTTTGTCTTTGGTTATGTAGTTCGACAGTTTTGGGAAGAGATCGTAAGAATTCATCAACAAGAAGGAGGAAACCTTGAAGATGAGATATGGGTTTCTAGTATATTTCATGTAGATATCAATGTGCTAAAACCTGATAATTCGTAAGGAGGTAAACTTTATGCCCAAGGGTTCTATGTTTGCTACTCTATTCCGCGGACATCGGCCAACAAAAGAAGAAGCGGAAAAAGCATTCGAGGATTATTATCAAAAAGAATATAAAGCTGGGCGGATAAGAAAACCAATATTTTTTTCTAAGAAGAAAGAAGAAATCATCCCCAAAGATGATCAAGATAATCAGCACTAGGGGACTGAATAATAAATAAGAATATTTTCCTCAGATACCAACCCAAGCATTAAAAAAGCTTAGGTTTTTCTTTTATCTAAGAGATGCTAAGATTTATTTTGTAAAACTTCTTCCCAATTAACAGTTCTAAACTCATCCCATAGGGCGAGCAGTGAAATTATTTTAAAGTAGAGATTGCTCCTCACAAAAAACCGCTTTGGGGATGGTCCAAGAGCGGTTCAGAAACGGAAAGACGAAGATATCTCAACCCCTTCTTCTACAAGCTGTTTTCTAGTATCTGCATGTAGTATTTTGCCCCGGGGGATGAATAAAACTCTTTTACCGGAGAGATACAGATGAGCCACAAAGATATTTGCCTCGAGAATATCGCGGGTTATGATTTTTGTAAATCTACGTCCGAGTGCTCCTTCGATAGCCTCCCACATCTGAAAAAGTTCTCTCAATACTTCCCCTATCACGAAGTCAAGGACAACCCCCGTCTTATCAGGTCGCTGTCCCTTCCTCCCAAAACCTTTTAGCCAGTCGCATTGGAAATCTTTACAGCTCTGCGGGCGGCTTTTGTAGATATTGCATCCCGTACCTATTGTGCAATGAGCGCAGAGGTAGCCGGGGAGTTTTTTTATTTCTGATACCCCATGCGTTTTACAGCAAGCAGTACATGCTCCGCAAACGCGTTTCTTTGCCATGATATCTCCTGCGGTCTATCATTCCGCCTTATTCGTAGCAATATTTTGCTACAAGGGCAATACTTCGTCAGTACTGGAAGATTTGCTAAAATAAAATTATTTACCCCGTAGAAATTTCCACTGAAGATGATAATAAGCTAAAATGAGAACAATAAATTTATAGGTATATGCAAAAAAGTGAAATAAAAAATTCTAGCGGGGTGAACAAAACAAATCACAGACTGGTTAGAGGGGAGTCAGAGCCCAGAGTGCCGATGGATCTTCAAAAAACCTTGGTGGCCACCCCATCGGTTATGGCGCTATGGAGGGATCTCACGCCAATCGCACGTAGGGACTTTGTGAGTTGGATAGAGTCAGCCAAACAAACTGATACGCGTAGACGCCGGATTGCGATAACCCGCGACAAGCTCAAGGCCGGAAAGCGCCGTCCCTGCTGTTATGCGATAGTACCAATGAGTTTTTACAAAGCTCTTGGAGCTAACCCAAAAGCGAAGGCTCAATGGAAAGAGCTCACGCCGGGCGAACGTAGAGATTTTGTGAGCTGGATAGACTCGGTCGAGGAATCAGAGGCACGTAGTCGCTGGATCGAGAAAGCTTGCAAGATGCTCGCAAAGGGGAGGCGACGTCCGTGATGTTTTTCATTTGACGAAGTCAGGAATATGAAAGTAAGCGCTCCTTGATAAAATAGGTTTAAACGGTGTTCTTCTTAAGGAGCCATGAGATCCACTAGAAATAAAAGCTTCTCCGTGATGAGTCCCACCCCAGAGGGATTAATGCATTAGTCGTAGGCTTGCCTATGGGTTTGATTTCTACCCCTAGTTGATCTATGTTAGGATAGCTCCATGTCAGAAGGATTCCTGAAAAACCCACTAGAGGAGATAAAGAGCGTGGAGACAGAAAGGCTGGCACGATACCGAACAGTTGAGCAGGAAATTTTAGAGACGCATGAAGATGGATCAAAGACCGAGCGTGTTCTTGAGTGCAACGGCAGTCTCCATAGGCGTTGCATTGATAAAATTTTTTACGGTGAGAATGGTGAGGTCGTATTCGCTGATCAGCTATCTCGAGAGGAATTGGGTCCGTGTGATGGCGAGCATCCCTAGACCATGTCGCTAGGTGAAGGTATATCTCTAGCGCCTTACAAAATAAAGTAAGGCGATTTTTTTAAGCCAAAAAAAGAAGCAGAAAAACTGCTTCTTTTTTGGGAGCAAAGAACGATCGGAGGTTAGGATTAACTCTGATTGATTTTCTCTTTTTGCTCCATAGCCTTCTGGTCATCCGTTTTCGCGATTACTTGGCTCGGCTCACTTATTTTCTTCTCGGCATCTACCGCCGGGATGTCGGCATTTTTTGTATCCAGTCCTTTTGTTTTTTGATCCATCATAAGATTGTTTTGCAACTTACGGTCGAATAATATTGACGCGACTTTTCTATATAAGAGAAGCCGTTGGGGACGGCGATTTATTACCGTATAAGTCGTGTGTTGTTATCGGCTAGAATTTTTTTATGAGATGTATTGCTTCCGGTATGTATTACCACTTATACTTGACAATTACGAAAATCATAGTAATGTTTACCTTGGTCAGTTTTGGATAGGGGTTTTTGCGGCAAGCCCCGATTCCTTTGAAATCACAACAGCCGCAGAAGGGGGTTTGTTATGTTCGCGCAGACGATATTCTTCGCTTTTTGTATCGCAGTAGTCTCTTCGTTGCCCTGGACAGGCACGCGTCGTGTGTGGGGTGTTGTTTTGGCCTTTCTCATTAATACCCTATTGGCAACATGGGTGGTCTTTTTGGCCTTACCCAATACTGCCGGCCCGCTCTATGGGGATGTAGGCGTAATAACCTTATGGTTTCTGATAGCAAATGGAGGTGTTGCATTTGCTTTCTCGGCCTTTATTGAGGAAGAGGTCGGCGTTAGACGTTGGCCTATAGGCGCGGGAGTTCTCGCGGTGCTTACAGGTATCCTGATGAGCATGCTGTTTAGCACCAACTTTAATGCACTGCGCTACTCCAAACTTGTGGGAGAGGTTGAGGAGCGGCAGTGGTCTAGCGATTTTCAGCCCAAAGACCCGAAGCACTTTCGCGTCTCTTCGCAAGAAAATGCGGAGATGCTTTCTGGGCGTGCGATAGGGCAAGGTACTACGATGAATGCCAATGGACAACCAAACTCAATTGGGAGTCAATTCCAAGTGAATAGCGGCGTGTCTTCTATTCAACTCATTGAGCATAATCAGTGGACAGTTGTTCCTATTGATTGGAAGGGTTGGGGTCCTCAATGGGATAGTCGCACACCGGGTATTCCTGGGTACATTAAGGTAAGCGGTGAAAACCCGATCGTACCGGTGGAGTTCGTCCGGCTATCGCATGGGAAGGAGTTGCAGTATACGCCTGCGGCACTCTGGGGTAAAAATCTTGACCGGTTGGTGTGGTATTATCATCCGGACAAGATCATCGCGGACAAACATTTGGAAATAGACGATGAGAATACTCCGTACTATATCGTCTCCATCGCACTCCCGACCATTGGCTGGTGGGGGGAGAGGGTGGTTGGTGCGCTCATCATCGATCCGGTGACCGGAGCTGGTGCAGAAAAGCTTATTCCGCTTGGTGAGGTGCCACATTGGGTGGATCGTGTTGAGGCCTTGCATTTGGTGCATCGCAATATAGACTATCATGGCAAGTATGCGGGCGGTTGGATGAATCGATCTATCTACGGCAACAGTGTTTTAGCTGCTACAGAAACACATTTTGGCTATGGGAGTAACGGCGAGCCGGTGTTCCAGACCGGCATTACAGCTCATACGAATACTGGCGGTGATTCTGTGAGGCCGGACTCGCTTGTGGCGGTCTACTACACGAATACGCGTACAGGCAAGACGACCGAGTACATGCTCCAAGGCGGTGCGACAGAGCAGACGGCGATTGATCAATGTAATCTTCTGGGTGACGTGAAGAACAAATCCTATCACGGGACTACGCCACAGCTCTACAATGTGTACGGCAGAATCTCATATGTCGTGCCGTTGCAAAATGCAAGTCATGGTTTTGCGGGGGTCTGTATCGTCTCGGTCATGAACGTACAGGTTATCGCCTGGGGACCAAGTGCTCATGAGGCGGATCTGGCATTCAAGCAAGTTATTGTTAATGGGAATAGCCAGATAGCTATTGAGGGAACGTCTAATCTTTCCAAGATTACCGGACAGGTCGTACGCAAAGAGGATCAGATTATCAATGGGTCCACTTCATATTCTGTCCTCTTGAAAGGCGTGCCTCACTTGTTCACTATTCCTGCGAGCGCTTCGGATGTCATTGTAGTGACTCAACCCGGAGATCAGGTGGAGATTGAGTACTACAACTCTGGCGAGCGGGTGATGCCTGTCTGGAAGTTTAACAATCTGTCCCTCGTATTACAGGCTTCAGTAGGTCAATCTGCAGTCGAAGAGAAAGCGACAAAGGATTTGGATACAGCCTATATGCCGAGTGATGATAAAAAAATAGACGGTGCGCTCGGTAGATTATCGCCGGAAGACCGAAAACTCATTGAGCGGCACATGAATAAGTACGTATCTCAATGAACTGGTTTGGCCCCAATGTCCCCATAAGGCACGCATCTTATGGGGCTTTTATTTTGTAAACCAGTCTTGGGTACTGCTATACTATATAGTATGAAAACATACATGGGAGGATGCCACTGCGGGGCGGTACGCTATAAGGTAGAGACGGATTTGGTAAAAGTCATATCTTGCAATTGTTCCCATTGCGCCAAAAAGGGGATGCTTTTGGCGTTTGTGCCAAGCGAGCAGTTCAGACTGCTTTCGGGTGAAGATAATCTGACTGACTATCAATTCAACAAAAAAATTATCCATCATCTTTTTTGCTCGACCTGCGGCGTACAGTCGTTTTCGCGCGGTGCGGGTAAAGACGGCAAAGAGATGGTTGGCATCAATGTGCGATGTCTCGATGATGTGGATGTGGAGAGTCTCATGCTTACGCCGTTTGACGGTAAGAGCTGGTAGGTATTTTCTTTGCCGAGACTACGAAAGTTTGTAATGCAAAGCTGATATGAAAGAATATGTGTTTGCATTTTTTGCGGGTGGTACGGTCACGGTGGCTATCGTGTATTTTGAGGCGAGCGGATTGCCGGTACTCTCTCGTCTTGCGGCGTTGTTCCCGGTGTTTACTTGGCTGTCCTATCTTTTTATAGGGAGGTTGGGGGGAGATAAGGCAGTGTCAGAACATGCGTTGTTTGTCCTCTTGGGGACGATTATCGCATGGCTTCCCTATATGTTTGTGGTGTATTTTTTAGCTCCGCGTGTTGGCTCATCGCGTGCGATACTTTTAGGTATTGTCACATTCATTATCCTTGCGCTTATTTTTATAAAATTCTACAAAATATGATTCCGAGTATAGGCATATGCAAAAATCGATAAAAATATTTTCAATAGTAACGATCTTGCTTGCTGGCGCGGCCGGTTATTTTGGCTATCAGACATATCTACAAACGCATGCCATCCAGTCTCTTACGGGGGGTCTTGCGAGTACGCGCGCGGATCTTGCCTCTACTACGGCAGAGCTTGGGCGTGTCTACGGCGAGCTCGGCAATACCCGCATCGAGCGTGACGGATTTGAATTGAGCTACCGGGCGGAGAAAAAACGGCTGGATGACCTCTCTTTCCAGGTACAAAATATCGGCAGTATGGTGGGGGTCCTGGAAAAACTTCAAAAGACTGATCCTGAGCTTATTGCTAAGTATTCCAAAATATATTTTCTCAATGAAAACTACGTACCCGATAAACTTGCGCTCCTTGATCCGCAATATGTGTTCAAACCGGAGCGGGGACTTCGCATACAATCGGATACCAAACAGTATCTGGAACGCCTATTGACCGATGCCGCGCGTGCTGGAGTGGATCTGCAAATCATCTCGGCGTATCGATCATTTGGTGAGCAGGCTGGACTCAAACAAGCCTACAGCGTGACCTATGGGACGGGTGCTAATAAGTTTTCCGCGGATCAGGGGTACTCGGAGCATCAGTTGGGGACTACGGTTGATTTTACTACTAAAGCACTTGGAGCGGGTTTTGCTTCTTTTGAGGGGACGCCAGCATATACGTGGCTACTTGCGCATGCACATGAATATGGGTTTGTCCTCTCGTACCCCAAAAATAACAGCTACTATGTCTTTGAGCCGTGGCACTGGAGATTTGTAAGCCGCAGTCTTGCCGGCAAGCTCCATGAGGAGGATAAAAATTTTTACGATCTTGACCAGCGGGTGTTGGATACGTATCTCGTATCATTTTTTGACTAAGTAAAAATAAAAAAGAGGTCTTGCTATTCTAATGAGTATCCTGAGTATGCCGAGATGATCTATGAAGGCAAAAAATTTGTAGTAGTCGAGCCTGCCGTGGCGTATGATATAGGTGGCAATCCGCTTGCCGCCATACATGTTTTGGTATTCCAAAAAACAGGGGATGTGGCGCTTGCTTGAGCGAGGGATGTGTAGTAAAGTTTAGGTAAAGCTCCAGTTTGGGCTTCTCTCCTTTTCTGGAGCTCCTCGGCTCGGGACAGATGATGTCGCCTCCACCATCCAAAAAACACCCCCACCATCATCTGCCCCGGCCTCCTCACTTCGTTACTTCGTTCTTTTTTAAAAAAGTATGTATCCTCTTTTCTGCCACCGCCATTTTCAAACCAGGCGGTTTTTCTTTTCATAACTCTGCCGTATACTGGAACATAGTACTATTAGCATGATTGCTGACTATTTTTTGGTTTTCGGGTTTGTGGTGGGGTCTTTGCTCCCGGTGTTTTTAGCGCGACGTTTTTGGCCTATGCGGTCACTTGATGCATTCCTTATTGCAGGGATAGTGGGGTTTACCGCGTTTATCGAGCTTTGGCTGGGACGTGTGCCCTGGTGCAAGTGCGGATATATCAAACTTTGGCACGGCGTGGTATTGAGCTCACAGAACTCCCAGCATATTTCCGACTGGTATACATTTTCGCATATCATCCACGGATTTATATTTTACTGGATCGCCCGCAAACTTTTCCCGCGCGGTACGTTTGGCTTGCGTCTTATCCTTGCTACTATTGCAGAAGCCGCCTGGGAGATACTGGAAAATACGAACACCATTATCAATCGCTACCGTGAGGTAACGATCTCGCTTGATTACTATGGTGACTCGGTGCTGAACTCCACTATGGATATTTTGGCGATGATGCTTGGGTTTTGGCTTGCACGCAAACTCCCAGTATGGGTGACGGTGGCACTTGCGATTATTATGGAGCTATTTGTCGGGTACTATATCCGCGACAATCTCGCACTCAATGTCATTATGCTCATCTATCCATTTGACGCGATACTCCGCTGGCAATCGGGCGGGTAGGAAAAAATAAAAAAGCAACTTTTTAGGTTGCTATAATTTCGAGAATCGATGGCGTAGTGTCAAGGAGGTACTCCTTCCAGTAAAGGAGTCTTTGGATTGTCGTCTCATCCTGTAGCTGTTCAGTTTCATGCCAGGAGTATGGTCTTTCCTCTATTAATTCTCTAACGAGACCATGACATGCTTTTGACGGTGATTGAAAAGATGTTTGGCGACCAATCTGTCTTTGTTGTTGCGTCTCCCTGAAAAGAGCTTCATCTGCGGCAGACAACACATCTTGGAACGTGTTTATTGCCGCAGTAAACAAGCTCTGTCGGATTGGGATATGTGTTTCGAATTGCCAGTATGCAGGGGCTGTGTTTACAGTACATAGTCCTATTCCATATACCGCTCCCATACGCTCTCGTAATTTAATGAGAAGCGGAGAATATTTTTCTCCAGCAAGAGCACGTGCAATAAGTCGCAGGGCAAATTCATCCTCGGCTGTACTTGGGTGTATTGGGTATACGAGATGTAGAGAGGTTCTGCCGCACCTTGGTTCTCTGACGACTGTTCTGTCTCGCTTAGAAAAGAGAAAAGAAAAGTCTCTATCGATCTCCGTTGCGGGAGTATGGGCAAGGCTACCAAACGTACTTTCTAAGATACGGAAGTTTCGTTCATCCTCGGCAAATGATTCTCCGACGATGATGTGCAGGTTTCCGGTATGGTAGTATGCTTCATGAAATTGCCTCAGAATAGATTCATCTATTCGGGAGATACTCTCAAGGGTGCCGATGGGATGGTGGGCCATGGGGTGGTGGTTGCCAAACAAAAATGCGGAAAAGGTGTTGTACTCGTGTGTAGAGCCTTCTCTATCCAGTCTTTTATACTCCTCTTGGATTGTGCCTGCTTCAAGCTCTACGATTCTTTGATCTAAGTTTGGGCGCAAGGCTATCTCATAGGCTGTTTCTGCCGCGAGCAAAAAATTGCTTTTGGGCGTGTAGACGGAAAATTGTGTCCATCCCTTGGATGTCCCAGCGCTCATACTGCCGCCGATGCGCGCGATGGGAAGATAGAGCTCCTCTGTAGACTGCCTGCCAATTGTGCTCCGCATGGGCATATGCTCAAAGAAATGCGCCACGCCCGGCATATGAGCGGGGTCTATCTGGGATCCGATATTAGGTAGAGTTATGATAAGCGTACCCCCATCGTCAGTTAAGATTGGCGATTTTTGCCACCATACCCTGATACCATTGCTTAATCTCCTTTCCTCAAAGATTGCGGTGTCGTACTTTCTCCGGACTCCCTCATACCCGGCGTCTAATCCAATTTGGGTCATGGACTACCCCCTTCAATTGTAAAATTATTCCGGCTTTACTATAACATTGTTGATATAAATGTCAATAAAAATTCCGCAGGTATTACCGCGGAATATACAGCTCGCCAATGGCATACATGCCAAAAAATAATTCTTGTACCTCTTCTGGTACATGTAAAGCGAGGGTTGGTTTGCAAACAGGCCAGAAGACGTCGTATTGGAGCGCGCGTACGCCAAATTGTACTGCACTACTGCGCACGGGAAGTACCTCCATCCAGTCTCGCTGATATATTACTTGTCCATTTGCGTCCTGAAAGATATCGATGCGCTCGAAAAGCGCTCCTCGAAACCAGTCTTCGTCGCAGGCTTCTACTACGATGCCGCGCCCGTCGGTGCGTACTCCTACGCTACAATGTCCATCCTGCCAAACAAAGCTCGCGAGTATTGCCGGCTCTGTGCGTGGTGCTACAAAATGACAGAGATCTCGGGCAGATATGGGAAGAGGTATTGCTACAAGGAAAAGAACAGTCAGCATCAAACCCCGGCGCATACACATAACCCTCCTTTCAATCTAGTTTTATTATAGGGACATGGGGGAAAATTGCCATTGAATTTATGAGTATAAGATTATACAAATTATAGCGGACAACTTTTTTGGTTATGTGTAAGGGAGGTATTGTATCGTGGCTAAGGCAGGTGAGCGCCCGAAGCTGGTGCGACTGGATAGCAAAAAAGGGACACAGATTGATCTCTGTGGAGTATGCGGGGGCAACGCAACCAAAAACGGACAACTATGTACCGCATGCGGCGGCACAGGAGAGGCGAATTAATACAGCAATACCACGAGGGTCTCATATGAGGCTCTTTTTTTACAAAAATATCACCCCGAGCGGGGTGATATTAGGTGCGCTACTCTGCAATAGGAGGTGCGGGTGGCGCGGAGGGTGGCGGTGGAGGGAGTGGCACGACGCTTGCGGTGTTTGCCGCTTGGTAGTGTTTTTGTGCGACAACAGGAGCGCCTGCTTTTTGGTAATGATTAGTAATCTCTACAGAGAGAAACCCGACCATAATGACACAAAGGATAACAAGCGTGGAGACCAAAGCAATACGCCAAGGGTCTTGTTTGTATTTTTTAGTAGCCATGAGTATATGGTATCGCGTGGAAATTATGTTTGCAATGAATCCTGTGTATAGCGGAAGATTTTGTCGGTTCGTTGGAGATGCGGTTTGTATCTGCTACAATGGCTAGACTTTCTTATCAGAGCTAATACATGTACCTATATGAAATTTCACGATGATATTATGCGTATTGTACGCGAAAATACATTTTTTCGGCAAGAGATAGTTACCGGATTGCACAGTCAGGTGGTAGTGATGAGTATTCCTGCGGGCGGGGAGATTGGCATGGAGGTGCATGAGGTAGATCAGACACTTCTTTTTGTGGAAGGTGCCGGAGAGGCTATCTTGGATGACGAGAAAAAATCCATAGTCGCCGGTCACCTGGTGTTCGTGCCAGCTGGTACCAAGCATAATTTTGTAAATACAGGATCGGGAGACATGAAGCTGATTACGGTGTATGCTCCGCCAGAGCATCAGCCGGGTACGATACACAAAACCAAGGCCGAGGCGGACGCGGCAGAGGGACACTAGGCCACTTTTCAGACTCAAAACCCCACACATGAGCGTGCGGGGTTTTTGTTGCGCATTTTCCCAAAATGGCTTACCGTATAGAGGCTAATTATCTTCGTATGCAAAGGGGATTTTGGGGGGCGCTCAAAAAACCAATATGGGCTCTTGCACCGATGGCCGATGTCACGGATGCCGCTTTTCGGCGGATTATTACCAAATACGGCAAGCCAGATATTATGTGGACGGAGTTTGTTTCTTGCGATGGCCTCTGTTCTCCGGGTCGCGAGATTTTACTGCGTGATCTTTGGTATACAGAGGGGGAGCATCCGATTGTGGCGCAATTTTTTGGCGCAAACCCGGACAATTTTTATGCATGTGCGCGTCTTGCACGTGAGCTCGGATTTGACGGTATTGATATTAATATGGGATGTCCCGAGCGCAATGTTGTCAAACAAGGCGCAGGAGCCGCGCATATCCAAAACCCGGTGCTCGCCAAAGAGATTGTGCAAGCAACGCAATCAGGTGCGGGAGATTTGCCGGTATCAGTAAAAACGCGTATTGGATTTAATGCAATTGCTTTGGAAGAATGGTTGGGGCATCTCTTTGAGATGGATCTTGCCGCTATTACACTTCATGCGCGTACCAAAAAAGAAATGTCACTGGTGCCGGCGCATTGGGATGTGGTGGCGCGTGCCGTGGCAATGGCGCGTGCTCTACCGGAGGATCAGAGACCATTGATACTTGGTAATGGCGATGTCTCGAATCTTACTGAGGCGGCAGAACGGGTAGAGGAGACTGGGGCTGATGGCGTGATGATTGGTCGCGGTATTTTTGGTAACCCATGGTTTTTTAGTCCGATGGGAGACACCGCTACAAAGTCTTTGGAGGAGCGTTTTCGGGTGATGCTCGAGCATATCTATCTTTTTGAGGAACTGTTTTATGGCAAGAAAAATTTTGATGTGATGAAAAAACACTACAAGGCATACGTAGTAGGATTTGAGGGGGCAAAAGAATTGCGGGTGCGTCTCATGGAGGCACGTACCGCTGGTGAAGTAGAGACGATTGTGCGTGCGGCTTACCCGAATGTATAAACGGTGTGTATCGCCTAGACGATGAGATTTTGTCCGGTCATGGAGGTCGGTTTTTTGATGGTGAGCAAACGAAGTATAGTTGGCGCAACGTCGGCAAGCGTGCCGCCATCTTTGAGTGCAATCCCCGGTTTGGTGATGATTAGGGGGACGAGATTTGCGGTATGTGCGGTGTGTCGTTCTCCGGTTTCGGTATCGATGTTGGTTTCTGCATTGCCATGATCCGCAGTAATGCAGACGATGCCGCCATGCTCCAAGATACATGGGACGAGACGTGCAAGTTGTGTGTCTATCTCTTCGGCGGCTTCAATGATTGCGGGTTTGTTGGCGGTATGTCCCACCATATCAGCATTTGCGTAGTTGATAAATATAAAATCAACACCTTGCTCCAGTTTCTCGAGCGCGGCATCCGTAATCTCGCGCGCCCGCATCTGAGGGGCTTGGTCATGGGTCTTGATGTCTTTACGTGATTCGATGAGCACGTGTTCTTCGCCGTCATGCGGTTGTTCGCGCCCGCCATTGAGAAAATAGGTGGCATGTGCATATTTTTCCGTCTCGGCGATATGCGCCTGCAGAAGTCCGGCTCGTGCTATCTCTGCCGCAAGTGTAGTCTCTATGCCCTGCTGGGGGAATGCTACGAGTGCCTCCAAGGTGTCGTCGTATTTGGCGAGGGTTACAAAACAGAGGTCATCTTTTTTGGCGTGTTCGGCGATTTTGTGCGCAAGCATGCGTGCGCGATCCGCACGAAAATTAAAAAACAATACACCATCATGGGGTTCTATAGCATAGCTTTTGCCGCTCTCATCGAGAAACACCAAAGGTTCGAGATGCTCATCGAGTACACCATTTTGGTAAAACTCGGTGAGCATTGCGGAGGGGCGTTTTGCTTGGCAGATAGTACCCGTGCAGGTAAAAAGAGCCGCCTCCACTTTAGAGAGGCGATCCCAGTTGTTGTCGCGGTCCATAGCATAAAATCTACCCGATGCGGTGGCGATATATCCGATGCCGATAGAGGCGAGCGCATCTTCCAACTCTTTGAGATAGGTGCCTGCACTCTGCGGCGGTGTGTCCCTCCCATCGGTAAATGCGTGGATAGCTACTTTTTGTATACCAACTGCTTTGGCCGCTTCAAGTAGTCCTATGAGGTGGTCGCTGTGACTATGTACGCCCCCCGGACTCATGAGACCCATGAGGTGTAGTGTCGAGTCGTGTGTTTGGATGTGTTTGAACAGTGTATCGAGTGCAGGATTTTCTAGAAGTTTGTTCTCACGGATTGCTTTGGATATGCGCACGAGATCAGTATCAATGATGGTACCCGCGCCGATGGTCATATGCCCTATCTCGGAGTTACCCATTTGTCCTTGGGGGAGACCAACTGCGAGGCTACTCGCGTCCAGTGTGGTGTGCGGATACTGTTCCCAAAGCGAATCAAAAAATGGCGTGCGAGCTTCAGCAAGGGCATTGTGCTCTCGGACGTCTCGCATACCCCAGCCATCAAGTACGATGAGGGTTATTTGTTGTGTGGATGTTTGGTTCATGAACGAGAAAATGCAGAACTCCCGGGGTATACGGCACGCCCGCCGAGCTCTTCTTCTATACGAAGAAGCTGGTTGTATTTGGCGATGCGTTCACTGCGACACAAAGACCCGGTCTTTATTTGCCCGGTGCCGAGTCCCACCGCAAAGTCCGCGATGGTCGTATCTTCAGTCTCCCCGGATCGGTGTGAGACGATGGCGGCAAATTTCGCCTCGCGCGCCATAGTGATTGCATCAATCGTTTCTGACACCGTGCCGATTTGATTGAGCTTGATAAGAATTGCATTGCCGGCTTTACGCTCGATGCCCTCCTTGAGGCGTTTGACGTTGGTGACAAAGAGATCATCCCCGACGATCTGGATTTTTTTACCCAAACGCGCGGTGAACTTTTCATATCCTTCCCAGTCGTCTTCGGCAAGGCCGTCTTCAATAGAAATGATGGGGTAGGCATGCACCCATTTTTCGTAGAGGGTGATCAGCTCGTCGCTCGTAAGCTTTTTTTGCTCGGTCGCAAGGTGGTAGGTGCCATCTTTGTGGAATTCACTAGAAGCCGCATCAATGGCGATTGCAATATCGGTGCCTGCTTTGTAGCCGGCGCGTTTGATCGCTTCCATGATGACCTCCAGCGCCGCCTCATTGGTAGGGAGGGATGGGGCAAATCCACCTTCATCTCCGACAGAGGTGGAGAGCTTCCAGCTGGTGAGCATTTTTTTGAGTGTGCGAAATACTTCTGCTCCATAACGCAGAGCCTCTTTGTATGACGGCGCGCCGATGGGAACGATCATAAACTCTTGCAAGTCAGTGGATTGTTCGGCGTGCTTTCCCCCATTGAGAATATTCATCATAGGCACAGGCAAGCGAATGAGATTGGCAGTGTGCGCCGTATCTGCAAAATATTGGTACAGCGTTTTTTGTTCGCTGTGCGCCATGGCATGCGAGAATGCCAAAGAGACACCGAGTATGGCGTTTGCGCCGAGTTTAGATTTGTTCTCGGTGCCATCAAGTGCGATGAGCGCCTCATCAAGTGTCCGCTGGTTGACCTCTTTGCTGGAAAGGGTAAGGGCAATAGGACCATTGACGTTTTGAACTGCAAGCGTGACACCCGCGCCACCATAGCGCTCGCCGCCGTCTCGGAGTTCGGTGGCTTCATGGGTGCCAGTAGAGGCTCCCGAGGGGACCGAGGCTCTCCCAAATGAGCCGTTTTCCAAGAGGAGGTCTACCTCGATGGTCGGATTGCCACGCGAATCAAGAATCTCTCGGGCACGCAATTTAGATATTTTTTGCATATAGATATTTGTTGAATGGTACCTGTTCATTAGATACCAATTTGTATCATTTGTCCACCAAAAATGGCAAAATAAAAACCCTCTCATAAGGAGAGGGGTGTGTAAGGCACGTAAAGAAAGAGGTTAAAAAATGTTTAGCTAGTCTATTTGTGCTCCGCTACCACCGCATTGGGATGATAGGTATGCAACTGTAGCGGGATAGGGGAGCTTGTCAGCTCCGTTCATCCGTGGGACGCGCGGGTGTGCGTCTTTGAACTTACCACGGCACAAGTTTATCGTGCCCTGGCCCTTTGGGGTACCCATCTCGATGACGCCGTTTGTGCTGCTGATATTGGCGCGTTCAGCATCAACGCAATACATGCCGGATGCACATATACCGGTTACATGCGCGGCAAATCGTCCCTTGGATTGAGCGACCGTATTCACGAGTCCGATATGCATACCGCCCGAGATCTCAATGACACGGCCGGAGAGATTGCTGTTTTGTGCCCAGACAGACCATTTGGTACCTTCCAAATGGATGCGATTGCTCGCTGTGAGAAATACCCAGTCTCCCAGAGCGACATCTCCCTCGGTTTGCATGATGATATTCTTAGCAAGAATCATGGGCATGGCGTTGTAGTTGCTTTTGTAGAATTGCACGCTACCCCAACTGCGGAGTATCACGTCAACATCTGCCGTTATATTAGTGCCCTCAAACCAGGCCGATCTCATGGCCTGGATGATTACATAGCCAGCTTTGATGGTGTTTTTCTTCTGGCCAAGCACATTGCAATGCTTGGCTTCACAGCGGATTATTACCTTTTTGTTGGCGAGTATTGTGCTATTTTTGAGTTGGATGTCGCCTGTGCGGGCGTGCAGGAATATCTCTGATCCCGGCAACGTGTTTTGCACAGTAACTCCTTCCAAAAACTCTATCTCTCCCGCCTCAATAGTGAGGGTGTGTACACTACTCGTGAACGATTTTTCAATGACGACCTTTGGTTTCTCGCAATGATAGCCATTGGCTATCCGGGCGATGTCGGCATCGGTGTCGACAATGAAAGGGTTTTCAGCACATCTGTCGTCTTTGGGTGGGGGAGGTGCGGCTTCGGCGGTGGAGAAAGAAAATTCAAGACTAACAAGCAATAAGAGGATTTGTATCCAGTAAACCATAAGGGAACTCCTTTCAATGAATCATTTTTTGACCTATGCACACGATAGATTCTACGGTCCCATAAGGTGCCTCCTTCTTTTAAAGTTAAAGAGCAGATGTTATCGGACGAAAAATACCATAAAGTATGCTATAAGTCAATGATTTTAAGAGAAAAGAAAAAACGCCTACGTGATGCATAGGCGTTGGCGGTTAGGGGGCGATCTTACCAGGTTAAAAGACTACTCCGTTTGGGTAAAGTCTATTACCTGGATATAGGAATCATACTCCTGGTGGGAGAGAGCTCTGGCGTTCCTTAGCAGATGCCAGCTTGTCCCTCTACATGTCAAGGTGATGGTCCCCATGCTTGTCGTGGGAGAGAACATCTGGTCAAACTTCCAAAATCCGCCGTAAGGGAATGGATTTACGAGAAGCCACTCGTAGGTTCCATTTTCGAAGAAGTCAACCGTCCCTTTTAAGGTGCATATTTCTCCTGATGCTCCGGTCATTCGCGCGTCTCTCATCTGAACGCTGACTTTTCTGCCGGATGGGTCTTTACTGAAAAAATCAGTCGGTGTTTCCAATACGTAGAACCCATCGACCAGAGTTTGCCCCTGCCCACAATCCGTGACCTGGACGTAGGCTGACAGAAATGATGTCCGGTAATCGTCTCTCGGATCAGCCGTGACAAGATTTTTTTGCACTGCGTAGAAAAATTCTACGTAGTTTCGTTTGCAACTTCGGCCAGAGCCAGATTCTTGGTAAAATCTGGCGAATACCTGGTCCTCCCCAAACTCCTGGGCTACTTGCCCTTGGAACAAGAGCTGTGCCCATGCAGTGGTGCTAAATACAGCACCGAATAACACAATCGCTACCAGCAGAAATAACTTCTTCATCTCCTGTCTCCTTCCTGGAGTGTATACTGTGAATGTCCATAACCCCCTAAACCGCTATATTTGTAGCATGTTAGTATAGTTGTGTCAAGAGCTATGGGTAATATGTGCACATACGTCGCTATACCTAGAAAAGTACCCGAAGAGACGTGTATAATAAACCCATGGAGTCGGAGTCTTACAAAATCATTTGGCTTGTGGTTTTGGTAGCGCTTGCGGTGCTGGGATATGTTTTGATCGGGCCGGGGTCCGGGGATACATTTGAGCTTTCTTATGCTTGTCGTCCGACATTTCGAGTGGAAAAAAATGCTCCAGAGCTTACGGCGAGTGAGCAATATGCGCAGTCCTGCTATGCAGAGGAGACCAAGCGCGACTGTGAGCGCGTGGATGTCTATTCTCAATATTTAAAAGCGTTTGGTAGTCCAGATGGCAAAGGAGATTGTCGCTGGGCGAGATAATGAGGTATAGATAAACTTATGGCAAGTAAGAATCTACAAATCAATTTTTTTATACTTCTTTTGACGCTGGTATTTTTTCTGGCGTTAGTGGTGTTCCTCCCATATATGCAGGGCGTGCTTACCGCGGCGGCTTTAGCGACGGTATTTCATCCCTTGTATCATGGTTTAGCGCGGGTGATGGGAGGGCGAGAGACTTTCTCTGCCGCCTTGTGTGTGTTTGTGGTTTTGGCGCTCGTGCTCATCCCACTTATATTTTTTGGCATACAGATTACTCAAGAAGCTACCGATCTCTACACCTATCTTGCAACAAGTAGTCAAGATTATCCCGGTGGCTTTAAGGGTCTTTTGGGGCTGGAAATTAGCAAGTTTTTTCCGGCATTCTCTGGTTCATTTTCGCTTGATACGCAGATTCGACGAGTTATGGAGCTATTATTGGGAAATATCGGCACGTTGTTTTCGGGGACACTCAAAATATTTGTAAATTTGTTCGTGGGGCTGATAGCTTTTTATTACTTCTTAAAGGATGGTATTAAGTTTAAGGAAGCTATAGTGAAGCTGAGTCCTTTGCCGGACGAGTATGATCGCGAGATTTTTGAGCACATGGGCCGTGCGGTCAACTCCATAATCAAAGGAACCTTGGTCATAGCCTTGATCCAGGGTGTGCTCACGAGCACCGGTTTTGTCCTTTTTGGCGTTCCCAATCCAGCATTGTGGGGCGCGGTAGCGGCCGTGGCGGCGCTTATCCCAGGCATTGGGACGTCTTTGGTGCTTGCTCCCGCCATATTCTATCTTCTGGTAATAGGAGAGACTGGCCCGGGGCTTGGTCTATTTCTCTGGGGGATGACTGCCGTGGGTCTTATAGACCAATTTTTGGGTCCAAAACTTATTGAGCGGGGTACCAATATCCATCCGTTGTTTATTATCCTCTCGGTTTTAGGGGGTATTAGCTTCTTTGGGCCTATGGGATTTCTCATCGGACCTTTGATTCTGAGCTTCCTCTTCTCACTCCTTAAAATTTACCAATCCTTTATTCTGGGTCAGTCTACTCCAGTCATTTAAGCCTCATCCGCTTTAATTTTCTTCTGGTCTGTGGCAAGGCGCTTGTCCACAGGCTTTTTTATGTCTCCTTGACACATTTTTTGGTGTTTTCGACACCCAGGGATGGTCAACTTTGTCAATCTTGCTTATTTTGGGGCGGTTCGCTAGTATGCAGGGGCAAAATTGACTCTCCAAAAAGGGTCGAAATGCGGTCGCAAGTAGTACTTGACTTTTTACAGGAAAGATGTATAGTGTAAGGCACAGCATAAAAAGCTGTTTTTTACTGGCTAATACTATACGCATTAACTGAAAAACCCTTCCGTATTAAGGCCAAATGGTCATTTTATAGGGGGCAATGTCGCTAGCTGGCGAGGAATACTGCAGGAACTCACGGCTTTGAGAAGATAAACTAGCGATCAAAAGGCTTATTAGTATCTACAGCACAATTGTAATATTTGCCCTTGCTTTTTCAGGCCCTACGACGGCTCCGACCGACCAAGAGGTACAAAAGCTTGAGGCAAGAGAGGTCCATGAATGGTTGTCGGCTTTGCCTACATTGCCGATAGCAGAAGCTAAGAGAAAAGAGCTTCCTTCCGTGTTAAAGAAGATCGCTTTTTGCGAATCAAGCGGTAAACATTTCGATGAAAACGGTAATGTGGTCCGTGGCAAACACAACCCCAAGGATGTTGGCAAATACCAGATCAATACTATGTATTGGGGTGAGGATGCCAAAAAACTTGGTCACGATCTTCTGACCGAAGAGGGTAATGAGGCTATGGCCTTGGTACTCTACGAGAAACAGGGGACGAGACCTTGGACATGGAGCCGAGCCTGCTGGGACAGAGATGTGATCCCAGGAATGGAAACGGCAAGCTCTCAACAGCTTGCATCTCGATAGACTATAGAAAAACCTCCGGTATATGCCGGGGGTTTTGTTTTTGGTAAAAAAAGACGCCCAGAATGATGTGGGTGTCTATGTGCGACGATAGCGAGTTTCCTTATAAAGGATGTAGAAGGTGCCCAAGGCACAGACAAAAAAGAGGACAGAGAAAATCATTGTGGTCGTCGCCAGGCCAAGGTGGGATAGTACAGTCACAAAAAGTAACATGAGAAGAACGAAGTAGATGGCGATGGAGTTGCCGAATGTCCATTCAAAAGGTCGGGTGATGTTTCCCACAAGAGCCTCCTTTTTAGGGTACGTATATCAAAACGATAGGCCGTTTGTGGTCCTATGTCAAGGGCCGCAAAGCTCTATTGACATAGGTGAAAAAAATATGCTAAATATGTATAGAGCGTTCCTATTTTTTTGAAGGAGGAAGAGATGCTTGAAGACAAATTTTGTCTCAATGAGAAGTGTATGTGCCGTCGGGGAGGAAAATTTTGTAGCGAATGCAAGGCGGATCTTATTACTGTCCCCGGATCGGTCTTGACCGCGGAGCAAAAAAACCAATTATTGATTATTGCGCGTATGGAGCTACGAGACGCAAATGATCTATGCAGAGGAGCAAAACCGGCATGGCACTCGGCTACTATGGCTTGTACTGCCTGTGCGCGTCGCAACACAGAGCATTTCCAGTTCCATGATGCGGTCCTTGAGATTCCCGTTTCTAAAGGAGTAAGCGGGGAAGAAAAAAATAGAGAGAAAGTTACACCTTTGCGTAGATCTTCGTAAGTAGTAGATCTCTTCTGGGTACTATCATAAGCGTCTACTCCAGCGCTTATTTTTTTTTGCTTTTTCGACCCGATATGCGTTATACTGTCGGTACAGTATAACATTTACATCTATGAACAAAAGTAAAAAAGTCGCACAGCGCAAACATCGCAAAAAAGCAGGCAAGAAAGTTTCTTTGCGCCATCGCTAGCATTTCGTATCCGGACAATTCCGGACGAGAGGCATGAGATTTTTTAAGACACTTCTTGCTCTAGCTATAATTGCCATGCTCGCACTTATCCTCCAGAAGCGCGGGTTTTTTTCGTTCGAAGAAAATATTTCGCGTGTTTCTGATTTTACGGCTGACATTGTGCATGACCTCAAGAAAGAAGTAGTCGCGCCACCGCCACTTCGCCGTCCGCCTACAGAGGCTGTCGCCACGCTTACCCGCACGGGTATTATTCGCGAGACCAACAAAAAGCGTCGTGTTGCGGGTCTTACGGAGTTACAGGAAAATATGGTACTTGATGCTGTCGCTGTCAAAAAAGTAGATGATATGTTCGCTCGACAATATTTTGAGCATATATCACCCGTAGGAAAAGGCGCGGGAGATCTCGCGGAAGAGGCGGGGTATGCTTATATTATGATCGGAGAAAATTTGGCACTTGGTGGATTTACCGATGATGCAGATGTGGTGCAGGCTTGGATGGATAGCCCCGGGCACCGTGCAAATATCCTTAATGCACGCTATCAAGAGATCGGGGTTGCGGCTAAAAAAGGCACGTTCGAGGGCGCAGAAGTGTGGCTTGCGGTGCAGACTTTCGGTCTTCCTACAAGCGCCTGTCCGGAGCCGGATGAAGCGTTGCAGGTGCGGGTGGATGTGGGTAAGCAAAAGCTTGTATCGCTTGAGCAGGAGCTTGCGGTAAAGCGTACTGAACTTGAAAAGCTCAAAAGTGCGCGCGATGAACGCTATAACACCGAAGTCGTAGCCTATAACAAGCTGGTAGGCGAGTACAACGCACTCGTGAGTGAAACGAAACAATTGGTAGAGGTGTACAATCAAACGGTACATGCCTCCAATGCTTGTCGTCTGAAGGAATAGGCAAAAAATAAAAAACACGACAGAGTCTATTTATGAGACCTATGTCTCATTTTTTGTCGTGTTGATTCTATGGTGTGCTCTGCAGTGCGGGCAGTAGGAAAGGTCCTGCTCTCGCTGTTCTTGGTGTTGCCCGTCGCAATTAGTTTCAAGCATGGCTTGGAGCGTTATGCCCCATACTTCAGAGAATGCATCGGGATCAAAAAGAAGGTTTTGCTCCCCGCATGAAGAGCAGTGTGCCATATCAGAAGTTATGAACAAGTCGCAGTTGCGGCAGATGTTGGCAGGGTCGGTGATTTTTTGAATAAGCCGATCCAGCTCTGCATCAGACGGATACGCGTTGACCGCGCGTTGCATACACGCCCCCTTATAAGCAATCTAGCAAAACGGTACCATGGTTTTTGGTGGTTGCCAAGGGAGGTATAACTTTTTACTTTCGGAGTGCGTTTGTATAGTCGAGTAGTACATTGTTATTGGTAGGCCTCCCGAGTATGCGGGCCGATTCGGGTCCTTATACTGGGGAGGCTTATCATATAAAGCGTCGCGTGTGGTCGAGGCGTCGAAGACGGGCCCCCTCCATTATCAACTCAAAATCCTCACATGAAGATTTTTCGAGTCATAGGGCTTGGGCTTGCGATCGTCATGATGCACGCGCTTATCCCAAAATTATTTTCGGGATTTGAGACGACGCTTTTGGGGTTGTTCGATTTTATGCAGACCGCATTCGTGGTCGGCGGCTCATTTCTTGAGCAGAATCGTTTTTAACCCCTTCCTCCTAGCCCGCATCGGTCGATATTCGGCCGATGTATTTTTTGGTATACTGATACACATGCATCTTGCGGATAAAAAATGTGTTCCCTGCGAGGGTGGTACGCCACCGCTCGAATCCAAGGTAATCGCTCAACTTACCACCGAGCTTGGGGGATCATGGCAGGTTGTAGATGGGAAAAAAATTCAAAAACAATTTGAGTTCCGTGATTTCATATCCGCTATGGCATTTGTCGACAAGGTTGCGGACGTTGCAGAGTCTGAGGGGCATCATCCGGATATCCATATTTTTTATAGCAAGGTGCTCATCGAGCTTTCTACGCATGCTATTGGCGGGCTATCGGAAAATGATTTTATTGTGGCGGCGCGTATTGACCGTATGCGCTGATATTGCAGTTTGCGTCGTTTTGGTATATAACCGATATTAAATTTACTTTGGGGAGGTATGCATGGCGAGAGCCCTTTACCGCGTGGTGTCTCCAGAGACCGATGGACAACCATTTCTCTTTGTGCCTGAGGGTGGTGCCAGTGAAGCCTTTTTCGAGTCCGGGCATAGGGGAGGGCGCAAGCGTAAACCGCGTTGCAGAAATTGCCCGCTTCATTCACGGCATTACCCCCGGAGCCGCCACTAGGTAGAACAACATCGCTCTGTGCAGTACGTTTTTGTGCCCTTCGGGGCTTTTTTGTTGTCTGTTTTTGCGTCATACTTATTAAAGCAATCATATCGTATGAGTAAGTACTATAACCCCCAAAAAACCAGAGGTCTGTTTGACCCTACTGCTACATTGCCGTTTCGTATTAGCAGGTCAAAGATTGATCTTTTTTTGGAGTGTCCGCGCTGTTTTTATCTTGATCAACGCTTGGGTGTGGGGCGCCCACCGGGGTATCCGTTTAGTCTCAACTCTGCGGTGGATGCCCTGCTCAAAAAAGAATTTGATATCCATCGCGCGCGCCAAACACCGCACCCACTTATGAAGGTGTACGGTATCGATGCGGTACCGTTTCAGCATGAGAAATTGGAGGAGTGGCGGAACGCCCTTCAACAGGGTGTGCAATATGTACATGAAGCGACGCATCTTTTAGTTAGAGGTGGTATCGACGACGTCTGGGTCAATCTCCAGGGCGAGCTCTTGGTGGTGGACTACAAGGCGACCTCAAAAAGTGGAGAAGTTTCGCTGGATGCGGATTGGCAAATCGGCTATAAACGGCAAGTCGAGGTGTATCAGTGGCTCCTCCGCAACAATGGGTTTCGGGTTTCCGATACCGCATATTTTGTCTACTGTAATGGAGATGCCGACAAAGAAGCGTTTGATGCCAAACTTGAGTTTACGGTCAAAGTAATTCCGTATACGGGTGATGCAAGTTGGGTGGATGGCGCATTGGGTGCCATTCGTGATTGTTTGGTAGGTGAGCGTATTCCCCAGCCGAGTCCCGAGTGTGATTATTGTAATTATCGGATGGCGGCGTTTGCATTAGAAACATAGTACTGGTGAATGGCAAAATGGCCGCAAAATCTTGTGCTCATACGCCATGGCGAATCAGAATACAATCTGGAGCGCCGGCTTATCGCTCTTGGGGAGAGTGATGGGCATTCTGATGGGCTCAAACTCACGCGCAATGCCGACATTGTGCTCACCAAAGAAGGTATCCAGCAAGCGAGAGCCACGGGAGATTTTTTGCATGAGCGCTATGAAAAATTTGATGTAGTATTTGTGAGTCCATTTAAGCGGGCTGACGAGACCGCCGAGCATATCCTAGCCGCATGGCATGCGGATATGCCGCCGATTATGGTGGATGAGCGTCTGCGAGAAAAAGAATTTGGTATTTTTTTCGCGTTGACCGAGCGGGAGATCAAAGATCGCTATCCCGAGTGGGCGCTTTTGCGGAGTATTGAGGGACGGTATTATTTTCGACCGCCGGGAGGCGAGTCGTATCCGGATGTGGCAATACGAGTACGCAGTTTTTTGGCGACCATTGTGCGCGATTGGGCGGGGAAAAATGTGCTTATTGTCTCCCACGCCGCGGTGCTACTCGCATTTCATAAGATTTTGGCGCGGATGTCCGAGCGAGCGATCTTGGAGCTTGTGGAGAGTGCCGAGATCAAAAATTGCGCCATGATTACCTATAAGCCGGGTATGGTGGCCGGGACCGAGCGAGAAGAGCTGGTGCCGCAGGCGTTTAATACCATAGCATACTGATTTGTTATGAAGCGATTTTTTTACATAGTATGCGGTCTTCTCCTCGTAGTGTTGTTGGGTTTGTTTTTCCTTTCGAGAAAAGATACGGGCAAAGATGGTGATGCCCAGACCACCGAGATGATACGTGGAGAGCTTGTATCGAGCGATGCCTCTGCTCAATTGTTTGTATTACGCAGAGATACAGACCAGAGTCTCATGGAGGTGCATGTATCCGAAGATGTGCGTCTAGAGGATAGTGAGGGGCGGGCGGTTGCTATGGCATATTTTCTCCCGGGCATGCAGTTGGAAGTGTCTGGCAGAGTTGCGGGTGCGCGGATAGAGGCAGAACGTCTCAAGGAAATGGTGCATGGAGCGTCTTTGTATTACCTGAACCCTGATTTTAAGGTGGCGTTTTCGTATCCAGCTACCTGGGGGCCGAATATGCGACGGGCGGGGATGAATGGCATCCCCACGCATTTTGAGGGGCGCGATGGATTTTTCACTTTGGATGCAGTCCAAGTGGACGAGGGCACGCTTGAGAGTGCGGTGGGGAGTATTGCGTACCACAAGCTTAAACCATATGGTGATGCGCCGGAGATTTTACATCAGACGATTGATGGACAGGAGGCCGCAATTATTGTGCCGCGGGAAGATGCGCTCAAAGATGCAGCTTTGGTGGTGCGCTATCCGCGTGAGGTGCGCATCAACGACGCCCCATATTCGTTTTTTGTAGCATACGTAGACAAGGAGCACGTGCAGGATATTGCGCGCACCGTGCGGTTTTTTGAAAACAGTCTAAACGAGAAAGCGGTA
>MHNR01000023.1:41238-54630 GCA_001819875.1 Candidatus Ryanbacteria bacterium RIFCSPHIGHO2_02_FULL_48_12 | reverse complement strand
CATTCGCGATTCGTTTACCGTTGCCGGTTTTGCCCGCGTGTCTGAAAATAAGTTCATGATCCGTCTCTCGGCTGATGGCGTGGGGACACTCATGGAAGAGGTGGTGAGTACGCGTGCTGCGGATGCGGGTGTGTATGGATATTTTGAGCATGATATGGTGGTTTCTTCTGTGAACCTTGCAAAACTCAAAAATCATCCGCAAGCGACATTACAGGTGTTTGTATATTCGGCGCGCGATGGATCCGAGACGGATACGGTGACCGTGCCGATAGTATGGCAATCTGATAGTATAGAGACAGCCCGGGTTTCGGTATTTTTCCCGAACAGTAAGATGGATAGCTCCGGGTCATGCACGCATGTATATCCTGTGCCACGAGAGATTCTGCGTACTAAGGCGGTGGCGGCGTCCGTGCTCGAAGAGCTTCTACAGGGGCCGACATCTGGAGAGCGCGAACAGGGATATTTCACTAGCCTCAATGCGGGGGTGCGTGTCCAGCGTCTCGCCATACAAAATGGTATTGCGACGGTTGATTTTGATGCGGCGCTCGACCGTGCGGTGGCGGGTTCTTGTCGGGTAACCTCCATACGGGCACAGATTACTGAGACGCTCAAGCAATTTCCCACGGTGCAGTCGGTGATTATCTCGATAGGCGGTCGGACAGAGGATATTTTGCAGCCGTAAAACTACGATATAAATATACAAGGTCGATTATTATTTTTTCTAGAACTATGAAATCAAAAGAAGATTTGCAGGGTGCGATCAAAGAGCTTGAGCATATTGTAGAGGAGCTGGGCAAAAAAGATATTGATGTAGAAACTGGTCTTGAAAAATTCCGTGAGGGTGTCGAGCTTGTAAAATATTGTCGTGGTGTCCTTGCGAAATCAGAAAATGAATTTAAAAAACTTCGTGCGGAGCTCGAAGTTGCAGATACAAAAGATGAAGACGCGCCTTTTTAGGACTTCGGAGAAAAGTTCTCCCCATGATATTTTTGCCAAGTCAGTGGTACGTGCGCTACTCTTAGTAGTAGATTTCTTCTTACAAGGGGGTAAGAGTGCAATCGTGTACGCTTACGGATCATAGGCTAATAGGGTATCGAGTCTCGTTTGGTGGCAGGGATCTCCATGGGGATCTCACGGGAAAATTATTTGCATTCACTGGTCGGGAACGGTCTCTTGATTTGGTAGAGCTTTTTGCTCGAGAGGAGGTAAGTCGGTTTTTATCTGTAGAAAATGTACAGCTTTCGTTGCCATTTGATCCAAAGTTTCTTCCGTATACTGTTCTCTTTTGCGAAGCGTTATGGGGTTTGCGCGGGCGAAAATTTTCTGCCCCGCTTGGCTTGTTGCGCCTTCTACCAGTTGCAGAGGCTCCAGTGCTTATTATCCGGCCACAAGATACCGCGCCAGTTTCTTCGGTGAGTTACCAGTTTCCCCCTTTCGGGGATTATCAGCAGTCGCACGCTGGAGCTTGATGATTGCGTGGATAAGCGCTCAACAAACAAAAAATCGGTACTTTCGCAGTACCGATTTTTCTTTCTGGGATTACTCCATGTGTCCTTTGAGGAGCCCCTGGAGCTCTTGAATATGTGCCTCTTTGTCTTTGGCGAGTTTTTCCCAAAGTGATTGGCAGGCGGCGCATCCCTCGGCGTCTTTTTGGTATTCGTTTTTCATGCGCCAAAGGCTTTTGTGCTCCTCGGTGAGCTGGAGTGCGAGATTATATGCATGGTTGGAAAACATATGCTGTTTCGCTGATTATGTGCGGCTGGTAAGTCGACTTTCTGTAAGGCCATTGTAGCGTGTTTCTGGCTATAAACTATCCACAGGTTTGGGGTGCTTGACGGACTCGGTATTCTTTGCTACAATCCCTGCTAGTCTTTCGTAGTCTTGCATCATACGTAGGAGATGCTGTTATCCCCAGCTTTAGGGCTGTGCAAAACGGCTCTAAAAGCTATAATTAAGAAAAATTAGGCAATTGACTAGCCTAGAGACTACATAACAAGTTTTCATCTAAACCCTAATTAAAAAGGTAGCGTAGGGCTATTTTTCTTCTTGCTTATGCAAAAAAAATACTTTTCGCAGTACAAAAAACCGTTGATGCCACTGCCGATTTTGGCGGAGGTACAATTGAGCTCTTATCGGTGGCTGATAGAAAAGGGCCTGCGTGAGCTCTTTGTCGACTTCTTTCCGGTCAAGGACTATGCCGGGGAGATGGAGCTCCAGTTTGTAGACTACACTATCGAGGATCCCAAGCATGACGAGTATTACTCTCGGGATCACAATCTCTCATACGAAGCGCCATTGCGTGTGCGGGTACAACTTGCCAATAAAACAACCGGTGAGCTCAAGGAGCAAGAGGTCTTCTTGGGCGATTTTCCGTTGATGACCGATCGTGGCACCTTTGTTATTAACGGGGTAGAGCGCGTGATTGTTTCCCAGCTCGCCCGATCATTCGGCGTATACTTTACCGAAAACTATGTTCGTGGCCGCAAAGTCTTTGGCGCAAAGATTGTGCCATCTCGCGGCGCCTGGCTGGAATTTGAGACGGATGTAGACAATGCACTTTATGTAAAAATCGACCGCAAGCGCCGTATTGCCGCTTCGGCTCTTTTGCGCATTTTAGGACTTGAGAAAAATGAGGACATTATCAAAGCATTTGCTCCAGTGGATGAAGGAGAGGAGTCTTGCATCAAAAAGACTCTCGACAAAGACTCTTCCCAGAGCGCCAATGATGCGTTCGTGGAGCTCTACAAGAGGATTCGCCCGGGGGATTTGGCCACGGTAGACAACGCTCGCGAGCTTTTGGAGTCCATGTTTGGGCCGGAGCGCTACGATCTCTCTGCAGTAGGACGCCACAAGTTCAACCAGCGTCTGGAGATCAAAGAGCACAAACGGGTGAGCGACCGCACGCTTGATGTGCATGACATTGTGGGTGTTATGTCTGAAATCATTCGTATGAACCGCAATCCGAATCTTTCTGCTGATGATATCGACCACCTCGGCAACCGCCGGGTGCGGGGTATTGGCGAAATGCTCCAGAGTAGACTGCGCATCGGTCTTGCCCGCATGGAGCGTATCATCAAAGACCGCATGTCTACGTTGGATGCCGAGATGTTGACGCCGATGCAGCTCGTCAATGCCCGTCCTTTCATGGCGGCTCTCAAAGAGTTTTTCACCACAAACCAGCTTTCGCAGTTTATGGATCAGGTCAATGCCCTCTCCGAGCTTGAGCATAAACGTCGGGTTTCAGCCTTGGGGCCGGGGGGACTTACCCGCGAGCGTGCTGGATTTGAGGTCCGCGACGTGCATCCCTCTCACTACGGACGTATCTGTCCTATTCAGACCCCGGAAGGTCCGAACATCGGTCTCGTGGGACATTTGGCAGGATATGCGCGTATCAATGATTTTGGCATTATCGAGACGCCCTATGTAAAAGTAAAAAACGGCAAAATTACCAAAGAGATCGAGCATTTAAATGCATTTGAAGAGGCTCGCCACAATATTGCGCATGCCGGTATTCGGTTTGATGCCAACGGCGATATTTTTGATGAGATAGTAGAAGCTCGTGCCAAAGGACAGCCGGGCGTTATCGCGCGGGATGAGATTGATTATATTGATATTTCGCCCCAGCAGGCTATTAGTGTCGCTACTAGTTTGATCCCATTTCTCGAGCATGATGATGCCAACCGCGCGCTCATGGGTTCAAACATGCAACGCCAAGCCGTACCCTGTATTATGCCGGAGGTGCCGGTGGTATCTACCGGAGTAGAGGAACGTGTAGCGCGTGATTCAGGACTCGTGTCCATTGCCCAAGAGGCGGGTACGGTGACCTACGTGGATGCGCAAAAAATCATAGTGAAAGGTTCCAAAGAGCGCACCTACAACCTCATCAATTATTTTCGTTCCAATAGTGCGACCATGTTGCATCAGCGGCCGCTCGTGCATTTGGGCGATAAGGTAGAAAAGGATCAAGTGCTTGCCGACAATACTTCCACGAGAAATGGCGAGCTTGCTCTTGGGCAGAATATTTTGGTGGCGTTTCTCTCCTGGGGTGGCTCCAACTATGAAGACGCTATTATTCTTTCGGAGCGTTTGGTGCACCGCGATATACTGACTACCATCCATGTGGAAGATTTTTCTATCAACGTCCGTGATACCAAACTGGGGCCCGAGATTACTACACACGATATTCCGAATGTTGGCGAGGACAAGCTCAAAGATCTCGACGAAGAGGGGATCGTGCGCATTGGCGCCGAAGTCCGATCGGGTGATATTCTTGTAGGCAAAATCTCTCCCAAAGGTGAGTCTGATCTTACACCGGAAGAGCGGCTTCTGCGTGCAATTTTTGGTGAAAAGGCGCGCGACGTCAAGGACACTTCTTTGCGTCTTGCCAATGGCAAACAGGGTCGTGTGGTGGGTACTAAAGTATTCTCGCGCGATATGGGTGACAAGCTCGAATCTGGCGTGATCAAGAGTGTGCGTGTGGAGGTCGCCCAGCTTCGCAAAGTCTCCGTGGGTGACAAGCTCGCCGGACGCCACGGCAACAAGGGTGTTATCTCCAAGATCTTGCCGGTAGAAGATATGCCACATCTTGCCGATGGCACGCCGGTAGATATTATTTTAAACCCGCTTGGTGTTGCTTCTCGTATGAACATTGGACAAATTCTAGAGACGCATCTTGGCTGGGCTGCTGACAAACTCGGATATCAGGCGATTACCCCGGCACTTTTGGGCGCTCGAGAGGAGGAGATTCGCGATGAGCTCATCAAAGCCGGTTTACCGGAAGACGGCAAGATTCATATGCGTGATGGCCGCACGGGCGAGCAGTTCAATCAAAAAATTACCGTGGGCAAAATTTATATGATGAAACTACACCACATGGTGGAAGACAAGATTCATATGCGTTCTATCGGGCCATACTCGCTTATTACCCAGCAGCCGCTCGGCGGCAAAGCCCAGGGCGGTGGACAGCGTTTTGGAGAAATGGAAGTCTGGGCGCTTGAGGGGTATGGCGCGGCACATACACTCCAAGAAATGATTACCATCAAATCAGACGATGTTGTGGGACGTGTTGCCGCATACGACGCTCTGGTGCGTGGTGAGCGTTTCCGCAGTCCCAATATTCCTGCATCTTTTCATGTATTGGTAAACGAGCTCAAAGGTCTTGCTTTAGATGTCGAGTTAATACATCACAATGAACAACATGGACAATAATCTCAAAGAGCAGGATTTTGACGCCATCGGACTTCGTGTCGCCTCTCCCGACAAGATTCTTTCTTGGTCTCATGGTGAGGTGACCAAACCCGAGACGATCAACTACCGGACCCAGCGCGCAGAGCGCGATGGGTTGTTCTGTGAGCGCATTTTTGGTCCAGAGAAGGATTACGAGTGTTATTGCGGTAAATATCGGCGGGTGCGCTACAAGGGTATCATTTGTGATAAATGTGGCGTGGAGGTAACGCGCTCTATTGTTCGCCGTGAGCGTATGGGGCATATCAAGCTTGCCGCGCCAGTCTCGCATATTTGGTTTTTGCGCGGCGTGCCCTCCAAGATGAGTTTGGTGCTCGATGTCTCGGTATCAGACTTGGAAAAAGTTATTTATTTTGCAGGATATATTGTCACTAAGGTAGATGAGGCGGTACGCGCCAATATTTTGGGAGAGATTGAGCGTGAGTTCAAGGCCAAGACCAAGGCTGGCGCGGAGAAGACCGCGCTCAAGAGTGCTGCAGACCAAGCCAAAGCCGAGGTCAAGGGTCTGCATGTCAATCAGGTGCTCTCGGAAGTTGAATATCACCGCTTAAGTCTCAAGTATGCCAACATGTTCGAGGCCGGTATTGGTGCCGAAACCCTGCGTGCTATTTGTGCCAATCTTGATCTTGATGAAGTTTCTACAGATTTAATGGCAGCCGCTCAAAATGCCCAGCCGCTTTTACGCAAAAAGATTTTAAAGCGTCTACAGCTTATGCGTGCTATGCAACGCTCCGGGGTACGTCCCGAGTGGATGTTTATGACGATTATTCCGATCATCCCGCCGGCATTGCGCCCGATGGTAGCACTCGATGGCGGACGCCACGCTACGAGTGATGTCAACGATCTCTATCGCCGTGTCATCAACCGCAACAACCGGCTCAAGCGCCTCTATGAGCTCAAAGCTCCCGAGGTTATTTGCCGCAATGAAAAGCGCATGCTCCAGGAGGCGGTGGACGCTTTGATAGACAACTCTATTCGCCGCGGGCAAGCCGCAGTAACCTCGCAGGCTCAAAAGCGCCCGCTTCGCTCACTTGCCGATATGCTCAAGGGTAAGCAGGGACGTTTCCGCCAAAACCTTTTGGGTAAGCGTGTAGATTATTCCGGCCGTTCCGTGATTGTCGTAGGACCAGAGCTCAAACTCCATCAGTGCGGCCTTCCCAAGCATATGGCTTTGGAGCTTTTCCGTCCCTTTGTGATACAAAAACTCATTGAGCGTGGACTCGCCTACAACATCCGCGGCGCCGGCAAAATCATCGAAGATGCCACCCCCGAAGTATGGGCGATTCTCGAAGAGGTTATCGATGGCAAATATGTCCTTCTCAACCGTGCGCCGACACTGCATCGTCTCGGTATTCAGGCTTTCCAGCCGTTGCTTATCGAAGGCAACGCCATTCGCTTGCACCCGCTGGTTTGCCCGGCATTCAATGCAGACTTTGATGGAGACCAGATGGCGGTACATGTGCCGCTCACCGAGGAGGCACAATACGAAGCGCGCGAGATTATGGCGGCGCACAAAAACTTACTCAAACCTGGTACCGGAGACGCGATTGTAGGACCGCAACAGGATATGGTACTCGGTTGTTATTGGCTCACCAAGCTCAAAGAGGGCGACATCGGCGAGGGTAAGATATTCTCCAGTCCCGATGAAGCTTTGATGGCCTATGAGTTTGGTGTGGTCACACTTCATAGTAAGATCAAAGTTCGTTTGAGTGAAAAATACAACCAGGAACTTATCGAGACTACGGTCGGCCGTTTGATTTTCAACGAAGCCATGCCCGAGGGTATGCCGTTTGTAAATGAACAGCTCGCCAAAAAACATCTCTCTCTACTCACCAGTAAAATCATTCGCAAATTTGGCGTTGAAGCTACCGGTCCGTTTTTGGATCGTATTAAGACGCTTGGATTTACCTATGCCACCAAGTCTGGTATTAGCTGGGGCTATGACGACGTCAAAGTGCCGATAGGCAAGCAAGAGATTATCAAAGAGGCGACCGAAGCCGCACGCATCGTCCAAGACCAGTTTGACCAAGGGCTTCTGACTGATTCCGAGCGTTACTCCAAGATTATTGAGATTTGGCAGGGTGGGGTCAAGCAAAAGATTGACCAGGATGTGCGCCAAAATACTCTGGATCCGGAGGGGCCGATCTATGCCATGGTCAACTCCGCCGCTCGTGGCTCCTGGGTGCAGGTCAACCAAATGTCCGGTATGAAAGGTATGGTGGTCAACCCATCCGGCCGTATTATTGAGTTGCCGATTTTGTCGAGCTACAAAGAAGGTCTCAACGTGCTTGAATATTTCATCTCCACGCACGGCGCCCGCAAAGGTACTGCAGATACCGCTCTGAAAACCGCCGCCGCAGGATATTTGACCCGGCGTCTCGTGGACGTAGCACAGGATCTCATCATTCGCGAGGCTGACTGTGGGGATGATCGCGGTATACTCGTATTTCGCAAAGACTCCGAAGATATCAACAAGACATTTACCTCGCGTCTCTTTGGACGTACCGCGCTTACCGATATTAAACATCCGGGGACGGGTGCGATGTTAGCCAAAAAAGGTGAGCTCATCTCTATTGAGACTGCCGAAGCGATAGACAAGGCGGGCGTGGAGTCTGCGTCTTTGCGTTCTCCGGTAAGTTGCCGCACTATCCGCGGCGTTTGCCAAGTCTGCTATGGGTATGACCTTGGCTCCAACGCACCCATCAAACTTGGTGAGGCGATTGGTATCGTGGCGGCACAGGCCATCGGTGAGCCAGGTACCCAGCTTACCATGCGTACGTTCCATATTGGCGGTGTCGCCGGAGGTGCTGACATTACGCTTGGTCTTCCCCGTGTAGAAGAGATTTTTGAGATTCGCACCCCAAAGAGCAAGGCCATTATTTCAGAGATTGCAGGCGATGTCCTCGAGATCAAAGAAGCTGGCAAAGAAAAGATTGTACGCGTCGTGCCGAGCGATGAGGCGGATGAGGATGCTGAAGAGCGCGATACTCCAGAGAAAGAACCCGAAGACAAAAAAGAGATCCGCGAGTACTCCGTGCCGTTTGGCAAAGCGGTGCTTGTCAAAGAGGGCGATCATGTCACCAGAGGCCATGTGCTTTCTGATGGTGTGGTGGACGTCAAAGAGCTTTTCAAAGTCGGCAGTATGTCGGATGCCCAAAACTACATCATCCGCGAGGTAGGCAAGATCTACGCCCTCCAAGGTTCTCCGATCAACGACAAGCATATCGAAGTGATCGTGCGCCAGATGTTTTCTCGTGTGAGAATCAAACACCAAGGATCTTCCCGATTTAGCGTAGACGAATTAGTGGAGCGTGATACATTCCTCGAGGAGAATACCCGTATCCGCAAGAGTGGCGAGGGCGATCCTGCCAAAGCCGTTCGACTCCTCATGGGTATCTCCAAGACCGCTTTGAGTGTCGGCTCGTTCCTTTCCGCCGCATCTTTCCAAGAGACGACCCGCGTACTCATCAATGCCGCGGTGGAGGGCCAGGAGGATCATCTGCGTGGTCTCAAAGAAAACGTCATCATCGGACGCCTCATCCCGGCTGGTACGGGATTTCGCAAAGACCTCCCGCACTTTGAGCATCCGCTGGATGCCAAGGAGGAGGTGGTAGAGGACGAACCAGCTCCGGCTCTCGAGTAGCGCATCTTAAAATGTTTCTACAAAAAATACCCCCTAATAACGGGGGTATTTTTTGTAGCCGCTGTAGCTATGTGGATAATGTAGAGATAGACATCCAGACATGTCATTGATATGGTGAAAGTATATATTTTATCTCTCTAATTTTTTAGACAGTCGCTATCACTATGAAAAAACTCAATGAGATAGGGGGAAAGCTGGTTTCCCTCTTTTTGGCCTTTGTTGTGCTCATACAGCCGATGGCGGTATTTGCAGAAGAGGCTGTGGAAGTTGCTACTACAAGCACCTCCTCACCTCAAGCGACAAGCGGGCAAGGAGGTTCAAATATAATATTGCAGGCTCCGTCACAAAATACGCAAGCTCCAAGTGTGGAAACTTCATCAGGTGCGGCGATAGCTCCAAAGGGAGCCGCTTCTTCGGGAGGTGGTGGGGCGGCTCTTTTGAGTTCAGGGTCCAGCTACGGTGGTGATCCGCATCACGAAGATGAGCGTACTGCGCTCACGAGACGCCTGCAGGCGGATGTGGGAGGCTTTACGGGTGCGCTGACCTACCAATACCCATTGGCAATCCCGCCGGGAAGAAAAAACATGCAGCCGGAGGCGGCACTCTCCTATTCGAGCGAGGATACGAGCGAGATAAGCTCGTTTGGCTACGGGTGGTCGTTCCCGGTTCCGTATATCGAGCGTGTGGCCAAAGAGGGTGTGGACAGACTCTACAGTCGGACTTATTTTTCTTCGTCTTTTGATGGCGATCTTGCCTCTACCACAGGAAATTATTATGCGCCAAAGGTAGAAAATGGGGATTTTCGTAAGTACGAGTTCGCTACTTCTTCAAGTGGTTGGACGGTGACCGACAAGTCCGGTACGGTCTATACGTTTGGCTCTGCCGCGTCCTCCCGCCAGGACGACCCGGACAATTCTTATAAAGTATTTCGCTGGTATGTATCCGAGGTTCGCGATACCAATGACAACTACATTGAGTACACCTACTACAAAAACAACGGGCAGATATATCCCTCGGCGATTACCTACACCGGGAGCGGTGTTGCCGACGGTATCTTTGAGTTGGGTTTTTCCCGGGAGGCTCGGAACGATATCGCGACCTCTACCCAGGCAGGGTTTCCCATAGTATCCAATGAGCGCGTAAGTGAGATACAGGCAAAAATCGCCGGCTCTTGGGTGCGCAAGTACACCCTTGCCTATACAACCGGTACCGACAGTATCCGCTCGCTTCTTTTGAGTATCACCGAGACCGGCAAAGATGAGTCGGGGAGCACCATCGCGCTCCCTGCGACAAGTTTTCACTACATGGGATCTTTGCGAGACTGGGATCAGGATTACGATATACCCACGGAGGCTCTCAATGGTTCGGGGCAGGACAATGGTCTCCGGGCGGTAGATATCAATGCTGATGGATTTACTGATTTTGTACATGCCCGCGAGACTGATCCCCTACATGTCTATATCAACAGAGGCAATGGCACGTTTGCCGATGATACGAGCTCTTCAACATTTCCGTATATTTTTGTCAAAACAAGCGGGGAGGACCTTGGTCTGCGTTTTGCCGACGTCAATGCTGATGGCTTCCCCGATCTTTTGCGTGCCAAGTACGGCGAAAATAAATATCTCTATATCAACAACGGCGATGGTACCTGGACTCAAAAAGATGTTTCAAGCTCGCTCCCGCATTTTTTTGTAGGGAGTAGCGGGGAGGATCTCGCTGTTCGTCTTGCCGATATGAATGGGGATGGCTTGGTGGATTTTCTACGCGCCAAGGGAGGCGAAGATCGTTATATATACATCAACAAAGGCAATGGAGAAGCATGGGTAGAACACAATGTAAGCACATCATTCCCGTATGATTTTCTTACCTCAACAGGCGAGGACACTGGAGTGCGCCTGGTGGATATTAGCGGCGACGGTCTCGTGGACTTTTTGCGCGCCAAAGAGGGGGGAAATCGTTATATCTATATTAATAATGGCGATGAGACCTGGTCCGAGCATGATGTCTCGACCACTCTCCCACATTTTTTTGTAAACAGCTCCGGGCAAGATATAGGTGTGCGATTTGCCGATATGAATGGTGACGGTCTCTTGGACTTTATCCGCGCCAAAGAGGGGGAAAATCGTGAGCTCTATATCAACAATGGTAACGGCACCTGGGATACGGAAAATGTAAGCACCACGTTTCCGCATTATTTTATAAAAAGCGATGGCTCGGATTCGGCGGCGCGCATTTTAGACTTGGATGGTGACGGGGTAGCTGATTTGGGACGGGCCGATGCAACAGAGAAAAAAGGCTACACCAACGACAACACACGCTCCGATATTCTCTCGCGTATTACCCACAGCGAGGGCGGTATGACACAAGTCACTTACAAACCGACATCGCAATATAGGGCGAACTCTGGTGGAGGTCTCAATCCGGATCTTCCTTTCATCATCTACACCGTGAGCGAAATGGCCCAAAACAATGGCGTAGCTACTACCTCCGCTACGACCTACTCTTACAATGGCGGCAGGTACTATTTTAATACGCCGTTTGATCGCAAGTTTGCGGGGTTTGCCTCTACCACTGCCACGGATGCGGCGGGTCATGTGACCAAGACATTTTATCACCAGGGCAATACCTCCGATTCTACGCATGGCGAGTACAGCGATCACGCCTCCAAGATTGGCAAGTCCTATCGAGTCGAGAAATATGATAACGCAAACAATCTCTATGCCAAGACAATACAAAAATGGGAGTCATATAATCTCGGCGCGCATCGTGATTTCGTCAAACTCACCCGCACTACAGATTCCGCATACGATGGCGACTCGGATCATGCCGACAAGGCCGAAGAGTACGCCTATAGCGATGCAAACGGTAATCTCACCCAAAAGGTAGAATGGGGGAGAGTGACGGGCTCTGATGACGGTACGTTTAGCGACACCGGGTCAGACAAGTTCACTACCGCTATCTCCTATGCCGCAAGTACCACGCCATATATTATCGCTCACCCCTCTATGGAGACGATCACAGACCAGAGCGCCGTCAAAGTCAAAGAGAGTAAATACTACTATGATAGTCTTGCTAATGGCTCGGTAGATAAAGGCAACGAGACCAAGCGTGAGTTTTGGAAGGTCTCGAGTACCTATATCGACATTGAGCATACGTACAATGCCTATGGTCTTGCTACACAAGAAAAAGATCCCAGAGACAAGGCGACCAATTTTACCTACGACCCATTCAATCTCTACGTCGCTACCTCTACCAATCCGCTTAGTCATGTCACAGGCTATGTCTATGATTATTCTCTCGGCAAGCCCAAGCGCACGATCAATCCCAACGGGCATACATTCGAGACGGTATATGATGCGCTTGATCGTGTGAGTACACAAAAACAACCCGACATTACCACACCCTCTACGAGCGTTACCAAGACCACCTATACCTACACCGATACCGCACCCCGATCGGTCCAAAAGCGCGAAAATCTCGATGGTTCTACCTCCTTTGATACCTATACCTACTACGACGGTCTGGGGCGCGTAGTGCAGGAGCGCAGAGAAGGGGAGTCCTGGTATGCGGCGCGCGATTTTATCTACAACAATCGCGACCTTCTCCAAAAAGAATCTCTACCGTATTTTAGCTCCGGCTCCTCCAAGACGACCGCCACTACTACCGCCGCACTCTTTACTGCGTACGCCTACGATGCTCTGCGGCGTCCAAGCAGTATCGCCAACGTCGTGGGTACTACTACCTATGCCTATGATGACTGGCGGGCTACCACTACCGACCCCTTGGGCCATGCCAAAGGTGCTAGGCGCGACGCCTATGGCAATCTCACACAGGTAGACGAGCACAATGGTTCGGCCAACTACACTACGACCTATGCCTATGATTATCTGCGTGACCTCACCAAAATCACTGACGCCTTGGGCAACGTCCGCAACTTTACCTACGATGGTCTGGCTCGCCGCACTGCCGCAGAAGATCTGCATGCCGCGGGGGATGCGACCTATGGCTCCTGGAGCTATGCCTTTGATGACGCCGGCAATATCTCCTCATACACCAACCCGGAGGCCAAGACAGTCAATTTTACCTATGACGACATCAATCGCGCTCTTAGCGAGGATTTTACCGGAGCAGGCGGCACCGAGATTACCTATGCCTATGACTCTTGCACCTATGGCAAGGGACAGCTCTGTGCGGCCACCACGAGCGCCTCTGGGTTGACGTATACCTATACCCCCCTTGGTGCACGCGCCAAAGAGATAGGTAACATCAGCTCTACAAAATACACCACACTGTTTGACTATGACCGCCAAGGCAACCAGACCAAAATCACCTATCCCGACAGCGCCGAGGCGACATACGCTTACAATACCGCGGGGCTTCTCGAGTCGGTGTCCCGCAAAGAGTCCGGCGGTTCCTCCGTCTCTGTCATCACCAACTTCGACTATACTCCCACCGGGCAAATCACCTCCCAGCAGTTTGCCAATGGCGCTACGACAATGCGTACC
>MHNR01000023.1:0-41225 GCA_001819875.1 Candidatus Ryanbacteria bacterium RIFCSPHIGHO2_02_FULL_48_12 | reverse complement strand
TGTAGAGCAGCCAGAAACAACCATTGATCTTGACCCGGGGAGTGTCTTGCCCGATGCCGACCCAGTACTGGTACCGGATACTGCGCCGACTGCTGACACGACTGCACCCGAGACCCCAGAACCGGAGACAAGCACGCTACCAGAAGAGCCGGCAGAGGTAGAAATTTTGCCAGATCCAGTAATCACAGAGGACCTTGCCACCCCCTCTGCTACTTCCACCAGTGAGTCTCTAGCGCCAGAGATGCTGGTGCGTGAGACACCCGCACAGGTGGCAAGTACCACAGAGCCGCTAGCACTTGCGTCCGAGCTAGTCCAAAAAGCTCCAGCCTCGCATCTTGCCGCCGAGTACTACAAAAATCAAACGATACAAAGCGAATATGTGCTGGAACATGCCGCATTCTCCAAGACCAAGGGAGATTTAGAGATTACTATTGGAGACAAAGACACCAAAACTTTTACCCCAAAGGCAACATTTGAAAAGTGGGGTGAGGTATCGCTATCGGTAACCCCCGAGATGTCTGGTCTTGCCAAAGAATCGCTAGCCCTACAGGATGAAAAAATTGTCTGGGATGATGGGGAGCGGCAAGTCCGGTTTTACGATTTGGCTAGTGGTGCCACCGAGGACGGCGAGTACGAGATAGATGTGATACTCCCCGCAAAGCCCAAATCCAACGTCGTTTCGTTTGATATACAAACCAAAAATCTCGACTTCTTCTACCAGCCGCCGCTTGATGAGGAGCCGATGGATGAAAATGCCGTGCAGTGTACTGCGACGCGGTGCGCTGATGAGGAAGGAAATACTATTGCCGAGCGTCCAGAAAACGTGGTGGGCTCCTACGCGGTTTACTATGAAGGAGGAAAATCAGGGGACTACTCGTTGAGTGGAGGAAAGAACTATCGCACCGGAAAAGTGTTTCATATTTATCGGCCCAAAGTTATTGACGCCAATGGTAAATCCGTTTGGGGGGAACTGCGTATAGATACCGCAATTGGAAAATTAACGGTAACTGTCCCGCAGGAATTTCTCGATACCGCCGTCTATCCCGTTACCGTTGATCCGACGTTTGGGAATACTTCAACCCAAAGTACCAGTTTAGCGACTGCAGCAAATCAATGGCGTGGACTTACGGCGACTGCTCCAGAAAATGGAACCGTAAGCAAGATAACCGTTTATACTGCATACAACGGATCCAAGAGCTGCTCAAGCGATACCGATATGAAAGCGGTCCTGGTTAACTCCTCTTTGACAATTGTCACTAATGGGGTTGGTGGAACCGAGTGCGCTACTTGGAGTTCGTTTTCGTGGAAAGACATGACGTATAGTACTTTGCCTTCAATATCAAGCGGCAGTACCTATTACATTGGAGAGGTGAGCGACAACTCAAACAATCTCCTTAAATATGACGTTGCGGGAGCCGGTAGTTCTTATCGGGATAATACTAATTCATTTTCATCACCGACTAATCCAACGGATGCCACAAGTCTAACAACATACTTCTCCATCTACGCCACCTATACCGCTACCAGCACAAACACTGCCCCTACAGCCCCAACTTCTCTTCTGACCGAAGGGCAGACAGATCCGACTAACATCACCGACCCAACACCGGAGTTTTCTGCGATCTACAATGATTCCGATTCCGGGGACCAGGCAAATAAATACCGCATCCAGGTTTCCACATCTTCTCTCGGCTATTGGGGAGACTCATTTTGGGATTCCGGCACCTCCACTATGGCGACGACAACCGCGGGAACCCGCAGTCCGGAATTGGTTTACGGCGGTTCCACCCTTGCCTCTTCGACTACCTATTACTGGCGCATTAAGTTCTCGGACGATGATGGGGCAACGGGTGCGTGGAGTACGGCAACTTCTACTTTCTCACTTGCGGCTTCAGGTGGAGGCGGTACCTCGACCCCTCCGGCGGTAGATGTCGTACAAGACTTCACCTACACTTACGATGCTGGAGGCAATATCACTAAAGTCGTGGATATCTCCGAGACCAATACCAAAAAAACCATGGACTATATCTATGATGACCTCTATCGTCTAACCTCTGCCTCATCCACCCTTGCTACCACTACCCAATCCAACTACAAACAAACCTACACCTACAGCAGTATCGGCAATCTCACCTCCAAATCCGATGTCGGCTCTTATACCTACGCCGGAGACACCGGCTCCCTCTATGCCAATCCCCATGCCGCCACCTCCATCAACGGTGTCACCCAAACCTACTCCAAACCCGGCAATCTCCTGGGGAATGGCACCTGGAACTATCGCTGGGATTATAGAAACCAACTCCAACGAGCTACCACCACATCTGCTCTTTCTTCCTTTGGCTATGACTACACCGGACAACGGGTATTTCTCAAGGAGGGTGGGGTAGGGACGACTACTATGCCAAATAAGCTCTACAGCACCAGCTCTGCCACCACCACTAAGCATATCTATGCCAACAATATGCTCATTGCCACCGTAGAGACCGCAGGAGGTACTACTACCATAGCCTACATACACTCTGATCACTTGGGAGGTACGA
This sequence comes from Candidatus Ryanbacteria bacterium RIFCSPHIGHO2_02_FULL_48_12, assembly GCA_001819875.1. Taxonomy (GTDB): domain Bacteria; phylum Patescibacteriota; class Minisyncoccia; order Ryanbacterales; family 2-02-FULL-48-12; genus 2-02-FULL-48-12. The sequence goes on along the minus strand of MHNR01000023.1, from coordinate 38,685 downwards.
GTGCAGTTACCAATGATCACCGAGATCTGATACAGGTGGCAGACTATTATCCATACGGAAGCTTACGCTTTAACTCTCAATATGCGGAGTTTAATGAGCGGAGGAAGTTTACGGGATACGAGCTCGACCAAAGCACCGGACTGAACTATGCAGGGGCGAGGTATCAGAGTGGGACAGAGGGGAGATTCACATCCCAAGACCCAGTGTTTTGGGAGGTAGGACAGACTGCAGATGGGAAAGCAGTACTCTTAAATCCACAAGCACAGAATTCATACAGTTACGCAGAGGGTAATCCGATAGTGAAAAGCGATCCTACAGGCCGTTCAGCGGCTGGTGCGCCGGTGTCTCCATGGGTCATACCTTTTTATGCTCTTATCTCACCTGTTCAAGGCTCATATGATCCTGTTTATGAATCGGAAGAGTACGCGGCTCAGAGTAGGTTTCCATCACCAACCGATCTGGTGCTGGGCTTTTCTACGCCAGGCGGGGGGAAGGGGGCATCTTGGATTGCAAAAAATAGAGAGCTGGGTGCTATTGGAGAAAAGGCTGCAGGTATTATAAAAAATACGGAAAAGATACCCTCGATGACAAATCCGGGAAGTAGCAGAATACCTGATATTCTCGATCATAACACTAAGGTAATCGGTGATGTAAAGAACGTTAATTATCAATCATTTACCTCACAACTTAGAGATTTTGCAGACTATGCGCAAAAGAATTCATATAGATTTGTATTAACTGTGGATGAAAGAACGAAGATCAGTCAAACTCTCAGACAAATTGGTGAGAAATTAGAAGTTATTAGAAAGGATCTTAATAATCGAAAGAACTGAACTTTATGAGTCCAGAAATGGAAAAAATATACAATACAGCTTTTGATCTTATCGAACTTAGGTTAAGAAAAAAAGAACAGGTGCTCCCATTCACGGTTGTACTCGAAGGATCTGAAAGTAAACCTATAGTTAGCATGTATGAGCAGGTTGTTAAAGATGTTACCATGCAAATAAAAGTGATCCGAAATGATCTGCGGCAAAAAGTTAAAAACGAAAAAATTGTGGCTTTATGCCTATGCTACGATCTGACTGTGACTGATCCCCGGACTAATGAAAAAACAGATGCTATACTGATTGAAGTCGCTAATAAAGACAATGGTACAGTGAATATCTACATTCCATACAGTTTTAATGATGAACAGATAATTAAAAAACCGTTTCAAAATGCTTCAGATCAAAAATACTATTAATAAGATAAGAGGTTTTGCAGACAATTATTATCATGGAATAACTCGAATAATGGAGCGTGAAGTCACGAATTTGACGAATTTGAGGTCAACCACTATTCCCAATATAGATTCACCTTTAATTCAAGCAAAACTTTGTGCTACTCTAAAAGCATCAGTTCTTTGATTTCTCTCTAGCCACCGTAGAGACCGCAGGAGCAACCACCACCATAGCCTACATACACTCTGATCACTTGGGAGGAACAAGTGCCATAACGAATGACCACCGAGACTTACTCCAAGTAGCAGACTATTATCCTTTTGGCTCACTTCGGTTTAACTCTCAATATGCAGAGTTTAATGAACGCAAAAAATTCACAGGATACGAATACGACAGTAGCACAGGGTTGAATTATGCAGGGGCGAGGTATCAACAACCAAGTGAGGGACGGTTTGTGTCACAGGATCCCCTGTTTATTGATTCCCCCGAGCGTTTTCTATCCGATCCACAACAAATGAATGCTTATGCATACGCAAGAAACAACCCACTCCGCTATGTTGACCCCAATGGTGAGGAGATATCGCTTGCTGGCATCCAAAAACAGTTGGATTCTATAAAATCACAAGCTCTTGCGATTCAGCAACAGATATCACAACTCCAGACTTCAGTTGGAACGGCAGTAAACAATTACTCTCAAGGAAGCGGTGTTGCCAACAGAGCAGTTGATGTATTGACCAGGGATAGAACAGCAGCATACGTAGCAGGTGGTGTTGGGGTTGCGGCGGCTGGGGGTGCGGGGATTATTGCGGGTGGCGCAGCTCTTGGTATACAAAGTTTACAAACGGCCGGGTATTCATGTCTTGCTTTATGCCCAAAAGCATCTGATCTTATCGGACAAAACTACGGTAGTCTCGGTACAGTCATTCAGAATGCTCCAGGGGTAATTAGAGGATTCAACCATGATGGAACCTATCATGGTCTCGATCAGATAATTAGCCGAGGAGTATCTCCTCAAGCACTTCTAAATACGGTGCGGGATCCGCTAGTTAGTTTTAGTAGTCGGTTTGACAGAGTTGGTTATTTATCAAGAGAAGCACATGTTGTATTAGATAAAACAGGGCAAGTTGTAACTGCTTGGACGAATAATCAATTTGGGTCAACGATAACGAATATTCTAAATAACATCAAATAATATGGATGAAAAAAAAGTTGATCAGATAAAAATAAAGATTACAGAATGTGTAAATAGAGTTGATCCATGGCATTTGATTGAAATAGGTGTGCCTGCGGATGAGTACAATTCGCAAATTGATCGTATAGTATCTTTAGCGATCAACAAAAGGCCAAACAAAGAGGCTCTTGTATCTGAATTACTTGGGATCTTTAAGACTAAGGAGTTTGAATTGGAGCAGGATAAAATAAATGAGTTGGCTGATGCTATTGGAAGTTGCACTAATAAAGAAGTTCCTGCTTAACTGTGATAGGGTGGTGTTGGGGTTGCGGCGGCTGGGGGTGCGGGGATTATTGCCAGCGGTCCGATTGTCGCTGGTGCTATCGGTACGCTATGTCAGAAGTATTGTTCGGGTGGTTACCAGGTTGGAACACAACTTCCCGGAAAATATGGAACTGTAATTCAAAATACCGCACGCCAGATAAAAGGTTTTGCTGGTGATCATGCCTTTAATCGCATGGCTCAAAGTGGGTTGACGTGGGATGATGCAGTCAATATAGCTAGTAGCCCAAATACTTTACAATCGATTCAGGATGGAGGAAGAACGATTTTGAACTTTGCTCGAAACGGCGTTGTTATCATGGGGAATGATGGTTTGATAAATACAGTTATTGGGGCTAGTAAATTTAATTCAACAATTCAATCGATAGTCTCTAGATTACCTTAGTTATGGATAAAGAAAATCAAAACCTCCAAAAGCAGTTAGAGAAAATTATTGCGGATGCCGATCCCGAACACCTCCATGCTGGGATAGACGGGGAATACGAAGAAGAAGTTAAAATGTTTCTCTCCAGAATTAATGACTCGATGAATGAAGAAGAACTATTAGATGTTATGCATGGAGTATTTCAGCAGATGTTTAACCTACCCAGTGACGATGTTATAAGAGAAAAATATCGGCCCGTTGTTCAGGAGTATCTCAAAATTATTTCGGGGTGAAGATTTGAGTTTTTGGTCATTGGGAATTTAGGCTTACCCACCAAACACATGCAATGAAAAAAATCCTCTCCCTCATCCTTGCCTGCAGTATCCTCCTCCAACCCCTCATTGTCTTTGCGGGGTCTGTTAATGCACCTCAAAGTATAGAGAGTGTTACTTCTGCTGAAAATACTCTACCTGTTGTTGACACCGCATCTCTTGAGAATACCTTACCCGTTGAGGGTACTACGACTCCCACCCATTTCTTCCTCCACCACCAAAATGATGTGCTTCTTGGTGTCTTGGCTATCTCTCCCATTGCGCATGTCGAAGATACGGATGAGACATTGTTTATTTGGGCATATGCACCACTTTCCGGAAGTCGGACTTCCGGAGACGATGGCACCTGGAACTATCAGTGGGATTATAGAAACCAACTCCAACGAGCTACTACCTCCTCCGCCCTCTCCAGCTTTGGCTATGACTACACCGGACAACGGGTATTCCTCAAGGAAGCCAATCTTGCTACCACTACCATCCCCAGCAAGCTCTACTCCACAAGCAGTGCTACCACTACCAAGCATATCTATGCAGGAAACCAACTGGTAGCCACCGTAGAGACCGCAGGAGCAACCACCACCATAGCCTACATACACTCTGATCACTTGGGAGGAACAAGTGCCATAACGAATGATCACCGAGACTTACTCCAAGTAGCAGACTATTATCCTTTTGGCTCACTTCGGTTTAACTCTCAATATGCAGAGTTTAATGAGCGGAGGAAGTATATAGGTGAGCAGTATGATGATAACACCGCACTCTCTTACTTGAATGCGAGATATTACAATGGGACGCAAGGAAGACTATTATCGCAGGATCCGGTGTTTTGGGAAAATCAGAATCTTGAAAATCCACAGAGTCTAAACTCATATTCTTACGCAGAAAATAACCCAATCCTTAGGAAGGATCCGAGTGGGAGGTGTTCGCAATGTTTAATAGGTGCGGGAGCAGGAATCGTTGGGCAATATGGTTATGATGTCTTCAATAATATCCAGTCGAATGGATTTAGTGTTAGTGCCTTTTACAGCAATCTTTCTAGTCCAGGAACATATATCACTCGAGCTGGACAGGGCGCGCTTGTAGCGTTAACAGGTGGAGCTGCTGGTGCATTAACAACAAGCATAGCGGGTCAAGCGGTAGCGGTTGGTGTTGCGTCAGGTTTAATCGGAGCAGGAGGTAACTACTTGCTAGGTCAACCTATCGCCCCAGAAAGTGTAGCCATTGATACAATCCTCGGAGGGTTAACATATGGGGCAGTACAGTCAGCACCTAGAGTCCGTGGATTATTGCCAGAATTTGGCACAAAAGCGTTCTATATGGGTAGGCACACCCAACAAAGTGTGCTTAACCTTGGCATAGATGCGGCATTTGGTTATGTAGGCTCTACACTTACAGATGTAGCTTCTTATCGTAGTGAGCCTACTGTTTACGTCAGGGACGTGCAACATACCCAATCAGATTACACCACCAAAACTTATACAACCCCAAGCGGAGCAGTGGTTGATTGGGGTGGTAACGTTATTTCTGGACCAAGTGGAAACTAAAATGGTTGGTATGGATAAAAATGTAAAAGTTTATAGAGCTAACAAATTTTACAGCTTACCTATACTCTTAGTTCCATTACTGCTCTTGATCCCGCTATTTGAAGCAGGGATGCCAATAGAAAGCGGGAGGTTGGTTGGTTATGGAATTCTTTCACTATTAGCCACAGTGTTAGCTGTAATCCCATTTGGGGCTAGATTAGAAATTGGAGAGGATTATATAAAGACCTATCTTTTTGGTCTTACTACCACACCAAAGATTCATGCTTCAGACATCCAAGTGTTAGAGTATGGGAATCTTTTCCGTGGAGGTCTCGGGTATGGGAAAGGTATTAATTTTCGAGCTCTGCGTGGTGGGAAAAGTAAAGCGTATAGTATTGGAGAGAGTATCTATGGCAAAGAAGCAATCGCCCATGCAAAGCGTGTACTTGAATCCCAGTTGCCCAAAACAGGGACAGAGAGAATATAGGACCCTCTTTATTCTCAAGCCCGACATTTTTCCTACAGCTATCGTTGCCCCATGAAGATTATTTTGCTATAGTCTACAGTATATTTTGTAGCAGATCCTATGTTTAGGGCTCGTGAGATGGAGACAATTTTGCTTTGGGTTGTGGGGTAGGGACGACTACTATGCCAAATAAGCTCTACAGCACCAGCTCTGCTACCACTACCAAGCATATCTATGCCAATGGTATGCTCATTGCTACCGTAGAGACCGCAGGAGCAACCACCACCATAGCCTACATCCACCCAGACCATCTTGGTGGTACTAGTGCCATCACGAATGACCACCGAGACTTACTCCAAGTAGCAGACTATTATCCTTTTGGCGGTTTGAGATTGAATAGCCAATATGCAGAGTTTAATGAGCGGAGGAAGTTTACGGGATACGAGCTCGATCAAAGCACCGGACTGAACTATGCAGGGGCGAGATACCAACAGCCAACGGAGAGGAGGTTCTTAGGGCAGGATAAGTTACCCACTCTTCGATACCTCGTACCAGTCGATGTTTCGGGTAAGATACATGACACTTGTCAGTATTGCGAATAGTACGACAGATCCTACGACAAGAGAAAGCTCATCGAGCTGGAGCAAAATATAGAGGTACACATAGAGCGCTAAAAGGAGAGCTACAATAATGCCTGCTCGTTTTTTTGTTTTGAGCACGGACCTACAATAACCTGCAATCAGGCTGATGGTGGCGAGGGTAGAGACGGTATACGCTGATAGAAAGCCAATGTGTTCGGACAGTGACAAGAGGAGAAGATAAAAAAGTGCGATGGCGAAACCTACCAATAGATAATTGAGAGGATGGATACGTAGTTTGGAGAGTATCTCAAAGAGGAAAAAGGTAAGGAATGTCAGACTGATAAAAAGAATGGAATACTTTACCGCCCTATTCACTTGTGTATAAAAATCCACATTTTGATGGAGGGTGACACCAAACGCCGATTTTTGCATGTTCTCCTGGATCATGTTTGTATCGGCGGTCGTAGCTCCCGACCATGATTGGGGGATGGGTCGCCCAAAAGATGAGACGATCCAGTTTGCGGTAAAGCCGGTGTTACTCACCGCGCGGTCTTTGGGGAGAAACTCGCCGGAGAAATTGGGGGATGTCCAGTTGGAAGTGATGCTTACATCCGTCGTTTTGCCGAGTGGGATAAAGCTGATACTTTTACTGCCCCGGAGTACTATATCAAAACTGAATGTATAATCTTTTTTGTCTTGGCTAATATGTATAGGTGCGCTCATGCCACTCGTCCCGATGCTAGGCGAAGCTGTGCTGGGGGCGAAGGCAATTTTTTGCCCATCCCACGAAAGATCTCCCGAAGATTCCATACCACGCATATCGGAAATATTGATTGAGAATTGGGCATTCCCCCATTGTGCTACCCCCGTAGCATTGCTGGCGCTTACCATGTCGGTATTCATGGTGCCATGACCTTTTATGTGGGCTGTGTAGACCGCGGCATCAAAAATACCGCGTGATCGTACTTCTGTTTCCAAAGAAACGTCGTATTTGAGTTCATCCGGAAGAAGGAATACAAAACTTTCGTCGACGATTTGCTGCTCACCATAGGTGCGTATGCTTTTTGTCGGGATGGTAATAATCGGACCACCCAGAGTCTGTTCTCTTGCCCATTGTGTACCTATGGCATCTACAGCCCCGTTGGCTCTGTTGGAACGCTCTATGGTAAGCGGCAGTATGAGAAATGAGGCGACACAAGAGACCACGGTAATAAATCCTATGGCCACTAGTTTAGGAAGCAGGGTATTTTTTTGTGAGTTGCCGAGTTGAATTTGCATAAAATGGAGGCTGTTTTATATATAACTTACCTGCGTACTATCTAGTCACCTGTTGCTTATAAGCATTATTTAGTAATACAAGGCTCGCTCACACGCCGCCGCTTTTCTTTTTCGCCTTATTTTCTATAATAGATAGGTGGCAAAGGACAAGGAACCAAAGAAAGAACAAAAAAACGGCAAGAAAGACAAGCGCCGTTGGCATGATGATCTGCATCACGAGACCAAGCAATCCGTCTGGGCGGTGCTTTCGTTTGGCGTGGCGATGCTTCTCCTTCTTGCTTGGTCCGGCAAGGCGGGGGTGGTAGGGGACAAGCTCTACTGGGTGTTTAATCTGCTTTTTGGCAAGGCGTTTTTTATTGTTCCGATTGCACTTATCGCGGCAGGTATCTCGCTATTATTTAGTCTGCGCGACCGGGTGTTTGCGGGGACATTTTTTGGTGCGGGGATGTTTCTTGTAAGCTCGTTAGGACTTACTGATACGTTGTTTGGGGCTAAAACCGCAGGATACGTAGGACTCGCTATTAGCTATCTTCCCATGCGGTTTATGGACTTTTGGGCGAGTCTCGTGGTGTTTGGTGCGCTATTTATCATCTCGCTTCTGGTGATGCTCAACACCCCACTGCGCCTGCGCCGGGCGCTTCCCACGGCCGAGGATCTCAAGCGCATGGAACTCGAGGCATCCCAAAAACCAAAGGGTACAGAGGAGCCTGGTATGTTTGATACAGCTAAAGCGGCTCTGGCAAGTGGCGTCTCGGGTGTAGCTAAAGTATTTGAGAAAAAAGAAGACCCAAGACCCGAGGTACCCCAAGTCCCCGAGACCAAAGAGCCGGAGCTCATGCCAACGCGCATGATGACGCATATTAAAAACTCCAATTACAAGACCCCGCCTTTTTCTCTGCTTGAGGATGACCGCGGTAAGCCTTCATCGGGTGATATCAAGGCCAATGCCAATATTATCCAGCGTACGCTTCAGAACTTTGGCATAGATGTCGATATGGGAGAGATTAGTATTGGACCCGCAGTCACCCAGTATACGCTTCGCCCGGCCGAAGGCGTCAAGCTCTCACGTATCACGGCGCTTTCCAATGACCTTGGCCTGGCGCTCTCGGCGCATCCTATTCGTATTGAGGCGCCTATCCCGGGCAAATCCTTGGTGGGCATCGAGGTTCCCAACAAATCAATCGCATTCGTGGGATTGCGAAGTCTCATGACCGAGCTTGTTTCTCGCAAAGACCGCGGTCTTTTATCATTTGCAGTAGGCAGAGATGTCTCTGGCCAGGCGGCATTTGCGGATTTGGCGCGTATGCCGCACCTTTTGATTGCAGGAAGTACCGGATCTGGCAAGTCCGTGTCTATCCATTCATTGCTTTTGAATCTTTTGTTTAATAATTCTCCCGAGACCTTGCGGTTGCTCCTTATAGATCCCAAACGTGTGGAGCTTACCTACTACAACGATATCCCGCATCTTTTGACTCCGGTCATCGTGGAGGCCAAGCAAGCCATCCAGTCTCTGCGCTGGGCGGTCAAACAAATGGAGGCGCGCTATCAGATACTCTCTGCGGCGGGAGCTCGTGATATTCAATCATACAATGCGGATGCCGATGAGATTATGCCGTATATGGTTATTGTCATCGATGAGCTTGCTGATCTCATGACAACCTATCCCAGAGATGTGGAGGCCTCGATCGTGCGCTTGGCACAGATGGCGCGTGCGGTTGGTATTCACCTCGTAGTATCTACCCAACGTCCCTCGGTGGAGGTCATCACCGGACTCATCAAGGCCAACATCACGAGCCGTATGGCGCTTCATGTGGTCTCGCAGATTGATTCGCGCACTATCCTTGATATGTCGGGTGCCGAAAAACTCTTGGGACACGGTGACATGCTCTACCTTGCGGGAGATGTAGCGAAACCCCGGCGTATCCAGGGAGCATATGTCTCTGATGGCGAGGTAAAAAAGACGGTTGAGTATCTCAAAAATATTGGAGATGCAGAATACGAAGAAACAATATTTGCGGCAAACCAAACCGATATATTGGGTGGTGCAGGTGGTGATGATGTAGACGATGACCTCTATGAGGAGGCGCGCCACTTGGTCATAGAGACGCAAAAAGCTTCTACGACCTATCTCCAGCGCAAATTGAGTGTGGGATACGCACGCGCAGCACGCCTCATGGATATACTTGAAGAGCGGGGAGTAATCGGTCCGGGCAATGGTGCCAAGCCGCGTGATATACTAGTGAAAGAGACCCCATTTGCTATAGAAGGAGAGGAGGCATAACTATGAACGAAGGACAATTTTTGACCTATATAGCCCCACGCAAAGTACGCATTTGGTCGCGCTTCTTGGTATTTGGCATATTTTTTGTAGGGATGCTAGGATACTTTGCATACCAGGCGCAAGACTTGGTTGTAGGGCCAAAGCTTGAGGTGATAGCCCCTGGTGACGGCGTGTTAGTGGAGACCGAGTCGGTACGGGGAGAGGGCATCTCGGAGCCGGGTGTGGAGCTTACCGTCAACGGCGCCAAGGTGTATAGCGCACAAGACGGGCATTTTTCCCAGGAGCTACTTCTGGCGCGTGGACTGCATGTGTTGGAGATCATGGCACGCGATCGGTTTGGCAACGAAAAAAAGGTAACGCGACAAATTGTAGTCAAATAATTATTTACTGGTAATCCATGCAGGTGAGATGCGGGATGCGCCTGCAATGTATATGATAAAAAAACAGCAAAAAATTCTAAAAAGTGATATAGTACGCTCTCCCATAAAGGCGCAAGCAGTGGATGATGTAGTGCGTGAGATTAAAGAGCGGTTTGGGGAGGGGTCAATTATGCGTCTCGGTGGAGTCAAAAAAGTAGATGTAGAGGTCATCCCCACAGGGTCTCTCTCTCTTGATTATGCGCTTGGTGTAGGCGGGCTTCCCAAAGGGAGGATTGTCGAAGTCTATGGACCGGAATCTTCCGGCAAAACTACGCTCGCGCTTCACACCGTTGCCAACGCCCAAAAGCGCGGTGAGCTCTGTGCGTTTATTGACGCCGAACATGCGCTTGATCCTGAATACGCGCGGCGTATTGGTGTCAAAGTAGATGATCTCCTCATCTCCCAGCCGGACACCGGCGAGCAGGCGCTTGAGATTACCGAGAGTCTAGTGCGTTCGGGGGGTATTGGGCTTATCGTGATAGACTCGGTGGCCGCACTCACGCCAAAGGCGGAGATTGAGGGTGATATGGGCCAACAGCATGTGGGTCTGCAGGCGCGGCTCATGTCACATGCTTTGCGCAAACTCACGGCGATTCTCTCCAAGACCAATACGACGATTATATTTATCAACCAGATTCGTATGCAGATTGGTGTCATGTTTGGCAATCCCGAGACGACCCCGGGTGGGAAAGCCTTAAAGTTTTATGCGTCGGTTCGCATCGAGGTGCGCCGTGCCGCCAAGATCCAAAAAGGGGACGAGGTTATTGGTAACCGTGTGAATGCCAAAGTCGTCAAAAACAAAGTTGCCGCCCCTTTCCGCACCGCCGAGTTTGACATTATGTACAACGAAGGCATCTCGTACGAGGGCGATGTAATCAACCTTGGCCTCAAGCACGGTATCATTAAAAAAGTCGGTACCGCATCGTTCTCATATGGAGATACTAAGCTTGGACATGGTATGGATAATGCCAAGACTTTCCTTAAAGAAAATAAAAAAATTACAGACGAGATTGTCAAAAAAATCAAAGCCGAGATAGAGAAGGGGGCCTAAGCAATGGTTTCAAAAATATACAAAAATACCCGGAGATTACACCCGGGTATTTTTGTGTAAACTCTAAATCAGTTTAGTGATGCACAAATGATATGAGCGCCATGAAACGCGCATGTTTGACTGCAAGAGACAGCTTGCGCTGACAGAGTGAGCATACTCCCGTGCGTTTGCGCGGCAAGATGCGTGCCTGTGGGTTTACAAACATACGCATTAGCTCGGCATTTTTGTAGTCGATGACGCGGATATTATTGGTGCAAAAATGGCATTGTTTCTTTTCCATATAGGTAGGTTAGAATGGTATATCGTTTGGATTAATTTCATCATCTCCCGGGTACTCGATAGTGCCAATTTCCTGGTCATCCTGTTTAGGAGAGGGGGCACCACTGGCTCTGCCTTCGTCTGATGCGCTAGCGCTAGTCTGGCCACGGGGCCCCATCTGCATGGATTCAGCTACAATCTCGGTGCGCCATTTTTTGGCTCCATCCTGTCCATCCCATGATCGGGTCTGGATACGCCCTTCAATGAATACCATAGCACCTTTGGTGAGATATTGGCTGGCGATCTCTGCCAAGCGACCAAAGGTTACGATATTATGGAACTCCGCCTGTTTTTGTTTCTGACCCTGTTTGTCGGTCCACATGCGATTGGAAGCTACGCTAAAGGTAGCTACTGACTGACCAGAAGGGAGGGTCCGAGTCTCTGGATCCCGAGTGAGATTGCCGATGATAAATGCTTTGTTGAGGTTCATTGTTGGTATGTAGTGGGTAGGAGATAGGATGTAGAGGGGATTTTTGGTTTATTATTATATACCTTCTACAGCTATGTACTACCTCCTATTTAATCTCCTAATATCTCATCAAGTTTTTTGTCAATTTCTTGCTCGGAGGCCTTTTCTTCAACGGGCCCTGCCGGTTCAGCCACGATGCCTGCTACGGCTGGCTCTTTGGGCTGGAATGCTTTGAGGGTCGGTTGCTGGCGTGGCGGTTCTTTTTTCCACTCGATAATCAAGTGACGGAGGATCTGCCCATTTTGGTCGAGTGCCTCTTTGACTTCATGGATCAAACTCGGCGCGATATGAAGCTGAATAGCACCGAAGTATCCGTGGGTTTCTTTTTTGATAGGGTAGGCAAGACGGATATACTTCGGGTTTTGGGTGTTGTCTATGAGTGCGCCTTTGGACTCGATAGAGACGCGCACCTCCTCCAAGACTTTTATGACCCCATCCTCGGGGATGAGCGGGGAGAGAAGATACCCCACCTCATAGGGTTTTTTATCTGTATGCATATATGTTTTTGTACCTCCGCAGTTAACAATAATTGGCCTGGAGTCCCGCCAAAACGGGACAGAGGTACTTGCATTATTGTACGGGTAAATGGCTCCCGGGGCAATATTGACATATTAATAATAATATTGTGTTATAAAAAATTGAAAGCGGCCGTTGGGTACGGTCGCTTGGTGATGGGATAGATGTTTAGTAGTGTTCGTCTTGTCGTTTAAGCAGGATATCAGTGAGGATCAAGGAAACCTTTAGAATAAAGGGTTTTTAGAAAGGTGGAGGTTCAGATGAGGCTAAATCTTAAACTCAATAATATCGCCGTCCTCCACTATGTAGTCCTTGCCTTTGGTCTGCAGAAGTCCCAGCTCACGGGCTTTGGCATATGATCCGGTTTTTATAAGATTCTCATAGCTCACGATCTCGGCACGGATAAACTTTTCCTCAAAGTCTGAGTGTATGGCGCGCCCTGCTCGAGGAGCGATGGAGTTTTTGGGTATTGGCCAGGCACGAGTCTCATCCTCTCCAGTGGTAAGAAACGTAATGAGTCCAAGCGTCTCATAGGCTTTGGTGATGAGTGTGTCTATGCGAGACATGGCGGCAAACTCGCCAGCGTCATCTCCCATCTGGGCTATCTCGTCTTCGAGTTTAATGTTGAGCGTAAGTGTATGATCTTCGCCAAATTTCTTGACTAGGTTTTGAGTTGTCGCCTCATCTGGCTCGGTGGAGTTTATCAAAAATATGATCGGCTTTGCAGTCAGGAGCTGGAGATCACGCAAAAATATTTTTTCGTCTTCGTCTGCTGGATCTATAGTAAGCGCAAGCTTGCCACTAGCGAGTGTGTCTACTATTATTTTGTAAAATACTGCTTTCTTTTTTTCTTTAGCACTGCCGGATTTTGCATCTTTCTCGGCACGAGATGCAGATTTTTCTGCAGTAGCAAGATCGGCAAGCACAAGCTCGGTCTCGATAATAGAGGCATCTGCTTCGGGGTCAATTCGTCCCGAGACATGATGAATGTCTTTGTTTTCAAATGCGCGCACCACCTCCACAATCGCATCTACCTCGCGGATATGACTTAAAAACTGGTTACCCAGACCCTCGCCCTCATGCGCTCCTGCCACGAGCCCCGCAATATCGACAAACTCGATAGAGGCGGGGATGGTCTTTTTGGAGTGGGAGAGCTCGGTAAGTTTTTGGAGGCGTGGATCAGGCACGGCAACGACCCCAACATTGGGGTCGATGGTGGCAAAGGGGTAGTTGGAAGTGTCTACCTGTTTTTTGGTAATTGCTTGAAATAATGTGGACTTGCCGACATTAGGGAGTCCCACGATACCAATCTTGAGTGCCATACGTTGTATATTATAGTTGCGTTTCGCATAGAAACGCCTCATGATAATACCATACACAATATGGATATCAATCCAAATGTATTTAAAGCGTATGATGTGCGCGGTATCTATCCAGACGAGATAGACGGCTTTGGCGCGTATCGTATTGGGAGGGCCTACATCAATTTTTTGCGCAACAATCCGGTACTCACAGGACCGCTCAAGATTGTGGTGACTGCGGATGCACGCGTTTCCTCGCCCGAGCTCAAGCGTGAACTTATCAAAGGTATGTGCGATGAGGATGGCAATATCACCGTGATTGACGCAGGGCTATCCACGACGCCGATGCATTATTTTTTGATCAATCATCTGGATGCCGATGGTGGAGCGATGGTGACCGCCTCACACAATCCCAAAGAGTATAATGGCATCAAACTATCGCGTGTGGGTGCCGCACCTATTGCCGCAGGTCTTGGTATGGAGGAGATCAAAAATACGGCGCTCCGCGGGATATTTGAGACCAAAGATATACACGGGCGAGTGGTAACGGGCGAGTATCTGGATGCCTATGTTTCGTATCTTCTGGGACGTGTTTCAGGTAGAGCCATAAAACGTTTTAGGGTGGTATTTGATTTGGGTAATGGCATGACCGCCCTTGTACTTCCGCATATCCTCGAAAAATTGCCGATTGATGCTGTGCTCCTTTGCAAAGAGATGGATCTTACATTCCCCAATCATGAGGCTAATCCCATCAAAGACGAGACGCTTGCGATGCTTCGGGAGTCTATTGAAATCGAGCATGCTGATTTTGGGGTGGCATTTGACGGCGATGGCGATCGGGTGTCGTTTACCACCGCGCAGGGAAGGCTCGTGCCCAGTGATTATATTTTGGCACTTCTTGCCGAGGCAAAGCTACGGGAAGATCCACATCCGAAAATAGTATTTGATCTGCGTACTAGCAAATCAGTGCGCGAGTATTTGGAGAATATTGGTGCGATAGGTATCGAGTCGCGTGTGGGGCGGTCATTTATCAAAGACAGTATGCGTACCCATGATGCGCTCTTAGGTGGTGAGCTTTCGGGGCATTATTTTTTCAAAGACTTTTTTTATTCAGACTCCGCACTCATCGCATTTTTGGAGGTACTGGTGTTTCTCTCGAGTACACAAAAGACACTGGACGAGCTCGTAGCGCCGCTTGACCGCTATGTCTCGAGCGGGGAGGTAAACATCAAGGTGGCCGACACAGAGCGTATTTTTGATACCATCGCCGCCGCGTATCACGATGCAACGCGGGTGAGCTATCTCGATGGAATTAGCATCGAGTATCCAAGTTTCTGGTTTAATGTGCGCGCCTCCAATACCGAGCCATTACTCCGTGTTATCATGGAAGCAAAAAATGTCGAGATACTCTCGACAAAATTGGGTGAGCTTCGCATTCTGCTTAAAAAATCTATATCTCTATCTTGAGGCCGACTTTTGCGTATACTTCATCGAGCGTTTTTGCCGCTGTGGCACTTGCACGCTCCCCGCCATCTCGAAGCACCGTGAGGAGTCGGTTTTTATCTGCAAGTATTGCGGCGCGCTCATCCTGGATGGGGGAGAGGTTGCTTATAAGTAGCTCTGCCAAAGCAACTTTAAAATCGCCATAGCCCTTACCGGCAAACTCTTTTTCTATCTCGGAGAATGTAAGTCCGGAATAGAGATGGTATAAGGTCATAAGGTTGGCAACGGCCGGCTTTTTCTCCGGGCTGTAGATGATTTCAGATCCCGAATCGGTAACTGCCGATTTTATTTTTTTGCGGATTACATCCGGTGCGTCAAAAAGGCCGATGTAGGTCGCGGCGCCATGAGACTTAGACATTTTTTTGCTCGGGTCTTGAAGTGACATGATGCGCGCGCCCACTTTGGGAAGTAGTGGTTTAGGGAGTGGGAAGACGTTACCGAATCTGGTATTAAATCTACGTGCGAGTTCGCGGGTAAGCTCCACGTGCTGACGCTGGTCCTCGCCTACGGGGACGTGGGCGGCTTTGTAGAGAATGATATCCGCGGCCATAAGGACGGGATAGGCAAATAATCCAGCAAGAGCTTCTTTGCCTTCGGAGATTTTTTCTTTATAGACAACCATGCGTTCCAGATCCCCCATGGAGGTGATGGTGTTGAGTATCCACATGAGCTCGGTGTGTTGGGGGACGTGCGATTGAATGAAGAAGACGGATTTTTTAGGATCAATGCCAAGGGCGAGATAGGTAGCCGCGGTCTCAATGATCTGCGCGTGAAGGTCTTTGGGTTTTTGTGGCTCGGTAATGGCATGCAAATCTGCTACAAAAAAATACGAGGGATGCATGTCTTGGAGTTCAACCCATTGTTTGACCGCACCAAGATAATTGCCGAGATGTATCTCGCCCGAGGGCTTGAGACCACTTACCATGATTTGTTTGGATACATGTTGTTCCATAGGGATACTCTATCCTAGAAATGCCTGAACGTCACTAGACCTCGATAATCACCGGCAATACCATGGGACGGCGTTGAGTCTTGGTAAACAGAAACTGCCCGATCTGATCACGAATCTTGTCTTTGACGTAAGCGAGGTTCACGGGATGCATCTTTGAGGTGGTCTCCTCGATGATGCGTCGTGTGTGCGATCGGGTATCATGCAGGAGATCTTTGGACTCTTTGAGATAGACAAATCCGCGCGAGATAATATCAGGGGATCCGCGTACTTTGCCGTTGGTGGAGTCGACGACAGCAATGATGACAAACATGCCGTCTCCTGCAAGCATCTGGCGATCACGAAGCACGACCTCTTGCACATCACCTACGCCAAGACCGTCTACCATGATGTAGCTTGCCGGGATCCGCTCCTCGGTGAGCTTGACCTCGCCCTCGGGGGTCGCCTCAAGGATTTGACCATTGTCCGGGACAAAGATCCGATCTTCGCGCATACCGGCCTCTATGGCGATTTTTTTGTGGATCTTCAGGAAAGAGTGGTTGCCCTCGATGGGAACAAGATACTTGGGTTTTACGAGATTAATCATGAGCTTGAGATCCTCCTGTTTGGCATGCCCCCCTGCGTGAATATCGAGCATTTTGTAGTTGATGACGTCCGCACCATCTCGATAGAGTTTGTCGGTGAGACTTTGGACACTGCGCTCATTACCGGGAATGACCGAGGAGGAAAATACTACGGTGTCTCCGGGTTGTATCCGCAAAAATTTATGCTCTTTGTTGACGATGCGCATCAGTACCGCGCCGGACTCTCCCTGTGCACCGGTAGCCAGGATGACTACTTTGTGCGGCGGATGGTCTTTGATCTCTTGCACGGGGATAATTGTATCTGCTTTGAACTTCATGTAGCCGAGCTCGCGGGCTATCTCGATGTTGGAGCGCATGGATCGTCCCTCGATAACTACTTTTTTATTGTGTTTTTCGGCGAGCTGGACAATCTGCTGGAGACGTCCCAGAAGCGAGGCAAATGTCCCTATAATGAGCCGCCCCCGAATATTTTCAAAAATTTTGTCGATCTCGAGTTTAATCTCTTTTTCGCTAAACTGATGTCCGGGTTCGCGTGCATTGGTACTATCCGACATGAGTACCAGGACATTTTTTTTCCCCAAGGCTTTGATCTTATCTACCTCGGTCTTGCCGGCGATATCGGATTTCAGATCAATCTTGAAATCCCCCGTGTGTACTACGATGCCGACCGGTGTATGTATGACGACGCCCATGGATCCGGGGATATTGTGTGATACGCCAAAAAACTCAATTTCAAATACACCAAGCTTGAGTTTACTGTCAGTATTGATGGTGTGGATATTGAGCTTTGGTGAGGTGTCTCGGTAATCCTCCTGCCGTTTTTGGATAATAGCGACAGAGATGTCGGTGGCATACATGGGTATCGCGCTCCCGATCTCGGGCATAATATGCGGGATGCCACCGATGTGGTCGTAGTGCGAGTGGGTGATAACCACGCCCCGAATATTTTTTTTCTTTGGAATGAAATAACTCATGTTGGGGATAATGTAGTCGATCCCGGGCATGTTTTCCTCGGGGAACTGCAGTCCCATATCGATGAGGATAGTGTCATTACCGTACTCGAGTGCGGTCATATTGCGGCCGACCTCTTCGCATCCTCCGACGGGGATGATGCGCAGTTTCTTGGCAGCTTCCGGGACAGCGTGTGTGGTCTCGTGTGGCTCCGCGGATGTGTTTTGCTCGTGGGTGCGATTTTGTGCCCTTTCAGGTCGAGCGGTCCTCTCTCTTTGCAACGGTCTTTTCTGTATGGGTGTCATGTTATGTAGGTTAATAATTAGTGCTAATAATAAGGTCTATGAGGAGGCGTTTATTTTTGCAAACGCGAGCTCAATTTTCTGTATTTGGTGGGCAAGGAAGATAAAAGAAATGGTGCTTCTTTTATCCGAGCCCTCAAGGGTTACTCCGTGCTCCGTATATATTCAATCGTATGGTGCTGGGAGGGAGATTTGAACTCCCAATCTCTTGCGAGAACTAGCTCCTGAAGCTAGCGCGTATACCAATTCCGCCATCCCAGCACTATACGATTGATCTTTTTGCCAGCTTCCGGCTCCGTGCCCCCCGTGTACATTCCTAACGCGAAAATATATTGGGAATCTTTTTTGTTTTGATATACCAGGAGTCTATGGTGCTGAAGCGATCGCTGGGGATGGTGATGTGAGTGAAATCCGCGCCATGAAGCGTAGTCGGGATTGCGTAGAGGTACAGTGGGCTGTAGAGAAATACGGCAGGATTATCTTTTTTAATTTCTTGCTGAAACTCTTCGTATTTTGTTCTGCGCTCATCTGGGTTTATGGTGCTACGCGCTTTTTCAAGCAGGGTATCAACTTTCGGATTGGTGTAGAAGGCGATGTTGAGACCGGGGTCGTTGCGTTGGGAGGAGTGCCAAAAGGCAAATGGATCCGGATCATAGCCAACGACCTCTCCGAAGAGTAAGGCATCATACTTGCGAGTACGCAGGACGTTTTGCTCGAAGTCTCCCAGCTCAAATACTTTTACCTCTACGCCGATACCTGCCTCGCGCCACATAGTTTGGAGGAGTTTTGCAGTTTCTACCAGACTCGGTGAGTTGGAGGTAGAAAGTGTAAACGTTAGAAGGATCGTCTCTTTCTTGGCATCGGTTTTTTCCAAAATGCCATCGCTATCATGGTCTGCCCAGCCGGCATTTTTGAGGACAGTTTTGGCGCGTTCCAGTTCGTAGGCACGGTCTTCATAGGCTACCGGGTCTATCGAGCCAAAAGTCCCCGGTGGGATAGGAGCATATACGACCACGCCCTGGTTTTCAAGCACTTGCTCCACGAGGAGTTTTTTGTTGGCGGCGAGCTCGAGCGACTCGCGTACCGCCGCGTCTGCCAGAGCCTTGGAGGCATTTTGGTTGAAAAATACACCGAATACGCGGGGGAGGTTGAGCCGGATAATGCGTACATCACTTTTTTGCTCCGTCTCAGGGATACCATGTGCCGGCAGGGAGCTTACCGAATCAAACTCTTCCGCATGAAACGCATCCACGAGCTCTGACTCCGACGGATAAAAATAAAACTCGAGATTTTTGATGTAGGCCTTTTGTGGTAAGAGGTAGGGGTTTTGTTCAAAGGCGTAGGAGATGATGCGCCCGGTCGCATTTTTTTGGAAGGACACTGCTTTGTAGGGCCCGGCACCCACCGGCTTGAGGTTGTATTCGCTCAAGGCAAACTCCTGCGGGCTTATATCTTTCCAGATATGCTCGGGAAGGATGCCAAGTATGGTATTTTCAAGAAACGGGGCGTACGGCTTTTGCAGTTTAAATCGGATAGTGCGCTCATCAGTTTTTTCAACGCCCACTCCCTCCCAGTTGGCGCGTATCTGGCTGCGGTATAGCGGATTTTTGGCAAGATTGATGGTAAATAGGATATCATTTGTGCTGATTGGTTTGCCGTCGCTCCAGCGGATGCCATCTCGAAGAGTAAAGGTGTATTCCGTACCATCCTCAGAAATTTCATAGTGTTCGGCAAGTGCCGGTACGATATTACCTGTCCCGTCAAATTTCATAAGCCCCCGGTAGACGACACTGGTAAGATCGCGATCCACATCGGAGACGGCCAGTAGCGGATTGATAAAACGGGGGATGCCGATGACTCCTTCACGCAGCGTTCCGCCGAATGCCGGACGTGCGGTGGAGTAGCGTGCTCCAAGGGTGAGCAAAATCGATGCTAGCGAGCCTATAAATACCAATGCACAAATAAGGGCAAGCGTTTTTTCCCGGCGTGTGAGTAGTCGTGGCAGGGCAGAGATCTGCTCTTTCGTGATCGTATGGAGTGATTCAAAAAAATTCACCGTAATAATTGCTATGCTACTCTTGAAGAGAATAGCCGTTCTTAAAATCGAGTGTGGTATCGTGAGCTACTCCGATACAGATTGTCTAGCCTGCTTATCGCCGTAGCGCTTTGCAGACAAGCCAGTTTCTAGCGGTTAGCGGTGGAAATAGATAGAGGCGCCGCCTATGATGATAAACAAAGCTCCGAGGACGATGGTGCCTATAAATAGTGCTTTTTCAAATCCCCGTTTAGTGCGATAAAAACCTCCCGAGTTACCGCCAAACGCGGCAGAAAGACCAGCACCTTTTTGCTGTAGAAGGACCGCCGCCGCAAGGAGTACCGAGACGACGATATGGCTATACGTGAGGATTTGTTGGATATTCATGCGGAAGTTGGAAAGACTTTGGGACGGAGTATTAGTATTTTGGTAGGATACCATGCCCCAGTGATCCGGTCAATATAGAACGCAATCATATTGTCCACAGTGATAGTCTTGGGGGTACATATCTTGGTCTGGCACGCCATGCCATACTAGGCGCATGCGGTATATTTGGTACATAGGCATAGATGAGGTAGGGCGAGGGCCACTCGCAGGACCTATTACTTTGGCGGCAGTAGCGGCAAAAATGCCCGAGTCTCAAGTCTCAATTTTTGATCAATCCCCAAGTCTTGAGGGTATCCGTGACTCAAAAAAATTAAGCCCGGCACGTAGGAAAGTATGGGATAGGCTTATCCGAAGAAACTTTGCCTATGCGATAACCTCCGTGCATCCAAAAATGATTGATGCTCGCGGTATCTCCCCTGCGGCGCATATTGCGGTAGAGCGCTGTCTGAAAAAGTTAGCCACAACCTATCAATTGGAACCTGACACTTGTGTTGTCCTCCTCGATGGGGGATTGCGCGCCCCAAAAGCCTATGAAGGTCAAAAAACTATTATAAAAGGGGATGAGCGCGTACCATTGATTGCCGCGGCATCCATTGTCGCTAAAGTCTATCGCGATGCCTATATGAGGCGACTCCATAGGCGTCTGCCTGCGTATGGTTTCGATCGACACAAAGGATATGGGACGGCCGTACACCAGCAGGCGATACGATTATGCGGGCTCTCGCCATATCATCGGGCAACGTTTTGCGGCAGGATAGCTCATAGGGAAAACCCAAAACCCCGCATCATGTAAACGATACCGGGGTAATCTTTTTTAGAGCAGTTTTTGTTTTGAATTTTAGGTTGTAGTTTTGCGTTTTTCATTTTGCATTTTAAGTTTATTGGTCATTGGGATTTGAGCCTTGGGATTTTTGTATTTCGGTGTCCCGTATGTCTGGTTCTTGCATATCCTCTCATACTATTGTATATTGTTCTCATGTCAGTACGGATGCGTCATACTAAATCCCATACGCACAATCGCCGGTCGCATCACGCGTTAAAGCCGGTCAAACTTTCTTCGTGCGCCAAGTGCCATGAGGCGGTTTTGCCGCATCGCATGTGTGCCAATTGTGGGACTTACCAAGGCAAAGAGATTGTTGATGTCCTTGCCAAACTGACCAAAAAAGAAAAGAAACAGAAAGAAAAAGAGCTCAAAGCCCAAGAAGCTATCGAGCCCGCAGTCTCCTAAGATCTTTTACCAAGACCTAAATAGAGTATTATAGAGCTATGGCTTCTCGGCATCTTGCTCGATCCATCGCAATGCAATCCCTCTATGAGTGGGATTTTAACGCGCATGTAAAAGCCAAAGGGGTCTCTCTGCTGGAGCTTGCTCCGTCTGATTTGGGCACTATTATTACGCGCAATATCCAAGAGTTTGGCCCGGGTCTCGAAGACAAGGCGTTTGTTGGCGCACTCGTGGAAGGGGTTTTGGAAAATCGAGACAAGATAGATACTGTTATAGAAAAAGCCGCTCCCGAGTGGCCGCTCGAGCAGGTCGCTGCGGTGGATAGAAATATTTTGCGTATCGGTCTCTACGAGCTTCTCTATGGCAACTACAAAGAGGTGCCGCCCAAGGTTGCTATTAACGAGGCGATCGAGCTTGCTAAAACATTCGGCGGAGAAAATTCAGGCAAATTCATCAATGGTGTTTTGGGCACGGTATATCGGGAGATTGGCGAGCCGGGCAAGGACGACGGTCCGCGCAAAGATCTCTCCCCCGAGGAGCTTGCCCAGTTGCCGATTGAGCAAAAGGTTGGCGCGGTGGTATATCGCAAAGACAGCGACGATACCTATTTTGCCTTGGTGCATGATGTGTTTGGCTATTGGACGCTTGCCAAAGGTAGTCCCGAGCCGGATGAGGAGATAACGGCCGCGGTGGTGCGCAAAATCAAAGAAGAGATTGGGGTGGGTACGGTCACTGCTGAGCAAAAATTAGGGGAGAATGAATATATCGCCCAGGATCCCGAGCGAGGCAAGGTGCGGCGGCGTGTTACGTATTTTTTAGCATCCACGCCGGATGCAGAGCTCAAACTCAAGATCTCGGGGGGGTTGGATGATGTACGGTGGTTTTCAGCCGAAGAGCTTGATGGGCTTACTATGTATGATGACGTACGCGGATTTTTTAAGAAGGCGTTAGAAATTATTAAATAACTAGCTATCAGCCAATAACGAATCTATTTCGAATTTACGAATCGGGGTCCTCATTCGTTTATTCGTAATGAATTCGCTATTCGTTGATCTTCTCATGAAAGAAATATCATCTCTTGAGAGCGCCCTTGGCGTAGTTTTTCTTAACAAAGACTTACTGCATACGGCACTCACACATCGCTCTTATGTAAATGAAAATCCTGATTGGCGTCTGCCGCACTATGAGCGCCTCGAGTTTTTGGGGGATGCGGTATTGGAGCTCGTGGTTACCCGATATTTGTATCTCAATTTTGAAAATCCCGAAGGGGATCTCACGAGTTATCGCGCCGCCCTTGTTAACTCCCAGATGCTTTCCGCTGTTTCTAGTGAGCTCGGCGTCAATGATTTTTTGTTACTCTCCAAGGGTGAGGCTAAAGATATAGGTAAGGCCCGGATGTATATTTTGGCCAATGCCTTTGAGGCTATTACCGGGGCGATTTATCTGGATCAAGGCTATGACGTAGCGTCAGGCTTTATTGAACGCGTCATCCTCTCGCGCATGCAGGATGTACTTGATAAAAAGCTCTACCGCGATGCCAAAAGTTTTTTTCAGGAAAAAGCGCAGGAGATTGAGGGCGTTACTCCAACCTACAAGGTTACCCGCGAATGGGGACCGGATCACGACAAGCATTTTATTGTTGGTGTCTATCTGGGTGAGGAGCTGATAGCGGAGGGCGAGGGATCTTCCAAACAAATTGCCCAGCAGTCGGCGGCAGAAAATGGGCTCGATTCCAAGGGGTGGGAGTGAGGCTGGTGGCAGATTTTCAGTGATGAGCAGTACATGTTAAAAAATCCCAAGGCTCAAATCCCCATGATCGATAAACTCAAGATGCAAAATGAAAAACGCAAAGCCACAACCTAAAATTTAAAACAAAAACTCCTCCCCAAAAAAGATTTGCCCCGGTATCGCTTACGCGATCCGGGGTCGGTGCTCAAGTAGTCAGTGTAGTCAATTTTATTAGGAGATCATCTGCTCGTCTTGCGAGCACTCGGAGTCTCCGTGGCAGACCAGCATAGGAGCCCTTGGCACTGATCCATTGCCCATGAGCAATGGTGTCAATGTCATTATTCATCTCGATTACTAGAGAGCCGATGTCCCTGGCCAGCTGGGATACCTCTATTACTAATTCCGTTTCTTTGCTAGGCATCTTTCTCCTCCTTCAAATTTTCTGCCAACATTGTACCATATGAATACTATGTTTGTCAAGTATAGAACCCTTTGTAAAATAAGGATATTTTTACACATATGTTGAAATGAGTTATTCTTAAAGCATAATTCTTGCTTCCTAAATCTTACTTTTGTGCGGCTCAAAAAAATAGAAATTGCCGGTTTTAAGTCGTTTGCGCGTCATGTGACATTGGAGTTCCCAACTCCGGTGGTGGCTATTGTTGGCCCTAATGGCTCGGGCAAATCCAATGTTTCCGAGGCGATGCGTTGGGTCTTGGGCGAGCAATCTATGAAATCTCTGCGTGGCAAACGCGGGGAGGATTTAATATTTCATGGATCGGGGGGGGCCTCTCAACTCGGCAAAGCCATGGTGCGCATCACGCTTGATAATACTGATCGAGTACTGCCGGTGGATTTTGAGGAGGTGGCAATCTCGCGTGAGGTGTATCGTGATGGGGCTAACGAGTACAAGGTCAACGGGTCATTGGTGCGCCTGAAAGACATTATTGAGATACTTTCTAAAGTCGGCATTGGCGGCTCGGGGCATCATATCATCAGTCAAGGCGAGGCCGACCGGATACTCTACTCTAGTCCTCGGGAGCGCAAGCGCATGCTTGAGGATGCTCTGGGGCTCAAGATTTATGAAATTAAGCGCATGGAGGCCGAGCGTAAACTCGAGGCAACTGAAGTCAACATGCGTGAGGTGGAGGTGGTGCGCCGTGAGATTCAGCCGCATATGCGGTTTCTCAAAGTCCAGGCGGACAAGGTAGAGGCCTCCAGTAAATTTCGCGAGGAGTTAAAAAATAATCTCGTGACGTATCTTGCCAAAGAGCGCGAGACCGTAAGACGCGACCAGGAGCGTCTGCATACGGCAGAAGACCCATTGCGGGAAGAAGAGGCGCGTATGGCAGGAGAGATTGCGGAGCTTCGCAAAAATCTCTCGACAGCATTTCTCCCGGATAATGCGACGATGCTTGAGATGCGTGCGGTGGAGGTGGCGCTCACCCAGCTAGACGCCAAGCATCGCTCATTTGAGCGGGAGCTGGGGCGTATTGAGGGGCAACTTGCATTTTTCGCCTCCAAGCGGCACGGCACGGCACCTTTGCATGCGACGGTACCGCTTTCAGATGTTGCGCACGCCCTTGGAGAGATTTTGACCTACATAGAAACGGCGCTCCACTCAAGCTCATTTGAGGCATTTCGTACACAAATCTTGGATCTCAAACAACATACCCAAAAGTATTTACATAAGATATCCGAGCCTGCTGACGCTCATGAGGAGGTTAATGAAAATATGGGTGAGCTTGAGGCTGAACAACAAAAGATAAAAACGCTCATTCAGGGGCTGGAGGCCGAGCGCAAAACTTTGGCTCAAAAACGCGCCGAGTTGGAGGCGGCATATGGCGAGGCACAAGGGACCTATCGCGTTTCCGGTGAGCGATTGCGGAGTGCCGAAGAGGCGCAAAACCGTATCAAAGACGCCATACGTGCGCTTGCCGTGGATGCCGAGCGCATCAAGATCCGTGCCGCTGAACTTAGTGCACAGGAGACGGATGCGGTGCGATTTTTGGGAGACACGACGGTACCGGATACGGCGCATCCGTTTGAGGTAGGTGAGCGGGAAGAACTCCGTCGCAAAATCGACCGCTTAAAGATCAAACTTGAAGAGATCGGCGGTATCGATGAGTCGGTGCTCAAAGAATACAACGAAATCGCCGAACGTGAGGCGTTTTTGGCGGGTGAGCTCAAAGACCTTGAGGGTACGGCGGTGAGTTTGCATGCACTCATGGGGGAGCTTCAGCAAAATTTGGAGCGCGAGTTTGTGCAAGGAGTGGAGCGCATCAATGATGAATTCTCCAAACTATTTACCACAATGTTTGGGGGCGGGGAGGCGCGGCTCAAGATGGTTGAGGCTCAAAAGCGCAAAGCAAAAGACGCCGAGGTGTCCGATGAAGATGAGGAGCTGGAGGATGTGGAGTCGGGCGTGGATATTGCGGTGGATCTCCCGCGTAAACGGGTCAAGAACCTTGACATGCTCTCGGGGGGCGAGCGGGCGCTCACCTCGATTGCGCTTTTGTTCGCTATGTCCGCCGTTAATCCACCGCCGTTTTTGGTGCTTGACGAGACGGATGCCGCGCTGGATGAGGCCAACTCCCAACGCTATGGGGCGATGCTCAAAGATTTGAGCAAAAAAGCCCAGCTGGTGGTGATTACCCATAATCGCCAGACCATGAAAGAGGCGGGGGTTCTTTATGGGGTCACTATGGGGGCTGATGGGGTCTCAAAGCTTCTCTCTATTAAGTTTGAGGAGGCTAGAGAGGTGGCTTCCCGGTAGGGGGGTTGATTTTGTAGCCAAAAGCCTGTAGTATTACCCGCATGTTAATTATCCGTCTCCAGCGCGTAGGACGAACCAATGACCCGAGCTTTCGGGTAGTTTTGACTGACACACGCCGAGCTCCGCGAAGTGGTGGCTTTTTGGAGATTGTCGGATACTACAATGCGCGCCAAGGTAAGCCCGAGCTCAAGGAAGACCGCATCAAATATTGGATGTCTCAAGGGGCAAAATTGTCTGACACGGTATACAACCTTTTGGTAGTACAAAAGATTATCCCGGGTCCCAAGCGTGGTGCCTCACCGGTTACCAAGCCCAAGGCTGTTGTAGTAGAAGAGCCCACGACTGCCCCCACAGAGACCTCTGTAGCTGAACCAGCGCCGGCGGTATAGTTTTTCTCCTATATTTTGTGTTATCCCCAAGTATGCAGGGGATTGTTTTTTTGAGTAATTATTATATAATCTTTGTATCTGAGGCGTATTCTTTTTAGTGAATAGACGCCGATCAGAGGAAGGTCGAGAGTACGTTACGAAAAGATTAATACTGAAGATCATACATGAACGCAGATCAGGAATTTCTCGAGTACGTAGTAAAGTCGCTCGTAGACAATCCTTCGGCAGTGCGTGTTGACCGTAAGGTGGATGAGATGGGGGTGCTTCTTACGCTCCACGTGGATCCCGCCAATATGGGCCAGATTATCGGTCGCAACGGCAATACCGCCAAAGCCATCCGCACCCTGCTTCGCGTCGTAGGCATGAAAAACAATGCCCGCGTCAACCTCAAGATTGAGGAGCCGGAGGGTGGTATGCGCTCGGCCGAGCCGAGAATGAAGAATGTCGACGAGGTGGTAGATGACCTAAAATTGTAATTTGATTCAGTTTTGAATCACAAAAACCGTCTGCCGAAAGGCCGGCGGTTTTTTTGGTTTCCAAGTAAGAGTGCATAAAAAAAAGACGCATCACAGAAATGCGTCTTATGGGGAAAGAACTTGAAAGGGGTCAAAGTATTAAACTGGGCAGTCAGAGCATATAGTTTCTTCCCTTAAACCCAGTCGTTTGTAGAGTTTGACGTCCTCCGGGGTTAAATCAAACTGCTTGCGTATGCGGCGTATTCTGGCTTGCGCAGATCCATCATCAAAAACGATTTCATCTGGGTAAGCATATCGCTCATGAGAGTCGATGTTTCTCCACCGATTTGCGTGACCCGGATAATAGACACCTATACCTCTACCAGGAAGTTTTTTTACTTCACCACCATACGCCAGCATGTTTTCTATATCGGGGTATTTACGCCGTAGTTTTACTCCGGCGAGCATGCTTGGTTCGGCAAGGTATTCAGTGACTAAACAGGGTTCAAGATTTTTTTCTTCTGCCATTTCTAACCTCCTTCTTTTTCTTACTGTATTCTAGCATACCAGTCTTCCATACCCCGAAAATATTCCTCTCGTTTCTTATTCGCTTCTTTGCCGATATCCGGTGCGACCAAAATACGATAATATTCTGGTTCCTCACTAGCTATCTTGTTGAGAGATGCAACAAGACAAGACACGTCTTCAAGTGTTTGTCCTGTTATCCCGCCTTTACCTGTTTCAGAGTAAAGTGGAATCTTCGGCTTGTCCTTTATTGCCTCTATTCCTGTTTCAAATGTAAATATCCGTATGCCTATCTTTTCCTCGATGTGGCGCACATACTCATATTTATCTTCCCCCCTTGCTCCCTGCGCTTTCTTGATTCGTGCATTCCGTTCATGAAACTGCGGTCTATTTTTCCAAAGGTTAGTGAAGTTTGCCTTCTCACGGAAAAGTATCGCCCGTTTTGCTATTTCTATCGTGGTGTCACCTTGAGCGTCTAGCGAGCGTATTAACCCCCACAGCCATATATCATCCAAGAGTAAAAGATTATCTGTGGTTACGTTGGTAAATGTGGAAGGTGTGATTATGCCGCGCTCAAAGAGAACCCCGATGAGAAATTGCATAAACATCTTCATTGTAGCGACTTTTTGGTGGAAGAATATCCATGCGTATGCCCGATATCTGTCCAGAAGCAATGCTTCCATGGAAGGTATTGCTTTTTCTGAATAGGCAACATGCCATCCACGGTGGTCTTTGTCTATGAAGACAGAAGTGCATAAGCGGTTTATGTCATGGTTGCCGTATTCTCCGCCAGTTAGTTTTGCGTCTCGCGCAACAAAGTCTATGCGATCAGCATCAATCTGTGAATCAACAATAGACTTTACCACATACAGGATGTCGCTTTCTTCCAAAACTTTTGTGGTCATAATTCGCAGAAGCGCTTTATGGATGTGTTCCGGCATAGCCACGTCTTGTGCAATGCGTTGGATCATGAGTGCACTGAACGCTTCATGCAGTTTTGTAAACCTTGAGGGACCAAACCACGCGGTCACAATTTGGTTACTATCGGCACGCGCATACACGTCGAGATTTCTTACAGCTTCTTCAAATAGGTGGCTAAACGGAAAATGTCCTATATCATGGGTGAGTGCGTAGAGTCGCACAAGCTCTACAAACTCTTCTTTACTGACACCTGTAAGCTTTTTTAGCTCTCGTGCGTACTTTTGCCACTTTGGGCTTTCTTTCATGTTTTCTGCCATCATTCCTGCCACATGGCATGCGCCGAGCACATGCTCAAAGCGGGATGTGTTTATGGACGGATATACGGCGTAAGCTATGTCGTTTTGTCGTATATGTTTTAAGCGTTGAAACAATGGGTGATCCACGATTTTTGTTTCGAGTTCAGTAAGATACACGGTTCCATGGACAAGGTCACGTATTCTTGTATGACGAATCATAAGATACTCCTTTCAAAGAATTTGCCAAATTATACACGTATTATATAGTTGGTGTCAATGATGCATTTCGACATCATCACCGTATTCCCGCAGATATTTGATTCCTACTTTGGGGAGTCAATTTTGAAGCGCGCGATTGCAGACAAAAAGATTATCGTGCGGGCGCACAACCTGCGCGATTTCGTGCATGACAAGCACAAGACCGTAGATGCCAAACCCTACGGTGGGGGAGCGGGGATGGTCCTAAAAGCAGAACCAATATTAAAAGCAGTAGATACACTGCTTAAGAATAAGAGGAAGTATCTACGGACATCTGATGTCCATATAATTATTCTTTCTGCTAAGGGTAAGCAGTTTACCCAAAAAATGGCGTATGGCTGGGCAAAGAAGTATGACCGTATAGTGATGATAAGTGGCAGATACGAGGGCATAGACGAACGCGTCAAAAAAATTCTAAAAGCAGAAGAAATTTCCATCGGGCCCTATGTGCTCACTGATGGCGATGTGGCGGCGATGACTGTAGTCTCTGCGGTAGCACGGCTCGTACCGGGCGTGATTAAGCTCGAATCACTGCAGGAAGAGTCGCACTGGAATCTCTTGCTCAAAAAAGAAAAAATCGCTCCTGAGGAGTCGGGTCTTGAGTATCCGCATTATACGCGACCGGAGATACTCGAGTACAAAGGCAAAAAATATAAAGTTCCCAAAGTGCTTCTCTCCGGAAACCACAAAGAGATTGTGGATTGGAGGAATAAGCAACGGTAAATTCTGGAATAAGTTTTAAGGTATAAGGAGTAAGTTTAAAAATCATTTAGGAATAAAGAATTTGCCATTGACAAATATATTTTTTGTAGAGTTTTTTTAAATCTCAAATCCAAATTTCTCGCTTACATTACTGTGAGTGTTTGCAATGACATGTCTTTACTTTTCGGCGCGGATGTGGTAGAAATGTACCGGAGATAGAAGAGTTTTTTGAAATAACCCCCAAGCCGAAAGGAGTAAAGATGCGAAGAAATTTATTGTTGATAGGGGCTGTACTCTTGCTCTTTTGCAATACAGTGTCAGATACTTTGGCACAGCAGCAATGGAATGACGAGTGGATGGCGACGAGACCAAACAAAAACTATAAAAAAGGTTTGCCCGTTTTTAATCCTACCATTGTACCAAAAGGTAAGGTGGACAAATTGGAAATGCCTGGAGGAGCAAATTTCTTCGGCGTCTTAAATTCCAGGGATCAGGACACAAATGGGAAGTTGGTACATAGTATCGTTGCGGGATCGTTTAAAAAAAGCATGGTGCTTAAACTGAGCATAGTTGCCAATCGTGGGCGCCTTGCGGGTGCAAAATTAGATATGTTCGACTCTGCTCCATCAGAAATACAAGTTGCATTTTTGGGGTGGTCTATAGGAACTTTACCGGTCATAAATCCGGGTACTGATGATTGGAGTCGTAACCCAAGTGTAGTATCGAGAGATATTTTCACAAGCTGGGCAGGAAATACGGTATGGAGATCTCAATTGTTTCGATTTGTATTGGATAGGGATTTGAGTTACATATCGGTATCAATTGCTGGGCTGAATCACAAAAATGCCTCTTATGTAGCGTTTGGCATGAGTATAGAACTCGTAGAATCAGATGATGGGTTCCCGCAGGACATCCCGATTGATAGGGAAGTTCCCTCCACGGCGATAGAGCCATTTTCAGAAGAATTTGATGGCAGTTTTAATCCCAATAATTGGGAGCGGTTAAAAGGCGGACCATATCTTTCTGATGGTGCTCTCGTAATGTATAAGGGCGCATTTGCCGTATCCCAATGGATGCGTGTTCCCGAGGGTGCTCTGGTGGAAATAGAGCGTGATGCTTCAGTTGAAGCTACAATAGACCACGTAAAATGGTCAATTACCTACACAGGTGTTCCTCCGTTCGGCATGATCTATGGAAGCGGATGCGCAACTTCATTCATCGATACTATACCGCATGGCAATCCCTGCGACAGTGCCTCTATATCATTTCCTGATAATGTATGGATACACGAGCGAATAACCTACAATCCTCTCACTGGCATCTTTGTATATTATAAAGATGGAGTGAAGATACTAACAAGATTCGTAGGTATACCAATCGATGGAGACGTAAGTGGTACGCCATCGGGCACGCCACGACCTTCGGTAAGTATTTTTATGCACTCAGGGAAACCTTGGGACATAAATAATCAGCTGATTGGATTTCTTGGTACGGTCACTGAATAATAGGCTCTTCTGTTTGCTGGCTACTCAATAGGGTGGTCTTTTTTTTGCAAATTTTTCATATGATAGTTTTTACATCTTGATTTTTTTTTCAACATATACTTTTGGTATATATATTTTCCCATTTACCGCTTCCTACTACTCACGGTATACTGGACACATGATTCACGCAGGAGTTGGATTGGGGAAAAATTTGACCAACCATAGGCTTGCCGCAGAAGATGCGGTGCGTGAAGCACTCGAGAGTATTCCCGCAGTAAAACCCAATATCGCATTTGTATGTTCCTCTATCGTTTACAATCAGCAAGATGTGCTCGCGGGAGTCGCCAATATGCTCCCAGTAGGTACCCTGGTAATTGGTGGATCTTCGGCAGGGGAGATTACCTCTCTGGCCACGGTGTTTGATGCAGTAGTAGTGCTTGTCATTACTTCGGATAGCGTGCAGTTTACCCTCGCGTGCAGTAAGGGAGTTGCTAAAGACAGTTTTGGCGCAGGTGCCGCACTCGCAGAATCTATCAAAAAAAAGAGCGCATCTGACCCCAAGCTCCTCATCTCTATACCGGATGGCATCACGGGGGATGGGTCGGCGATTATAGCTGGATTTCAATCGGTGCTCGGTGCAAATTTCCCGATTATCGGCGGATCTTCAGGGGACGACTACCAGTTTAAAAAAACATTTGAATATTTCAATGGCAAAGTGCTCACAGATTCTATTGTGGGAGTTGGCATCTCGGGCAAATTTTCCTATGGGTTCGGTATCCGTCATGGTTGGGAGCCGGTAGGGCTTCCTATGCGGGTTACCCGCGCCGCAGGCACCTTGCTCCAGGAGGTGGATCACCGCCCGGCACTTGAGATCTACCAAAAATATTTTGGACGGGAGGCGATGGAGTTGATACGTGAGCCGCTGGCACGTATGACCTATACCTATCCCTTGGGGCTTGCGGTAGAAGGGTCAGATGAGCTTTTGATTCGGGATCCATTATTCGCCAATCAAAAAGGGGAGATCATTATGGCGGCTACTATACCCGAGGGTGCTACGATTCGTCTCATGGTTGGGGATCGTGAGCGGGCTTTGGAGGCTACCAAGATAGCTGCTCATACGGCGCTCGAAGCGCTGGAAGGCGCCACGCCCCGGCTCATATTTGTATTTAACTGCATGGCGCGCAACAAACTTTTGGGCATCCGTTGCAACGAAGAAAATCAAATTGTACAAAATGTTATTGGGCGGGATGTGCCAATGTTCGGGTTTTATACTTACGGTGAGCAAGGGCCGCTCTTGGGCAAAAAAAATACGCCGGCGTATTTTCATAATGAGACGATGACTTTGCTGGTAATTGGGGATTAAGGAATGAAACTTTTAACGCAAAAAAATCTTTTTCGCATCAATCTGGGAGTCTTTCTTTTGGTTTGGCTGGGGATTACCGCCTATACGCTCTTGGCAATCATACGCCAAACGCTCTACGCCTATGAACAGCCCCTCTTTTGGGGATTTTTGATTGTGCTCGACATACTTGTGCTACCACTTTTAGTGCTTTGGTATCGCCATGGAGAGAAGACCGTACGGCATCAGACAGCGGTGCTGGTAATGGCAGTGGTGTTTGTTTTTTACTGGGGGTTTGCCACAATCCATTCGTTTTTGTCTTTGCATACCAATACGCTCCAGCTTCGGTGGCTGGAGTTTGCCTACATTTGGGAGGTGGTGTTGGTGGGGGCTCTGGTCGCCTATCTCGTGGTGTGCACCCTGCGGTTTATTGATAGATTCACAGCTGATAAATCTGCAGTGCGTGATCCGGCGCTTTTGCATGCGCGGATTGCTTCTGCGCCATTACGCGCCAGTATCGTTTATGTGCTGGTAGTTGTGTTTGGCTACGCGATTGGGTCGCTCCAACTTTTATATTTTGCCCAGTTTCCGATGACAGAGATAGTCAAAAATGTCTTGAATGGCACATTGGCGGCCATACTCTCGTCGTTCGTGGTATTTTTCTTTTTGGAGCGCATTGTCTCACCGGCGCTCAAGCAAAGCGGCGCACTGCTCGAGGCTGAATCGTTGGTGCGGCATCGGCGGATTTCTTTATTTAAAAAAATATATGCGATATCGGGGGTGCTTGCGCTTGTGGGTGTAGGATTTTTTGGTACTACCGCCTATGGACGCAGTCAAGTAGTCCTGGAGGAGGCGCTCAAGCGCCAGATTTGGCAAAGCCTGATTATTTCCAAGGCAAATCTTCTCCAGATGGGCGACTTGGGTGATCGGGAGTTTGAGAAATCATTATTCGGTGGTTCCGGAGGAGTATTTTTGTTGACGCGTCCATCGTTAGTCGACGCTTTTCATGTACCCGATACGCTAAGCCGTTTGGTCGGCTCCGGCGCGTTTGATATAGGTATTGCGGAGCGCATTACAGTGGATCGCAGAGATGTGACCAAAGTAATTGGCGTCTTACCCGTTGACGACCTACACGCCTTGGTGGCGGTAATGTTTGTGGGGGATTATGACACCGAGCTTACCCGTCTTGTATTTTATTGTATCTGGGTTTTTGTGATGCTCGTTGCGGTAGTTGCTATTATCGGGACGTTATTTGCGCGTTCGGTTACCGAGCCAATCCGCCGGATTCAAGAAGGCTCGGTGCGTATGGGTACGGGGGATTTTTCTACGCCTATGGCGGTGTATACCAACGACGAGTTAGAGGATTTAAGTAATACGCTCAATGAAGCGAGCCGTCAGCTTAAGCATTCGTATGAGCGTCTGGAGGAGGAGGTCGCACTGCGTACTCAAGAAATTGTAAAGATAAACAAGGAGCAGGAGGGACAAATCCTCGAGCTGGATGAAGCGTCAAAACGTCTGGTGCGGCGGGACTTTGAATTGCAAAAAGCTAACGAAAAACTGCGGGAGATGGATGAGGCCAAAAGCCAATTTGTCTCAATCGCCGCTCACCAGCTACGCACGCCACTCTCGGCTATCAAGTGGACATTAAGTATGCTTTCCAATAATGATTTTGGTGATCTCAATGCGGACCAGCGCATGGCGTCTGATCGAGCACTTGAGTCGGTGGATCGCATGGTAGTGCTTGTGGGAGATCTTTTGAACGTGGCGCGCATCGAGGCGGGACAGCTGTTTTACAAGTTTGAGCCGGTGCAAATCGAAGACGTGGTAGAGCGTATTACCGAGGAGATTGCCGCCAAAGGAAGAGAAAAGAATCTTGATATTGCGTTTGTGCGAACCCGTAAAAAATTGCCATTGGTGCGTGCCGATCGGGAAAAAATCGCTCTTGCCATTCAAAGTATTGCTGAAAATGCAGTGCGCTATACACCCTCGGGAGGCAAGATCCGCCTCAAGGTAGTGCCGCGTGGGGAGACAGAATGTGAGATTGTAGTTGCGGATAATGGCATCGGTATTCCCGAGCATCAGCAGGCACTTTTATTCCAGAAGTTTTTCCGTGCCAACAATGCGCATACCCAGGCCCAGGAGGGGACGGGTCTCGGGCTCTACATTGCCATGCATATTGCAGAGGCGCATCACGGTACGATACGGGTAGAGTCAGAAGAAAAGAAAGGGAGCGTGTTTACGGTGGTGTTGCCATTTCTTGTAGCGGATAAAAAGACGTAGTATTATCCTTATATGGAGACAAATGGCAAGACGGTGCTCGTAGTGGAGGATGATTTGTTTTTGCGTGACATCCTGTGCCAAAAACTCCTCAAGAGTGGATATGCGGTGGAGGGTGCTATCGACTCGGAGGCGGCGTTTAAAATCCTTGAGGACAAAAAAATCGATCTCATTATCTTAGACCTTCTTTTACCCGGCATGAGCGGACAGGAGATACTCAAAAAAATCAAAGCGAATTCCCGCTGGCAGGGAATTCCGGTCATTATCGCCTCCAACCTTGATAGTGCCGAAGAGAAGCAAAATTGCATGCATTTGGGGGCCGCAGAGTACATGATAAAGGCCCAGCACACGCCGGATGAGATAGTGGAACGGGCAAGGGAAATACTGGCTGAAGAGAAGTAGCACCGTATGCCTTAAAAGTCGTTGTAAAATAGGCATTTGGAGCCTATTTTTTGTTTGGTGGAAGTCGTGGGCGGGAGGTGTTGACATGCGAGGTACGGGCGCGTAGAATAGAGTTTGTAGCTTTGGATAGGACGTTGAAAAATAAGCACACTATGCAAGTTGTTAAGAGCTAGAAACGGGAATTTTTTCTATTGTCCCGAACTATTATAGACGATGACCTTCGGGTTGTTGTCTTTTATAAGAGTTTGATCCTGGCTCAGGACGAACGCTGGCGGCGTGGATAAGGCATGCAAGTCGAACGGTCCCGCTTTCATATAGCAATATATGGTTGCGGGATAGTGGCGAACGGGGTAGTAACACGTGGGTACTTCCCCTGAAGACGGGAATAATTCATCGAAAGGTGGACTAATACCCGATGGTCCCGAAAGGGTAAACGGAGTAATCCGCTTCAGGAAAGGCCTGCGGGCTATCAGCTAGTTGGTAGGGTAAAAGCCTACCAAGGCTATGACGGCTAGGGGGCGTGAGAGCGTGATCCCCACCAATGGTACTGCGACACGGACCATACACCTACGGGTGGCTGCAGTCGAGAATCTTCCACAATGGACGAAAGTCTGATGGAGCGACGCCGCGTGCAGGAAGAAGCTCTTCGGGGCGTAAACTGCTTTTATAGGGGAGAAAGCCGGGTTATACCGGATTGATAGTACTCTATGAATAAGGGCCTGCTAATCTCGTGCCAGCAGCCGCGGTAATACGAGAGGCCCGAGCGTTGTCCGGATTTATTGGGCGTAAAGGGTGTGTAGGCGGTTGTGTTAGTCCTGCTTTAAATCTTCGGGCCCAACCCGGAGGCTGGGTAGGAAACGG
This sequence comes from Candidatus Ryanbacteria bacterium RIFCSPHIGHO2_02_FULL_48_12, assembly GCA_001819875.1. GTDB lineage: Bacteria > Patescibacteriota > Minisyncoccia > Ryanbacterales > 2-02-FULL-48-12 > 2-02-FULL-48-12. The sequence continues at coordinate 2,704 of MHNR01000023.1, read as the reverse complement.
CACAGCTAGAGGATGCGAGAGGTGAGCGGAACTCACGGTGTAGGGGTGAAATCCGTTGATATCGTGGGGAACACCAAAGGCGAAGGCAGCTCACTGGCGCATATCTGACGCTGAAACACGAAAGCGTGGGGATCAAAAAGGATTAGATACCCTTGTAGTCCACGCCCTAAACGATGATGACTGGCTATTGGAAGTATCGACCCTTCCAGTGGCGAAGCTAACGCGTTAAGTCATCCGCCTGGGAAGTACGATCGCAAGATTAAAACTCAAAGGAATAGACGGGGACTTGCACAAGCGGTGGAGCATGTGGTTCAATTCGACGGTAAACGAAAAACCTTACCAGGGCTTGAAATCTCGACGACGATCCGATGAAAGTTGGATTTTCTCACAAGGACGGCGAGACAGGTGCTGCATGGTTGTCGTCAGTTCGTGGCGTGAGTCGTTCCCTTCAGTGGGGCAACGGACGCAACCCTCGTCGCCTGTTATACGTGTCAGGCGAGACGGTCCCATTTATGGGAAGGAAGGCGAGGATGACGCCAAATCAGCATGGCCCTCTGATGCCCTGGGCCACACACATGCTACAATGGAGCGTACAACGGGCCGCAATACCGTAAGGTGGAGCTAATCCCTAAAAGCACTCCCAAGTTCGGATTGAGGGCTGCAACTCGCCCTCATGAAGCTGGAATCGCTAGTAATCGCAGGTCAGCTATACTGCGGTGAATACGTTCTCAAGTCTTGTACTCACCGCCCGTCAACTCAGGGAAGCTGGGAGTAGCTGAAATCCCGCGTATGCGGGCCTAAGCTAAGCCTGGTGACAAGGAGTAAGTCGTAACAAGGCACGGGTAGCGGAAGCTGCTCGTGGAATTTCTCCTTTTAAGGAGTCTACTATCTCACTGTTTATAAATGCTTCGGCATTGATGAACGGTAAGACATGTAGGTCGGTCTCCCGCCTCAAGCGGGAGAATAGTGGTTGATCGATAGACTTTCCTGTCGATCCGGGACAATAGAAAGAATTTCTTAACTTGCGATAAAAACCCGCCTTCAGCATTGAGGGCGGGTTTTATTTTAGAGTGCTTGCCTACAGGGGATTTTAACCAAATAAATATAATAGTAAGAGAGCTAGAGCGGCTCCTCCTATGGGCCATCGCAAGATAAAGAACAAAAAACTTTTTAGGTTTGGATCTTTGGGGCCCATATCGCTTGTGTTGTACATGCCCATACATCCTCCTTTATATGCTAGTTTAAATATACCCCCTATGGTTCTAGGAGCAACCACATGATTTACAAGCCTGTGTTTTTTTGCTTCAATGTTCACTATGGGTGTGTAGCTCAGCTGGTTAGAGCACTTCACTGATAATGAAGAGGTCGGAGGTTCGAGTCCTCCCACACCCACCATCAAGCATCAAGTGGGGCAAGGTTAGTCGTTCGTTTGAGGGCATGGAGGCAATCGGCATCAAGAAGTCCTTTCCGACATTCTCCAACAAGGACTATTTCAGGACATTTATCGCAGAATGGCCATCCTTCGTAAGATGGATGCGTGAAACCATGGGCGGTAGCGTGCTTGTAATTGTCAGGGATCCGAGGCTCACTATGCTTTCTTGGAAGACCACATTCGATGCATTGAAGGAAAGCACCGAGAACCAATGCATCGCTTGGAATACGATTACAAGCGCAATCGTATCTTCCCAGAGTCTCGGCGTTCTGGTCGTGTGCTACGAAGATCTGACTGAAAATCCGCACACCGTCATTTTCAGGATTGCGGAACATGTTGGAGTGAAATCTACCCTCAAAGAGCACCTTCCAGCCGTCAGCGGGTTTGACCTGGTAAGTTATCTTGCCAGGAAGGGAATCCCTATGGCATCTGCTGAAGCAGATTTCAGCGTCGTAGAAAACATTTGCGGAGACATCGCCCAAGAGGTTCGGTTATCATAGAATTTACTCGTAGGCGACAGCGTAGGGAGGGCCACCAATGTTGCCAGAGAGCAATCTTCGTGTAGGGGTTATTGGAGTGGGAAATATGGGCAGAAATCATCTGCGGGTCTATTCCGAGATCCCCTCTGTCCAAGCGAGGCGATGATTCGGTGGAGTTTTTCATGCGATACCCAAGCGGAGTATCCTCGTACATCCAGGCAAACTGGACTACGACCGTAAAGATCCGAAAACTCACCGTTACTGGAGACAAGGCATATCTTGAGGGTGATTATATAAGCCAAGAGATTGAGATATACCAGGGATGTGAGGCTGCAGAAACACAAGTGACAAGGATTGTCCCCGAGAGAAAAGAGCCACTCAAGGAGGAGTTGCTTTATTTCCTAGGATGCTTGAAAAAGAATAGTGAGGTGGATTCCAAATTCGCACTGGAGTCTCTGAAAATCGCTTTGAACCAGTGAGTCCAGCATACAGATTACCCAACCAAAGTCCCCACGATGTTCAATCATCGTGGGGCATATTTATTTCAAATTCTTGCGATAGGCCCCTTTCTTCATCCTTATTTAGGAGGGTGTCTCTGTATGTTTTTCTCTTCAAACCTCTAAGCTCCATCGAAGCCACCAAGCTCACGCACAACGCCGAAGCAGCCGACGCGAGCTTGTGAGGGGATGAAGATCTGCCTATAATACAGACATATGAATGAGCAGGAACTTAACGCAAGCGCCGACTTTTTATTCGAAATGGGGATGCTTGCCAAAACTCCTCGAAGCGGATT
>MHNR01000022.1:58533-79297 GCA_001819875.1 Candidatus Ryanbacteria bacterium RIFCSPHIGHO2_02_FULL_48_12 | reverse complement strand
GGAGGAGAACGAAGAAGATGATAAACCAGAGGTAAAAAACAAACAGTGAAAGAATCTATTGATCCAGAAGACATTCCATTTTAATTTGTATGGAAATTGAATCAAAACAACAAATTCTTGAACGACGGAAAGAGATTGAGCAGGAGCTCATGGACATGCTCAAAGAAACGAAGAGCGATTTTACTTTGGATCATGTTCGGGAGGCTATTTTCCACGAGGAGGATAACGACGACATGATGAAGGTCGTGGCTATGTTTGATCGCGGCGGAGACGCTTCAGAATTGAGCAATGTGCTCGAGCTGGTGACTGACGCCTGGAATTACTTTCCGCACAAGGTTCTCGGCGGTATCTCCCCGGCCGAGAAGTTGCTGGAGCATCAATCTCAATCGCCTTTGTATGAATGTCCGGAATGCAAACTGAAGTATCAAGAAAAGAAGTGGGCAAAAGCATGTGAGGCGTGGTGCCGTGAGCACAAGAGCTGTAATTTGGAAATAACCGCCCACGCTGAAAAATAAACATGGCAAAAACAACTAAAAAGAATTGGGAACCACGCAAATTACCAGAGGGCATGACCTTGGCACAGATGGAGGAAATATTCCTTGATCGTTTAGCCAATCTCATCGTCATGGATTTAGATTACCAATATGAGCAAAAGCTCAAAGCTAAAAACAATGAGAAAAAAGAGGAACCCAAAATTTAAAGTAGAAGTGATTTATAAAGACGTCCCGGACAAGAAAGACCGGGTACGTCAGCTCTGGGATTTGCTGGTTGCCTTACCCGATCCGGAGAAAGCAAATAATAAAAGCCGTGATTCCATCAAAAAAGAAAATTGACGAGTTAAAGGAATTGGTCAAGAGAGATTTCGGTGTTGAGTGGACTGATCGTGATGCTTCGGACGCCGCCTTTAATCTTGTTAATTATTACGATGCCCTGATGAGATTCGCTGGGGAGGATATTCAGAAGTATATCGACACCGGCGAGCCGAGTTTTGCAGGACCGGACTATGATAAATGGCTAGCAGAGCAAGCGGAGATCGTTAAAAAGATTCAGGCGGATAGAAACTCTAAGTCCAAAAAGTCGAAGGACTAGAATTTGTTAAGCGATTATGACACGGCATAATTTACTTACTCAAATTTCATCTTTTTAAATCTATAAAAATGCGCTAAAATACAACTATATGAAAAGACTCCTGATCACAACTTTCATTTTTGGATCAATACTCGTCGCCGGCTCGGTAAATGCCCAAATGATGGGTAATTTTTCCAATACTCAAGTTGATTGGAACGAAGTCGTTGAGCACACTGCCCGCGAAGAACAAGAAGGTAAGGAGCTTTGGAATAAACTGCAAGCCAAAGATGTCACTTGTGAAAATCTAAATGATGAGCAATACGGAGTGCTCGGTGAATACTTTATGGGACAGATGGCCGGAGATTCGCATACCGCTATGAACGCCATGATGATTCAGGCGCACGGCGAGGATGGCGAAGAGCAGATTCACATTGTCATGGGTAAACGGCTCTCAGGGTGCGATACCTCGGCGGCATTTCCAGCTATAAGTGGTGGCTGGATGCCTATGATGAATATGATGTGGGGAGGGTGGTCGTCTCCCTTTGGCAGTAATAATTCAACAAATAATATGATGAATTTTGGATTCGGGCCTTTTGGCGGTTTCGGCTGGATTTTTATGATTCTCTGGTGGGTCTTAATAATCGCTGGCATTGTCGCGCTTATCAGGTGGCTCACGAGCCAGTCGCGCGGTACTCACCGTAATGAGAAATCCGCGCTTGAAATTTTGCAGGAACGTTACGTCAAGGGTGAAATTAACAAGCAGGAATTTGAGGAAAAGAAAAAAGATTTAAGTTAGACTGTTATGAAAATCGGCATTATTTTACAATCCAACAATCCGGAACATATTTGGAACACGTTTCGTTTCGGCATCACTTCGCTTAAAGCTAGTCATGATGTGACTATATTTTTGATGAGCGAGGGAGCCGAACTTGATACCATTGCCAACACAGAACACTTCGATATCTCCAAGAAGGTTGCCGAATACAAGGAATTGAAAGGAGACCTGTATGCATGCGGTACGTGTTTGGAAATTCGCGGTAAAAAGGAGGCTGGAGTCTGCCCGGTCTCTACCATGACGGATTTACTCAAAATGGTTGAGGAGAGTGATAAGGTGCTCGTGTTTGGATAAGAAGTTTTGTTAAGCAAATATGACTCGGTGTGATTTGCTTAATATTGTTTAAGTTAAGCAAATCGTCCCAAGCTCTCAAATTTGGTTTTACGGCTCGTCAGTATCGCAATTGGTGCAAAGCTCTTACTCTTGGCACAAAGCTCGCCACAAGGGCACACACGTGGCAACAATCGGGGCGTTTACTTGGGAGCCGATGCGGTCTGGAATGATCCGGATTTTTCTGATAAAATTATGGTTGTAAAAGGCAGGTTCCATGTGTTTAGGCATAAACGGTTGAAAAGTCCGGAATGATGCCTGCCTCCGGCAGGACGAGCTCCAAAAGGTCTTTAATCTCTCGGATATTTCGGAGTATTCCGTTCCAATTCAATTCCCCTTTGGGCACCAGACAGGAAATACGGGCCGTTAGCTCAGTTGGTAGAGCACTTCCATGGCATGGAAGGGGTCAGGAGTTCGAGTCTCCTACGGTCCACCAAACGAAACATTGTCGGAATTAAGAATAAGGAGCGATTTTGGCAGGGGCTATTTCTGAAAGCATTAAATCCATATGCTAACTATAGTATGTAGCACCAAAGTTAGCAAGTGCGTATACTAGAGTTATCAATATGAAGAGGGAAGTTTTAATCAAATTTGGTCAAAAAGTCCGTGAGGAGCGGGATAGGTTAGGTTTATCCCAAGAAGAACTAGCCGGTCGTGCAGGCGTACATCGAACTTATGTTGGAATGATTGAACGAGCGGAAAAGAATATAACCCTCATCAATATAGAGAAATTTGCGAAAGCCCTCGGTCTATCGTTGAATGAAATAACCAAACTTTAAATATGGCAAACTCTGATTTTTTGCGAAAAAATAAAAACCAACATAGTATCAAAAATTCCATTTCAAAAAAGATGGATGGTGATATTGATGTTGCTGTGCAAAAACTTCTTGCGTATTTACGAAAAAAATATCCCGCTCTCACTTTCGAACATAAAAAGAAACTTTCTCTTACGGTGATCATTTCCGATCTAGCTAAGCAATATCCTCAATACGCAAAAGATTTTTCTACCGTTATGAGTAAAAGTTTTATGAAGCCGGACGGTGGTTTTCTCTATGCAACAGACAAGAAAGGAAATAAGAAACTTATTCTGGTTGCCGAAGTAAAGAGACAGGGAACGAACGATAAGCGAGCAACGGAAGGATTGGCAAAACAGGCGAAAGGAAATGCTATTGAAAGGTTAGGGAAAAACTTAACGGGCGTAAGGGCAATTTTTAAGAAAGAAAGTATGATTCCTTTCGTCTGTTTTGGAAGCGGACACGATTTTCAAAATGAATCTACAATTCTTGATCGTGTAGTGACAATGAACGATTTCTTCCCTTTGAATAAGGTTTTCATCGAAAAAGAACACCTGCCATTTGAACCAGTATCGCTATTCTTTCGCTACAAAGATTGGAGTACTAAGGAAATGATGAAGATACTAACAGATGTCGCAGAAGAAGCGATTGCGTATCATTTTAGCTAAGCATTCTCTTTTTCAAGAATCCAAAGCATTTCTTTTACTTTTATATCTCTATCGCGGAGATTTCTTGAGCCACGATAGGTATTGTAGTCTTGCTCCATCAATTCCCATTTTCCGTAGCGTGAAAGAATACTTTTGAATTTCTCAATTGGAATTATTCCTTCGTTATTGTAGGAAATTGCAATAAATTTTGCTCGCGTATTTGCTAACAATTTATCCATCGCTTCTTCTGCAAGACTTTTTTTATTGTAAGCAGATTTATTCCATTTTTTTGCGATACCACTTACACCGTCCTGTATTTCACGCTCCCTACCCTCATTGATAATATTAAGCATAAAATAATTTGAGCCATATGGATGTTGATTGTAAGGCGGATCATAGTAAACTAAGTCAAAAACTGGCAAATTGTTGTCTTTTACTAATTCGTTAATGTCTTGCTTGTGAACGAAAACAGGGCATTCAAAATCTGAAAAAATCGGAGTATCAAGAGATATTTCCTGCATAATGCGAGTAAGTGCATTTTCGCCTTGCCCACCAAAGTGACCAATGCCATTTCGTTTATGAAAACCCTTAAATACTCCGGATGTGTTGTTGTGGACTGAAGCCTTTACAAGTAGCGTGGCAAGACAAAAATGTCTATACGGTTCTGGTATCTCATCAATCAACTTACGAACATTATCAATAATTCTCGCGTTAGTGTTTGTGTAGAAAACTCTTTCGCCATCTTTTACCTCTTTATCATTTTGGGGCGCGTAGTTTTTTTCTATGAACCCGGGTTTTTTTGATTTTATCTTTAGTTTATTCTTATTGAGCCAATCAATATGTTTTTCCAATTCCTCAATGTTTATTTCTGATCTGTTGGCGAGATAAGCACGATTGACTGTTTCGGAATAATCCTCAAGGTCATTCACATGGATTTCGCTCGCAAATGCTTTCAACAAGCGAGCCGATGCACCACTTCCAACAAATCCATCAAATACAACCAATTTCTTTTTTCCTATTTTATCGCGGATTTTTGAAAAACCTTTATACAAAAAGGGAAGAAGGCGGCGTTTATTTCCGATGTAGGTTATGAGATGAGAACTGAAAAAAGGATTTTTCAAATCTAAATTATCAACCTGATCGGCGGAGAATAAACTAATTCTTGTTTGTGGTGCGTAGGTCTTCATATCTTGATAACTATAGTATACATGATGTAGAATGGTGGAGCAAGTATGAAAAGGGTAATTTTTTCCGAAAAAGTGGATTTGATAATGAAAGCACGCGAAGCGTTGCTTTCTGCTGTCCAAATTTATAATAACCCACTTATTTCGTTCAAAACAGAGAGCTTTATTGTGCTTTCGCTAATTGCGTGGACATATCTTCTGCATGCTCACTATCGGACGAAAGGTGTGGACTACCGGTATTATACAAAAATCGGAAAGCGTAAGAAATACGATAAAAAACCAGATGGCAGTATTAAATATTGGGACCTAAAAGAATGTATATCAAAAAATGATTCTCCTCTTGATAAAGATACATGCAACAACCTCGTCTTTCTAATAGGTCTACGAAATCAAATTGAACATCGCAAAGCAAATGGCCTTGATTCTTATCTATCTGCTCGATATCAAGCATGTGCATTGAACTTCAATTTCTATCTTAAAAAACTTCATGGTGAAAAATACGGCTTAGATAAGAATCTTGCTCTAAGTTTGCAATTTGCGGAGCTTGATTATTCACAATCAAAAACCATTAAAGACAAGGAAGGATTTATTCCTCAAAATGTAATTTCATATGTCGCAGATTTTGATAATAAATTATCCGAATCAGAAATTAAAAGCGATAGATTTGCCTATCGTCTTTTGTTTGCCAAAGTTTTAGCAAAACGCAAAGGTCAAGCTGATCGCGTGATTGAGTTTATTGATCCAAAGTCTAAGCTGGCAAAAAATATCTCAAAAGAGTACTGGATAAAGGAAGAAACCGAAAAACAAAAGTTTACTGCCACATTAGTAATTCAAAAAGTTAAAGCCGCGGGATTTAAAAATTTCACAATGCATCAGCATACTCTTTTTTGGCAAAAGCGTGATGGGAAAAATCCAAACAAAGGTTTTGGTGCGATGGTGGTCAAGACTTGGTATTGGTATGAAAATTGGGTAGACTACATCATAGGTGAATTAGGAAAACTGAATCAGAAATAGCCCCTGCCAAAATCGCGCCAAAAGAAATCAGCGGAGCAAATGGAAAATTCCTCCCCAAACCCCTCCTTTTCCATTTGCGACATCCAAATTCAAAAACAAATGAGTCGAAGTTTTGGCAAATCCTTTCCCCAAAAAATAGTTTTGCCAAAACTTCGTCCGCATTGTTCCGCCACCTGCCCGAATACTTGGAGGGCAGAACACCAAAGAAAAATGTCCTTTCCGCTTTCAAGAAAAATTTCACCCCCGCCAAATCAAGAAAGCAAGAGACATTTTTCTTTGGTGTTGCCGAGAGAAGCGAGGCAGTGGCGGAACGATTCATTCTCGCTCAAAAAAAGTTCGAGCAAATGATATAATGACACCACCATTTCGGATTTGCCGAAGAAGTTACGAGAAGCCAAAGGGCTTTTGCAAGAGAAACTGGCAAGATTGGCCGATATCGCCAACAACACGCTTATTAAAATGGAATCTGGTGAAAATAAAAACCCGACATTAGACACGCGGTTCTGACTTTTTCAAACAAACACCACCAAATACAAACATCTCCCGCAGGGGAGGTATTTTTATTATTCAGGCTTCCCAAAAAGACGTAAATATTGTATTGTATATCGCATGGAATCTACTCGAAGCCCTGGAGCTCCTACATTAGACCAAGATCAGTTACCCCCGCCGACCGGCAAAAAAATCGGCAAGATCCGGGCAAGTTACCTACTCACCATAGAATCTTTCGAGCTTCTCAAGAAAGATAAGGAGGTGATGTTGTTTACTATCCTTAGCGTGGTCGCCAACATAATCGTCTGCGCAATCTTTGTAGGCCTCGCCCTCGCAGTATTATTTTTCGCCAAAGACGCGGCTTGGATACAAGATCTGGAAAACAATGAACGTCTAGCGAGCGGCATCGGATTTGGCATATTTTTCCTCCTCTACATCTGCATCTACTTCGTGACGGTCTTCTTTGAAGCGGGCGTGGTGACTATCGTATATGCACGCATCAACGGCCAAGATTTAAGTTTTAAAGATGGTCTACGTAACGCCCAGGCTCATGCGGGTAAACTATTTGTCTGGGCGCTACTAGCCGCCACGGTCGGGATGGTATTGCAATACATCGCCGAGAAATCAAAACTCCTTGGTCGTCTCATGGCGTATTTTTTGGGGGCGCTCTGGAGCATTGTGACATTTTTTATGGTGCCGACCCTGATACTGGAGAATGCGAGTATCAGCGAGTCTATCAAGCGATCCGGTGCAACATTCAAAAACACCTGGGGAGAGACTATTATTATCAATTTCTCTACTAGCTTATTTTTTGCCGGACTCATGTTGGTCGCGTTTTTGCTCTTTCTGGCAACCCTGCTCACTGAAAATATGTATATCATTGTGCCCGCAGGAATACTGTTCGCTCTATTTATGGTTGTCACTACGATTGTATCGGCCACCCTCAACTCGATATTCCGTGTCGTGCTCTACACATATGCTAAATATCAAAAATTAAGCGACGACTTTACCCCAAACCTTATTTTAGGAGCCATTAAAAAACAAGAGCCGCATATATGATGAAAATATTTAGAAAACTCATCCGCGACAACATGCCTGTTATCATGGAGGCTCAAGGGAAACACCTCAAAACGCGTATACTAAACGATGAGGAGTTTTTGCCAGCGCTTGAAAATAAACTACTCGAGGAGACCCAAGAGCTCCGCACCGATCCCGCGGAATCCAAACCTGCAAAAATAGCCTATATCTACGAGATACTCGACTACATTGTCCGCGCTACCGGATCCACGCCCGAGCAAATCGAGACCATCCGCAAAGAAGATTTTGTAAAAAAAGGCGGTTTTGACAAAAAACTGTTTTTGGAGGGAGAAGGAGAATAGACCTATACCTGATCGTCGCCCGCGAAAATAAAAAAACCGCCTTGTGCGGTTTTATGCGGTGTGCGATATTCCCTGAAGCACCTGCATCATCGTCTGATGAGTATCTCCATCATTGAAGATTATTTTGTGAAAGAGCGGCTCCTTGTGGACCTCCTGATAGCTTTTGGAGAGCTCTATCATTCGCTCATCCATACCATCCTCAAGGTGCAGACGCCGACCTGCAGACTCCATACTATCCCCACGCCCAATCATGCGTTTTAATAAGGTTCTATTTGGATCCTGCACCCGCAGATAAAAACTTGTAACCGAACCGGGCGACCTATCCCGTACAAAGCGGCGAAACGGCACCAGTGACTCTGGCGCAAGAATACGGATATATATCTTCCCCGTATCAGCAAGTGCGGCTTCGACAACATCTCCTAGGACGCCATACTGATAGTCCCCCACTACCACAGAACAAGCAAATCTCCCCGCACGAGAGAGTACCTTAAACTTGTCGGGAGAGATGATCGTATTTTCCCAAGATCTGTCTGAAGGTCGCGCGGGGCGGGTCATCACTCCGGGGAGCGGAGAGAATAAGACCTTATACCCAAGCAAATCATCGGTAGCCGTGCTTTTGCCCACACCACCCATGCCGGTCAATGTTACTATCTGCGTCACCTGCTGTTGAGACATCACTCTGACTCCTTTCTTTACAAGGGGCAAATTTATTCAAACTATACAAAGCGGTACCAAAATATGCAACTACAGGAAACATTTGCGTACCGCCAGCCGTTGTGTATAATGTAGGGCGTCGAGATCCTAAGTCTTATATGCCATAATACGCTCATGAGTTATCTTGAGACCACCGAAGTACCGCAAACAGATGAGGAGATCCTCGAGGCTTCGGTCAAAAATCCAGCGTTGTTTTCCCTGCTTGTAGACCGCTATCAGGAGCCTCTGTTGCGGGCGGCTTTCGGCATCGTACGGCAAAAAGAGGAGGCCGAGGATATCGTCCAAGAATCTCTCACCAAGATATATCTCCACGCCGGTAAGTTCCAAAAGCAAGAAAATGCCTCATTTAAAAGCTGGGCATACCGCATCGTCATAAACAACGCCATATCCCACTACCGCAAGGTCAAGCGCATCCGCGAACACCAGACGCCGCTCGACCCGGAAATATACGAAAACCTCCCCGGCAAGGAAAATTTCCAGGAGCGCACAGAGGCTAAAATACTTGCTGACCAGCTTCTAGCAAGCGTTCCCGAGGATCTGCGCCGCGCCATTGAGCTCTATTATATGGAAGGCAAATCCTACAAAATCATCGCAGAAGAGGAGGGCATCCCCCTTTCTACCTTGAAAATGCGGCTATTTCGAGCTAAAAAACTGATAAAAAACTTTATCCAATTACAAGCGTAATATATTGTATGGAAACAACCTCACCAAAACTCAAACAGCGTATTATGCGCCGTGTCTATGGCATCTGGTTCGTCAAACGCGTCCTCCCTCGTCTTGTGGGAGAGACTATAGTGGTATATATAGCAGTCACCCAGATTGCAGCACACGTATTCATCAATCATGTCCTCGCAAACGCAGTGCTACACACCTTTAGCCGCTCACCGATCACGATTTTCAACTATTTTGCCAATGCTTTCATCAACTCGGAAGTCTTAGTACAAACCATGCTTATGAGCTCTGTGGTGCTCGCTGGATTTATGCTACGAGATATCGTACGAGCCAGTCGACTTCTTAGCTCTCACCCGCAACACCTCCAAGTTCGTAACTTTTCTCTCTAGTGCTCGTTGTATAAATAGGAAAAGGTCGCACCAAATTTCATAGGCTAATCAATCCCGCGCTAAGCGGGATTTGTGTTTTTGGTGCAAAATCGGTGTGCCCAAGGCATACATACAAAAAACCCTAGAAAAACAGTCCTGATTGACGAAATAGCCTTATTTTAGTACAATAAAACCAATTATTTTAGTAATTCGCGGACGCCCTGTGCTTTGCCGCCACAAAGAAAAATCACCAAAAATCTTGCACACCACTGTTCAAAAACGGCAAAAAGCGCGGCATCCAGCTAACAACGAGCTAAAGCGAAATTTCGTTGATTCAAATTGGACACGACTATGGTTTGGATAACGCAAATGAGCATGACGCTACAATCTTATGGGAACAACGACAGCAATTCTTGCCGGGTTGCTTTCGCTAGCTGCAGGAGCGGGTATCGGCTACTTTATCCGACAACTTCTCTCGCAACAGCAAAAGAACTCGGCAGAACTCAAGGTAAAGCAGATGCTTCTGGATGCCAACACGGAAGCCAAGGAAGTCCTACTCGGCGCTAAAGACAAGGCGGTAAAAATCGTTGAGGAGGCCGCGCAAGAGGAGAAACGGCGGGAAGAGCAAATCCGAAAACTTGAAGAGCGGGTAACACGGCGGGAAGAGATTATAGACAAAAAATATACCGAGGTAGAGAAGGAGTCTCAAAGTCTCAAACAGCAAGCCGAACGCCTCAAAGAAGCCAAGGCCAAACTTGATACTCTCGAGGAGACCAAACAAAAAGAACTCGAAAACATCGCCGGACTTACCAAAGAAAAAGCCCGGGACGAGCTCCTGGCGTCTCTGGAAAAAAATTATGAAAACGACATCCTCGCCCGTCTCCAAAAACTGGAGATGACGGGGCATGAAAAGCTCGACCGTAAGGCCAAGGAGATCTTGGCGACTATCGTCCACCGCCTCGGGACGTCAGCCGCATCAGAGTTTACTACCACCACCGTATCTATCCCCTCGGACGACATTAAAGGCAAGATTATTGGCAAAGAAGGCCGCAATATCCGAACACTCGAGCGAGCAGCTGGCGTAGAGATTATTGTGGACGACACACCCGGGTCTATTGTTATATCAGGATTCGATCCGGTCCGCCGGCATGTAGCCAAACTGGCGCTTGAAAATCTCATCTCGGATGGCCGCATCCAGCCTGCCCGTATCGAGGAGGTGGTAGAAAAAGCAAAGCAGGAAATAGATAAAATCATTAAGGAAGCGGGGGAAGCAGCCGCATATGAAGTCGGTGTGTTTGACATTGATCCGCGCCTGGTCCATCTTCTGGGACGCCTCAAATTCCGTACCTCATACGGCCAAAATGTCCTCCAACACTCTGTTGAAATGTCGCATATCTCCGGCATGCTCGCCTCCGAGCTTGGAGCGGATGTGATGGTCGCCAAAAAAGGCGCGCTGTTCCATGATATCGGCAAGGCCGTAGACCACGAGGTACAGGGTACACACGTAGAAATTGGCCGACGAATCTTACAAAAATTCAAAGTAGACCACAATATCGTCCAAGCCATGCAATCTCACCACGAGGAGTACCCCTACGAGACGCTGGAGTCTATTATCGTACAGGTAGCGGATGCCATATCCGCGGGACGTCCGGGAGCACGCCGCGATACGGTAGAGAACTACCTGAAGCGCCTGGAAGAGCTTGAGACTATCGCGAACTCGTTTTCTGGTGTTGAAAAATCATACGCTATCCAGGCGGGACGCGAGATTCGCATCTTCGTATCTCCAGAACAAATTTCTGATTTGGAAGCCAGAAAGCTCGCCCGAGAGATAGCAAATCGTATCGAGTCGGAGCTCAAGTACCCTGGCGAGATCAAAGTAAACGTCATCCGCGAGACTAGAGTGATTGAATACGCGAGATAACGCTTCCCATCGAATAGCGAATAAGAAACGAATTTACGAATTAAAATCTATTGCGATTCGTTGATTTGTAATAGACTCTCAATGAAAATCCTCTATTTTGCAGATACGGTCGGCAAATTGGGACGCGAGGGTATTACCCGCCAGCTCCCCCTTTGGCGCGAGACGTATCAGCCCGATGTCGTTATTGTAAATGGCGAGAACCTGGCACATGGCAACGGCATTGGCCGCACACAGGCCGCGGAGATGTTTGCTACAGGTGTAGATGTCTTGACTGGTGGCAACCACAGTTTCGAGGGGCAAGGCTCCCTGGAGATACTCGCCGACCCAGAAGTACCAATTATCCGTCCTGCAAACACATCATCAAAACTCCCCGGCAGAGGCTACATATGTATACCCGCAAAAAATGGCCAAAAAATCCTGATAATAAATCTCATCTCCCAAGAGGCAGGCAGGTACCACTACGACTCTCCATTTGATGCCTTGGATACCATACTCGCAAAGACTACAGGCGAAGCTAAGCACATTCTAATTGATTGGCATGCAGAGACCACCTCGGAGAAGGCCGTTATGGGCTGGTACGCAGATGGCAAAGTATCAGCGGTCGTTGGCTCACACACCCATATTCCTACCGCGGATGCCAAAATACTCCCCCAGGGTACCGGATATATATCGGATGTTGGCATGACCGGCCCATACAATTCGGTAATTGGAGTAGACCCCAGTGACTCTATAGAGCGATTTACTAAGCAATTGCCCATAAAGCCAAAAATCATCGAACAGGGGCCTATTGAGATCAACGCGGTCTTTATAGAGACCGAACCGAACACCGGAAAAACTGTCCACATTGAGCATTTGCGAAAAGTTGTTGAAAAATAAGGGATTTAGTATAATCGAGAATATTAAGGTCGAGCCATTACCCGCTAAAAATCTATCACTATGAACAAAGCAGATCTTGCAGAAGCAGTAATGAACAAGCTCGGCAGCACTAAAAAGGCGGCCGAAGATGCAGTAGATACCGTTTTTGACACGATTACCTCATCCATGGCCAAAGGCCAAGAGGTAAGTGTAGCCGGATTCGGCGTATTCGCTGTAAAACACCGTGCAGCACGTGAGGCTAGAAACCCGCGCACTGGCGAGAAGGTTAAAGTACCAGCAGCAAAAGTACCGAAGTTTCGTGCTGGCAAGGGCCTCAAAGACGCAGTAAAGTAAACGTTTTGTTTCCGGAAACAAGACAAAAACCACCCCGCGAAACTGGGGTGGTTTTGTTTGTAGTTATCTTTAGCTTTGCAGGTATTCGCGCAAAATTTATGGCACCAAATCAAAGCAATACCTATTTACCTCCGCACGGCAACCTTTAACATCCGATCCATCAAACGATCCTGATTTGATAAAACTATTCTTGTAGCTCGCACAATGCACCCCGGTCTTGGAATTACAATCAGCATCACTCTGTAAGCTCGTATGATTTTTGTCCTCCAAGCTCGCGCCCAAATGATACCCTGTGTACATACCGTTTGCGATATGCGGCGTGTAGACATAGGGCGTTGCATCCGACACGTCAGTGGGTACATGATCCATAAATTTCGGCACCAGTAGTTTTAGATTGGATGGGTACGATCCGTGCTCGTCAAAATAAAGTTCGAGCGCGAGCTGTATCTGCCGTATCTCCGCAGTTCTACGGGCATCGCGAGATTTTACATCAGCAGACCCCAAAGAGCCGGCGATAATATTTTTAAGCTCCTCGTCAAATGGAATAGCGGCAGTCGGCTTCTGTAAGTCGGCGGTATTAAAGTCTTTGAATTCAATCGTTACATCGGTCTTGAATGCCACGGCGCCGTAGGAAAAATCTGGAACTGAAACGAGTATTTTTTCAAGATAGCCGTCGTCTACTCGGATCCATGCCTCTATCGTAGATTTTTCAAGCTCGTCAACAAAATTCTGCATAGCGAGCTCCTCGGCGCGTGTGAGTCCTCTGTCCTCCGCCAGCTCCGTCACTGCCTTCATAAACTGCATCAGTTGATCAGGTTTTGCCTCCAGAACATATCGATATGTTGCATGATCACCAGATCCTTCCTTTTGGGAAGAAACAATATCAAATAGAGCGCTTTTTGCATACAGTGTTTTAAGCTCATTCCCCAAAGCCTGCTCACGCTCTTTGTCGCGATCATCAGACCGCGGAGCAATTTTAAACTCAGCAAGCGTAGCAGTTTTGAGTGAGTACCAATTGCGTACAATGCGCGTGACATCAAACACACCAAATGGCGACAGAGCCATCGCGGGAGAGATGAGCTCTATAGGAAGCTGGGTGAGCCGCACATAATACATGTCATCGATATAGCGTAGCTCCCCTCCCAGGCCAATATTTTGCCTGCCTTGCTCGACATTAAAACTTAATTCTGCCGAAAAATTACTATGATCGCCCGCCTGCTGGTATATCCCGCTTGAGCGGATCTCTATATCCGCGTCCTGCAGCTCATACGGTAAAAGACTCGGAGCATCCATGCTACCCGGCATATAAGCAACGGGTTTTTTAAAACCAAACACCTGTATCACATCGGCAGCACTCACCCCGCGCAATAGGTCCGCAAGAGGAAGGGTGCGCACGCCGTCTCCCCCATCTGACAAGGTGCTTTTGTCGGGAGAAGTTTTAAAATGAAGTTTAGCTGTATAACGTAGGCTCTTGAGATTCGTCATTTTTTCCGGCATGGCTGCGAGGAGGCGCCCTGGAACCGCCTGCTCCTCGTAGTACTGCCAGCCGAAGTATCCCCCAGCCGCAACCCCTGCAACCAAAAATCCCCCTACAACCGCCTCTACTATGCGTCTATTGAAACGTCTTGGTTTCTGGAGAAGTGCACTTGTAGGAATATCCGATCTACCTCCTTCTCTAGAGGCTGACACGCTCAACTGGGACGGCATTAAAACGGGATGAGACGAACTAAATGTCTTGTCCGACTCCTCGACCAGTTTTTGCTGGTGTTCATGATTTATCTCCCCTCCTACAAAATGACTTACTGATGCCGGTAGCCCTTTAGTGACGAACAAAGGGGATGATGGCTCCCTTCGCAATACAACTCCCTGTGCGGCACCTAAAGATCCGGGTCGCTGTTTCTCTCCATTTATAAGCTTAGAAACGCGCTCGGTGATATTTGCATGAGATTCGAGATGGGCAAAACTCCCATCAACCGTTAGCGGATCCCACCCAGCTTGAAGAAGCGCCTCCCGCACAGCGTCTTTAAGTACTCCCCGATCGAGCTCTCCCTTAATATATGAAACTACCTCTGGATTCATAGATACATATAAAAACAATGTCTTTATTGTAGCACCGCTCTCTATGCAAACATACAAACTTTTCCACACAAAAAATATAGGTCATCTTGTGCCTATATATCTTCAAAAAATCTATCCCTTAGCGCTGGCCCTCAAAATATTTACGCAAAATATCCTTATATGTCTTCCACATCATTGCCCCCTCTTGCAAATCCATAATCTCTGCGGATGTTGCAACCCAGCGCATTTCAGCGACCTCCTTTGGATCCGGCACAATGTCCTCCTGATCTCCCAGCAACCTGCAAAGATACACCACCAAGAAATGATCTTGGCCAGAAGAGGCCGTAGTAAATACCCCAACGTCAAAAACCCCAAACACCTCAATATCTACGCCTAGCTCCTCCGCGATCTCCCTTTTGAGCCCCCTTTCTGGATCTTCGTCCTTATGGAGCCTACCCCCTGGAAGTTGCCACTTCCTATCAGAGTCTTTCACGATTAAAACCTGTCCTCGATCCACGATAAGGGCTTTTTGAGCTATATCCGCAATAAGATTGCTCTCCTCCATCTTCTGGTTTCTATCTGGTGAATGAAATACTCTTGTAGAGGAGGCTTCTGGCATCTATAAACTGAGCGGGTGAGGGGAATTTTCTCCCCCAAGATTTTGCGCGTGCCGTAGGCACAGGCAAAATCTTTCCCCTGCCTACCAGCAGGCGGGTCCGAAACCTGGGTTTCCCAAAATATAAAGCAGTTTATATTTTGGGAATACCCTTCGATTCCCTTATTATAGTAAAAACTGAGCGGGTGAGGGGAATCGAACCCCTATCTCCAGCTTGGAAGGCTAGCATAATAGCCGCTATACGACACCCGCCTTATAACAGACTATATGGTACCAAAAAGTATAAAAAATGAAAAGCAGTGTTTCACGTGAAAAACTTAAAGACTAAAACCTAACTGTTAGATTAAATCTTAACGAGAGACCAATGCCTCTAATTATGAGTCGCTATAGCGCTCCTCAACCTCTGCACCACAATTTTCACAAATCCCAGACTCACCCTGTCTATGGGCGCAGGCAGGACATTTATAGATCATAAGGTAATACTTTTAAGCTTGTATCGCCCGACCTTTATCTTACGTCCTATACCTAGACTATCACCAAGGCCATAAAATTACGTTATTTAGGCATAAACCTGTGGATAACCTGTACATTTGTCCCTAAACCTGTGGATATATAGGACAAAATAATACGGACGTCCGTATTATTTGACAAAAATAACTTTTATATTAAAATATTGTTTCGCATGAAACAATGTATAAAATGTGCTGCTATACCTATAGAATGTTGCTAAAAACAAAATAGATAACTTAAATAAAAAATCACAACCAATAAGATCGTGATTTTTTATTTAGTAATTTGTGGACCTAGGGAGAATCTCGTGCTTCGCACCCGCGGAATGCCCCCGGCATTCTGGAGTTCGATTCTATTTATGGTGGACCTAGGGAGAATCGAACTCCCGTCCCGGCAATGCGAATGCCGTGTACTACCACTATACGATAGGCCCAAGCATGTTTCACATGAAACTCATCAAAACAACTATTTTGTCGGGGTGCCGAGAATCGAACTCGGTCTATCTGCTCCCAAAGCAGACGTACTACCGGTATACTACACCCCGTTTATTAGAAAACAAGGAGTTTCACATGAAACTCGATCATCAAACCCTCTAACTCTTTTCACGTGGAACAATACAAATAGAATCAAAGAATAACATTTGGCGTAATTCTTATCTTAGCTTTTCTAGCTCTAATATCAAGCAATACAGCCGCAATGTCTACATCAAACTCCTGATAGCCAACAAAACCAAACTCCCGTAGATACTCGTCTATCACCTTCGCCATTCTCAATTTTTTCAAGTCATGAACATTTTCCTCCGGGAATTCTGAAAAATTAATATAATCGTCAGAACTAACATTTAAAATACTTATGGACCCGACATCGGGAGCATCGTCTGTTTCATGTGGAACAGAGATATTCTTGGTTTTCACCTCAAGAAAATGAATAATACCGTCCTTTTTGCTAACAATATCTATCTCGCCTGACCTTTTAAGATAGTTCCTGTTTAAGATGGAATGACCTAAATTAGAAATATGTCTGACCACCAAATCCTCTCCAAGATCACCAATTAATCTCTTATATACCATAGTTTCACATGAAACAAGCTCGCAAATCATAATCTAATGGACAAATTGTCCATTAGATTATGTCGTTTTATTGTCGTATATAAGCTCGTCATTCTTAAGGACATTCATAGTACTCATATAAGCCGTGGCAAATGCCCCGATATATAGAAGTCTTATGAGGAGCACCGGCCAACCAATGATACCAGATTGGTCAAAATATCCTAGCATAAGATATGTTAGTACTGAAACCGAAGCGAGAAGCCCAGACCTTGTCTCGTTTTTTCTAGCTAAAATTACCCTCCATCTCTGAAGAATATCTATCATCAAGAGCACTATAATAGGGATGATGGCCGTCAGAAAAATTACCTGTGCTTCTGGGCTTGGATCGTATTCCGTAGCAAAGAAATTCTCAAGATCTATAGGCGCTATAGAGCGTGTAATCGTAAAAAATGTGCCCAAGGCGGCCAAAATCGAATAAAATACAAATACTATATTCGTCCATGTTTTCACATGAAACACTTTTTCAAACACATACGCTCCCAAAAAAGCTGCTGAAATAAATACATTTATTTGAGCTACCTTAAAGAAGATTTGATCAAGGGGATAATTATTGAGCGCGGCTGACAGCGACCTGCAAGTCACCGAGACCCAGAGAAGTGCCGTAAACAACCAAAAAAGTCCAAAAAAACGCAACTCTTGAGCGGCATTTTGCCACCTTTTCAGTATATAGAAAGCGAGGCTTACCGCAGAGAGCGCCACAGTGAGTACGATAATGGCATTTAGAAACCTGCCGGTAAATAACATGCGTCAATTATAACAGCCCAATACAACATTTCATACGCTGCACAAGTTCAGATGCACACTATTGACATACTTATCTACATAGATTATATTTTTCAAGCAGGTCAGAAGTGACTTGTTTTCATTTCCGGCCTAGTGAGCTCTTTTAAAAGTTGAGTCAGAAAAAGGAGGGACCCCATATATGCTTGTCTAAATTGACAAATTGGTAATATCGTGTTCTATTTTTTCTAATTTCTAACGGAGGAGTAGATACATGCGTTTTGGGAAAATTTTCCTCGCATTGCTCGTCGTCGGTATGATTTTCGGGGGCAAAACAATGGCGATGCCCGCACCAGATGCCAATAGCGCTCTTATTCTTGACGCTACCGTCACTGGCTGTCCAACAAGTAGCGAGTGGACCAAGGCTACTACGCTTGGCTTCACGCCGGTTTGCGTAGATGCGGCCACATGGGGCGCCATGACGACCGCCGAATTTAAAACCTACCGACAACTGGATCTGGGCGATGCTACCTGCACAAGCGTAACAGCAGTAGCCGCCGCTGAAGCTAATCGAGCCATATGGAGCGCGGCAGTAGACGGCAATATTATCTTGGTCGGAACTGATCCCGTGTTTCACTCGAGCTTTGGCCCAGGTGGACCACAGGGTGGCGACCAAGTAGTCGAAAACGCGATAGCGTTTGCGGGGGATGAGCCGACAAAAACCGGCTTATACGCAAGCCTAAGCTGTTACTACCACGGCGTAGCTAGCGGTACACCTGTGCCACTCTTGGACCAATTTGGTTCGTTTACGGCAACAGGCGTCGGATGTTACAACGATGCTCATATCGTGGCGGTCCACCCTGCACTCATTGGCCTCACAGACGCCAGCCTATCCGGTTGGGGATGTTCTGTGCACGAAGCTTTCGACAGCTTCCCGGCGGACTTTTTACCGCTTGTTATCGCACAAGGCATTGCTGGAGCAGGATCGATGACCTTTCCTGATGGGACGTTTGGCATTCCGTACATTCTTGCCCGCGGGGAAAAATTGTCGCCAATCTTGTGCGGCAACAACATCCTCGAGGCAGGGGAGGAGTGTGATGATGGCAATACCAACAATGGCGACGGATGCTCGGCACAGTGCAAAATTGAGATACCTGTTTCATTTTGTGGTGACGGGACCCTTGACGCTGGCGAGCAATGCGATGATGGCAATATGGTCACTGGCGACGGATGTTCGGCAACGTGTGTTACTGAATATTGCGGCGACGGCATCATGCAAGCTAGCCTTGGCGAAGAATGCGACGATGGAGCAAATGGCGACAACGCTGACGGATGTACGGACTCGTGCCTCGTCAACAATGCGCCTGATTGCTCAACAGCGGTTGCATCGCCGGACATTCTATGGCCACCCAATCGTAAAGGAGTAGATATCTCCATCGTTGGGGTTTCCGATCCCGATGGCGACCCCATCGTGGTAAGCGCCACAAGCGTGTACCAAGATGAGGTAGTCCAAGGAAATGGTGAAGGCGCAGGCAACACCTCGCCTGATGCGAGTTTAGATCCGTTGCAAGTGCGCGCAGAGCGCAATGGCAACAAAAAAACTCCTGGCAACGGCCGCGTGTACCACATCAGCTTCACCGCTGATGATGGCGCAGGAGGGGAATGCTCGGGTACGGTGCGCGTATGCGTGCCTCACGATCAGGGAGGAAGTTCCACCTGCATCGACGGCGGCCCGCTCTACGACTCAACTCAACCATAACGTTTAGTTCTTTTCGCGGTTTTACCGCATCACCCTATCCCGTCGACTGACAAACAGTCGGCGGTTTTTATTTTAACAGCAAAAGAAGATGCTATACTGTGCGCATGAGTCAAGAGCCACATTCCTTTGGTGCGACCCTAAGCAAGGGGGACAGAATCATCACCTATCTTGTAGGATGCGGTATTATTCTTGCTCCACTTGTCGCAAGCGTAAGTCTTCTTGTCCGTTTTCAAGATAAAAGATTTTTACTCTTATCTATAGTGTCGCTACTTCTATTTTGGTACTTAATGCGTTGGCGCATCCGACAATTCTCCGTCACTAGAGAGGCAATTGCCATTGAGCGCGGAGTAGGGGAGGCGACCATTCTATTTAGAGATACACAAAAAATATCCCGACTCATGGCATGGCCTCGCGGCATGACTCTGCGCCTCTTCGGCATAGGGGGATTTTACGGAAGCCAGGGAATATTCTGGAACAAAACATTTGGCAAATTTTATCTCTATCTCACCGACTCACGGCACATGATTGAGATTTTGGAAAAAAATGGACAGCGCACTATTATATCTCCCGACACTCCTGAAGAGTTTTTGCGTACGGTTGCGAAAATAAGAATAGAGGGGGGATTTGATTTCGAAATTATAAAATAAACCAAAAAATAAAACGCCTCCCTACACAGAAGGTATTTTATTTTGTCGGGGTGCTGGGAATCGAACCCGATAGAAGTAGCCCCACTGCTTCTATCCGTGCGCCCTTGCCTGGTTGAGAATTAAACTGGGGTCTCAATTTTTTTAAAATTGAATATAATCTTTTGCCGGAGCACCTTTCGGGGTGCTGGGAATTGAACCCAGTCTACACGCACCCGAAGCGTGCGTACTACCGGTATACGACACCCCGACATTCTCCGGACGAAAGATATACAAACCCCAGTTTAATTTTCAACCCCAAAGCGAGCGCCTGTCGGCCTTTAGCGGATACTACAGTATACGACACCCCGAATACTATTTGACCCAGTGACGTTTTTTAATTTCGCCGACTTTGGCCTCCTCGACTGCCACCGCCTTCTTTTTTGCCTCGTCAGCAAGCGCCTTGAGCTCTGCATCACTCATAGCACCGAGCTCCTCAAGCCGTCCTTCGAGGTATGACTTCTTGTTTCGCATCGGGTCGTCTAATACCTCTTCTAGCAAAATATTTAACAAAAAGCCAATCTTGGGCCCCGGAGAGATTTTGGCGATGCGCATCACGTCATCCCCGCGCACACGGAGCATGCCCACGGAAATAGGATCACGGGAAAGTTTCTCGACCAAAAATCTAAAGTGTCGAAGCTTGTATGGCTCCGCTTTGGGGACACCCGACCCAATGCGATCGCAT
>MHNR01000022.1:32647-58510 GCA_001819875.1 Candidatus Ryanbacteria bacterium RIFCSPHIGHO2_02_FULL_48_12 | reverse complement strand
ACGACGCACCGAAGACTCGGTAACTTCGCCGACATTATAATAGAACAAGTGGTAGTAGATGAGCTTCGATACTTTTTCTACAAACTGCCGTGGATACTTCAGACGATCCAACATGCGCGTCGCCATTTTGGATCCAATGATCTCGTGTCCATAAAATGTGGAGTCTGGCCCCTCACCGCGCTTACTTTGGGGTTTGCCCACATCATGTAAGAGCGCGCCCATACGAACTTCGAGTGACCATTTTTTGTCTGCGGCACAACGAAGCGCCCGGAGATTATGCTCCCAAACGGTATAAATGTGATGCTTGTTCTGCCCCACCGCATACCCCTCCAAAATCTCCGGCATGATATGCACAAGAAGGTCGAACTCACGCATAAACTCAAATCCACGCTCCGGCTTATCAGCCATCATCAGCTTGGAGAGCTCGTCACGTATCCGCTCCGGCGCCACGAAACGGATCAATGCCGCCTCTTGTTTGATGGTACTTGCGGTACGCTGTTCAATCTCAAACCCGAGCGTGGTCGCCAGTCGCACCGCACGCATAAGACGCAATGCATCTTCCGTGAAACGAGCCTTTGGGTCACCCACCGAACGGATGATTTTTTTCTTCAGATCATCACCGCCGCCAAAAAGATCGATGACTTTCGCTTGTGGGGAAGCTGTGGCACTACGTGCGGTAATTTTTATCGCCATGGCGTTGACCGTAAAATCCCTGCGGCGCAGATCGTCATCAAGCGTGCGTGCAAACTCCACCGCATCCGGATGCCGGCGATCAGAATAGCCGGCCTCGGTCCGATACGGCGTCACTTCTATATGTCGTAGCGATTCGTGTTTGCTCTTGGTCACTACGGTCACTGTGCCAAATTTGTTTTCGTAAAAACTTTCGGGGAAGAGCCGTTGAATATCTTCGGGACGGGCGTCCGTAGCAATATCCCAATCATGCGGAGACTCATCCAACAACAAATCACGCACACAGCCGCCGACAAGGTAGCCTTCGTGCCCGTCTGCATCCAAAACTGAAGCAATATCTTGTATTTCTTTGGGAATGTTAAATGCCATACCGCAAAAATTTTACTCGTTGTTTCATGTAAGAAGTGCGAACGATTGTAGCGCGTTTACTGCTTTTAGTCTAGCGAGTTTCATAAGCAAATGCTATAACACCAAAAAGAATGGAGGGGACATATATGCGTGCACGCGAAACTCATCCATCACCATTAACAATTTTTATAGCTGTCGCAAGTATCTCTTTGGCACTCACATGCCGGTATCGAGATTTTGAATCGCCGTATACATTTCCGTATGTGCAACAGGGAGAACGGCCAATCTTCAAACACATACCTACGCTTGCGCCCATCCACGAGGAGATTACGTTTTATTGGCCCATCGATATGATGCCAAATCCACACGACCCGCGCCGATCTTATTTTCAATTTGAAATACAAGACCAAGACTATGCCCGTCCTCCGCGGTACGTGATTATATCCGGGCAAAGAAGAGATCATCTGATGATTGACGAGTTTCTCTACCAGCGGATGCATGAGCTCCCTACAAAAAATATTCCGCCAAACATCCTATCTCTCATCGGTGATGCTCCGGACGATGGGACACACACGATCATTATCGAGTCCTTAGATAATGACCAGCCGTGTTCAGCACGCATCTCTCTGGGAAACCGAAAAATATGCGCACACATCATTGATGCACTCATAGCCGGACTCCTCCACAAAGAGCGCTTTCATGAACCAAGGCTCCCCACCCTCCTCGTGGATACGGAGCTCGTAAGTGAAGTATCATTACATCGTTTCATTTCTTTCTAAAAAAATCATCCGCCCACACAAGCGGATTTTTATTTTTCTCACGTTACACCTCGGCACACTTGCTAGTGCTCCCGGAGGGGTCGAAAGCAAACGGCTTTGCTTTCGACAACCCCCAACGACAGTTCCGAAGACTGTTGTGATATCCTCGCCTGCCATCGCTGTGCCCCTGGAGGGATTCGAACCCCCATTCCTAGTTCCGAAGACTAGTGCTCTATCCATTGAGCTACAAGGGCTCGGGCATTGCGGGCAGGCATTTCACCACGGGAGCATGACGCGTATATATAGTAGCGTTTCGCGCAAAACCTTTCAACTAAAAAATAAACCCGGCCGCGGTGTGTGCTTTTTTGCAAAACACAACTTCCGCGCCGGGTGGTGAAGAGTTTAATCAACACGCTATTCGCAAGACATGACTACATGGGCTGTTTGGTTGCCCCACCGTCCCAACGCAAACCGCTGAGCTTTGTCCAAGGAGCTAATCTCCTTGAGTGGGGTATTGTACCATTTATTGTTCTGCCAAAGCGGAGTGGGAAGCTTCGTCCCATCAAGAGCGAGCTTCACCTTATCGGGGCATGGCCACTCGTCGAACCAAAGATTGGCAGTCGCCGCTCGTTCAATGAACGTTACTGACTTGCAACCACTTGCCAAACGCTCCTGGAAAATCGGCGTGATACTGACCATAATCTCTTCGTTGTGGTCAATGACGCAATCATGTACTACGTACCCCGGCGTTTTCGCTTCAGGCACAGAAGTAATCGCTGGCGGAGTAGTAGATGCCACTGCCGCACCAGTTGTTGACACAACAGGCGAAGCAGATGACGCTGCAAGACGCCGCTTTTCCATGACCTCTTTGGCCCGATCCTCCCAGCCTGGCGTGTCGCAATCTATCTTGACCTTCAGACTCCTTTCTCTCGCCAAGCATATTGCATAGTCTGCCGTCTCCAGAGGCCCTCCCTTAAAGAACCACTGCATTGCCACAAAGATGACTACGAGCACTGCGCTATTCTTGATAAAATCCATAATACCTTTAGATCTAAACAGCAACAAGAGGCTACCAACAGCAAAGACGAGCACAACAATCTGTTGCAAGCCACTATCTCCTTTCACGAGATTCAAAAATGAATCTACTATGTAAACACCGGTAGCTATCTGGTCCTTCTCGTCCCCAAATGCCTCCTGCCAGCGAGCAATCATTCCCTGCCTGATTGGCTTGGGAATGATCATAATCGCCAAACAAAGTATAGTAACAGCTATAGTAATATACTCTGTGGCTCTACGCCATTTTTCATTCTCCCATCTTCCCCAAATGGCGGAAGCAAGATATGCCTCCCCAATCATCATTACGAGCATGGAGAGATAGGGAGCGTTATTGATTGGTGAGAAAATCATGAGAAAGGCTACTGCGAGCATGCTCCCCAAAACTGCCGCGATGAAACGACCATATACCACTGCGGCATCAAACACATCTCCAATAATATTTGTATTGGAGACTGGCGTGGGTACCGTCGCGGGAGGAATTGCGTTGTTCGCCGGGTGCCGGGCCGATAAGACGATACTCCCGACCACGGTCACAAATGGAACACCGCGAACTACTGTCCAGAGGAACACGAGAGACCCTGGGAGCACGATGAGCGGAATAGCCCATAATTTTGTCTGGAAACTGCAGAATGACCCCACCACTATAGTGACCACAAACAGCACAAGCAGAAGTGCAAATACATTGCGTAATCTGCGCAGTTCCACATGTGTCTGGTCGTACACCTTTCCTACCAACTCTTGAGCAATGTAGAGAAACGTTAGAACGGTAGCCATGATTTCCATCCTCTCTCTTCACGTTTTGCTTTTACTACTACTCTGGATGCCTTGATTGCGGTAAGGTGTGCCTCCGCATAGGCATTCAGACCAATGAGATCCGGCCTTAGCTTCCGTAGAAAATCTTTTACAGGAAACTTTTTACCCTTCTCTTTGAGCATATCTTGCAGAACCCGAAACCACTGGAGATAATCGTTTTCCAAAATCTCCAGGAGCGCGAAGAACTCTTCTTGGTTTTCTTCGCAGGCGCTGGCAAGAATCTCAAAGACCCACTGCCGATCTCTCGACTCCACCTGTTGGAGACAGTTGATCACAAAGGTCTCTGTATACCTCCTCTCACCGATCACCACAAATCCTCTATTCCTCTGCATTTCTACGAGGAGCTTGAGGATTGCATTTTGCGGTCCGAGGAGCAGGAGAGACTTCATCACATCTTCGCGGTCAGGCGCCATGTACTTCTGCAAACGCTCGATCGCGGTTTGGGCCGCTGTCCCTCCCATGTTCGAGAGGCCGAGATAGCTAAACAATTTGCTTATCCCATCTACCAATGCCATACAGTACCCCCGCTATTTCCCTGACTTCCCTTGCAGAAAGCCAGATTATGGTTGAGTAGCCAGATTCGTTTTTTTTGGTCCAAGCAGTGTTGCCTGCCAGACCAAGTCTTTGGTATTGCCGATACGCACCTCCACTCGCCTTGTGGGCTCTTGAAAGTTCATCTGATATGGCTTCTCCCCTGTAGTGTGGGTATTCACCACATCGCCATCGATCACCGTCACCTGTAACCCCTTTATTACGGAACCGTCTTCGGCGGTCACGGTGATACTAAGCATCTGCTTGCCTCTCTCTCCTGAGAAGGGCACATGCAAGAGCGTCGGTAACTTTATCTTGGGAAGTGGCACCGTAAACGAAACCTTCTCCACAAAATCTGCCTCTATAGCACAAACCACAAGATGTGGCCCCGGCTGTAAGTCAGACGAGACAGCGGAAGCTCTACCGCTCTCATTGGTATCATCTTCCTTAAACGGATCCACCGACCCGTCGAGGAAAAATAATACTTTTTGAGAGGGGATGGCTTCCCCCGATGAGGTTTCTGTTAAAGTCACCGTGATAGTGACCTCACTTACCCCCGGAGCAAAACGTTCTATCTTTTCAGCAACAAGCTTGACTCTTCTATCAGCAAGCTTTCCTTGCGCCATAATTACCCCCTTTCTTCCTTTTTTTGTGTTGATTTTACTCTTTCAAACAACGAGCCAATTTCTGTGGATAATTATACATAATAAATAAGAAAAAGTCAAGCTATGCGGCTTGGCTATAAAAACGCTATTTATCCTTGGAAAATAAAGATTTTTTGTGTTTTTTAAGACTCCCGAGCTCTATTCTTTTCGGCGGCGGGCATGAAACGCCTGATGCACCTCTTTGAGCTGTTTGTCGGTAATATGCGTATAAATCTGAGTAGTGGTGATATTGGCGTGGCCCAGCATGGCTTGTACTGAACGAATATCCGCACCGTTCATGAGAAGATCGGTCGCAAATAAATGTCGTAAGGTATGCGGGGTTACTTTTTTTGAGATCCCAGACTTGATGGCATAGTGGTGAATAATCCGCTGGATACTGCGCGAGGTAAGGCGCGTGGAGGCTTTGACCGTAGACCCATCTTTGCCAGATCGCACAAAAAGCGCCGGGTGCACATCGCCACGCCGATCAAGATATAACTGAATAGCTTTTTTGGCCGACTCGGAAAGAAACACCACGCGGATTTTGGATCCCTTGCCACGCACGGAGAACTCGTCTTTTTTGAGATTCACCGATTCGCGATCGAGTGCACATAGTTCCGATACACGTAGCCCCGTAGAAAACAAAAGCTCCAAAATAGCCTTATCCCGCAATGATTTTAGGGATTCACCTTCAGGGGATTTGAGCAAGCGATCCAGATCATCCTCCTCAATAAGATCGATTTGCCGCTCGCCGATTTTAGCAAGCTCAATCTTGTCGGCCGTAAGAGAGGGGATATCACGCCTGACCAAATACTTTAAAAACATCCGAAGCGCGATCAAATGATAATTTTGCGTGATACGTCCGAGATTTTGACGATTGAGCCAGATACGATATTTACGCACCAGATCATCGGTAATATCTGCAGGACGCTTAATATCAGCAAAAGACAAAAAACGTCGCAGATACCGCTCATAATTGTCTATGGTTTTTCTTGATCGGCCCTTTTCGATGTCTAGATACTCCAAAAACTCTTCCAGTGCCTTCATGTATGGATTTTAACAGGATAAACGTCGCACAATATCTCTTTATTCTACGCCTCTTGCAAAAGCAAGTAAAATATGCTAGAGTACTCGGTAATGTTAAGCGTCAAAGAAAAATCCAAGATCATCGGTGAACATCGAATTCACGAGAAGGACACGGGCTCTCCCGAGGTCCAGATTGCGATTGCGACCCAGGAGATTACCCGTCTTGCGGATCATCTCAAGAAACACCCCAAAGACAACCACTCGCGCCGGGGACTTTTGCAGATGGTATCAAAGCGCAAGAGCCTGCTCACCTATCTCTCTCACGAGGATGAGAAGCGTCACAAGACAGTCTTGAAGAAACTCGGCCTCAAGAAATAGCGCCGAGCTTTTTCGTTTTAGTCTCTTTGGTTTGCTATACTAAAAGCACTATGAACTCCGTGAAATATCCTGATCAACGAGTCGCCGTATTTATCGACGTGCAGAACATGTATCACTCTGCGCGTAGCATGTATGGCGCCCGGGTCAACTTTAAAGAAGTTTTAAAAACCGCCGTCTCCGACCGCAAGCTCCTGCGGGCATTTGCCTATGTCATCCGCACCAAGACCGGCGAGGAGCGGCCGTTCTTCGAGGCTTTGGAAAAACTCGGCATCGAGACACGTAGCAAAGATCTGCAGGAATTTTACGGAGGAGCAAAAAAGGCTGACTGGGACGTGGGTATCGTGATTGATGCCGTGCGCACCGCGGACATCGTAGACGCCGTGGTCATCGTATCCGGAGACGGAGATTTCATACCGCTCGTTGAATACCTCAAAGGCAAAGGGCGCCGCGTGGAGGTTATCGCATTTGGCAAATCAACCTCATCCAAGCTCAAAGAAGCGGCTGATGAGTTTATTGATATTGAAGAAGCAATCCAGAAATATTTGATTAAAATTAGAAGGTAGTAGTAATTTAATTACGGGAAGCAGAGGCATGGCCTCCAGATAGATAGATTATTCTCGCATGACGCGAGTAGTCTAAAATCTAGAGATCATCCGTAGCTCTCCCGAAAAAATATGGAGATAAAAAAATATACGACTGAATTTGCCGGCAAACCATTGTCGGTAGAGTTCACCCCGCTTGCCGAACAGGCCAACGGTTCTGTTATCGTACGCTACGGCGGCACGGTCGTCTTGGCCAACGCCACTATGGGAAGGCCCCGCGAAGGCGGGTCGTTCTTTCCGCTCACTGTGGACTTCGAGGAAAAATATTACGCGGCAGGCAAAATATTGGGTAGTAGATTTGTACGACGAGAAGCCCGGCCATCAGAGGAGGCGATACTCGTATCACGCATCATAGACCGCACCATCCGACCGCTGTTTGACCAGCGCATCCGCAACGATGTGCAAGTTATCGTGACCGCACTCTCTGTCGATGGAGAAAATGACCCTGATGTGCCAGCTGTACTTGCCGCATCCATTGCGCTTGCAACCTCGGACATTCCTTGGAATGGCCCGATATGCGGTGTGCGCGTCGTCAAAAAAGATGATGCCTATATTATCAACCCCTCATACGCAGAGCGAGAAGGAGTGCTTCTCGAGACGATTTTTTGCGGTAAGGGTGGCAAGGTCAATATGATCGAGACCGAGGCACACGAGGCGTCCGAAAGAGATATGATCGCGGCTCTTGAGCTCGGCCTCAAGGAGATAGAGAAGCTGAATACCTTCCAAGCAAGCGTTGTCGGGGAGATAGGGAAGGTAAAAATCGTACTGGATTTGCCGGAGATCTCACCGGAACTGCGTGCGCTTTTTGATGAACATATCGCCACGCACCTCGACAAATCTATGTACGAACCAGACAAAACGGTCTGGGTGGCGAACATCAACGCACTCAAAAAAGAATGGTTCACGCTAGTAGAGACCAATCTACCGGAAACTCCCAAAAGTCTCTCTGATGAAATATTCGAAGATGCGGTGAGCGATATCGTACACAAGCACGTCCTGGAGGCGGAGCCCGGAGCAGAGCGCCGTCCGGATGGCAGAGGCGCCAAACAAATTCGTAAACTATTTGCAACTGCACGGTTTTTGGAACGCACCCACGGATCCGGTGTGTTTTTCCGCGGACAGACCCATATCCTCTCGGTTGCCACACTGGGCGCCCCTGGCGATGTGCTACTCATTGAGGGCATGTCGGTACGCGAGAAGCGCCACTTTATGCACCACTACAACTTCCCGCCCTATTCAGTAGGGGAGACCGGCCCTATGCGCGGACCGGGCAGACGCGAGATTGGACATGGCGCACTTGCCGAGAAGGCTCTGCGCGCGATGATTCCTCCCAAGGAAGAGTTCCCCTATACCATTCGACTTGTGTCAGAAACGCTCTCCTCCAATGGTTCATCCTCTATGGGATCGGTCTGCGGATCAAGCGTGGCACTCATGGATGCAGGTGTACCTATCAAGCGTCATATCGCAGGTATCTCCATGGGCCTCATGATGGAGTCGGATACGAAATACCGAATACTCACTGATATCCAAGGACCGGAAGACCACCACGGCGACATGGACTTTAAAGCAGCTGGCACACGCGAGGGTCTCACCGCGATACAAATGGACGTAAAAGTAGAAGGCGTGACCGTGCAAATGCTCGCCGAGGCCTTGGAACAAGCCAAAGATGCTCGTTTTCAAATCTTGAGCGTATTGGAATCGGTCATTGCAGAACCCCGCAAAGAGCTCTCACCATATGCGCCACGCATTATTACTATGAAGATCGACCCGCTCAAAATCCGCGAGGTTATCGGCCCCGGCGGCAAGGTCATCAACGAGATTATCGAGAAGACCGGCGCGCAGATCGACATTGAGCAAGACGGCACAATATTTATTACCGGCACCGATGAGGCTTCTGCTAAAAATGCGGTGGCGATTATCGACGAGATTACCCACGAATACGAGGTAGGTGAAAAATTTGAAGGAGTAGTGACCCGCCTCTTCAACTTCGGCGCCATGGTAGAGTTTGCCCCCAATCAAGAAGGACTGGTACACGTCTCCGAGCTCGCACCCTGGCGCGTAGAGCAAGTTACTGATGTTGTAGACATAGGCGACAAGGTGCCAGTACAAATCATAAGCATCGATGAGCAAGGCCGCGTCAATCTCTCTATTAAAGAGGTGGCTACCATCGAGCCCAAACCCCATGCCGCTCACAAAGAGCGTTCACCGCGAGCGGGTGGCGGAGAAGGAGGCGGCCACTCGGGCGGACATCGCCGAGAGGGAGGACATGCTGGCGGGCACCACGGACGCAGGTAACAGCCGAAACCTAGAAGATTCTCTTGATTACAGGTACTATAAAAGGGTACGGATATACGCCGTATCCTTTTACTATAAAACTGCTATGCTCCCCGAAGAAAACCAACAACCCAAACCCGCTGATACCCAAGCCGCAGACCAAAACACTCAAAACGAAAATCCAGCTCTGCCGCGTTTGCGTACTATGAAGTACGACGCTTCGCACTACCTTAAGGAAAAAAATATCTCGTTTTTGGATCTGGTAGCCAAAGAACAGCAAAAACACGAAGAAGAGGTCTTTGAGTTTCGCGATCGCATGACCGACCAAATATGGTTCAAGGTGATTCTGACACTTATCGTCCTTATCGTCCTTGGCATCGGAGGATACGCCGCATTTACTTATTTTGTGGCTCAACCCGTGACACTCCAGCCTGGTGAGGCCGCGCCTAAAAACTATCTTGCCGTGGAGCGCCGTGATGTCGTCTCCACGCGTGAAGGAGATCGCGCCGGATTATTTGAAAAACTCCGCGCCAGCCGCAAGGATCGCCTGCCTTCGGGCTCCATCAAACAAGTCATCATAAAGCTCGAGAATCTTTCTGGAACAGCGCATTATGCGACCATAAAAGAGTTTTTTGGCACACTTGATTTTCGCCCACCCAATGACCTTGCCGCCAATCTCGAAAACAATTTTAATTTTCTCATTTATTACACGCCCCAAGGAGCTTCGGCTGGCATGATTCTCGAGCCCAAAAACCCCGAGCGCGCATTTGCCCAGATGGTAGCATGGGAGCGTAGTATTATCCTGGATTGGCGCTATTTCTATTTTGACCAGACGATTACCTCGACCTCCAAGGTATTTACCGATGACGTCATCAAAAATATCGATATGCGCATACTCAACATTACCGAGGGGACCGATCTCATGTATGGATTTTTTGCAGGCAAATATCTCCTTATCTCCACCTCTCGGGAGTTTATGGAGCTCATGATTTCGCGGCTTCTCACCTCACCCCCCGTCAAGTAGCCAAAAATCGTCCCATCGTATACAATATCTCTATATGGATACTGCAAAGTTCAAAATCAAGCTCGAAGAGGAGCTGCGCCGTCTGGAAAGCCAGCTCTCCCAAGTAGCAACCAAGAGTTCTGGCAGTAGCGACTGGGAGCCGAGCTTGCCCGATCTCAACAACCAAAGCTCCGCCCCTGAAGATATGGCGGACAAGTTTGAGGAGCTTGAAAACAATGTAGCAAGTGAGGTGGAGCTCGAGAGCAAACTCATTCGCATACAAACGGCGCTCAAAGGCATTGAATCCGGCACGTATGGTACCTGTACAGTTTGCGGCAAAGAGATACCCATAGCACGCTTGGAGGCTGACCCTTCGGCCATCACCTGCACCGAACACGCCAACTCTTAAGTCACCAAAAACCCTACGGCCTCCCGCGGGGTTTGTTCTTTTACAAAGCAGAATGCCCTTACTACCAAGAAAGGGGGACGCATGGATTTTGACCGTAGCATTTTTATGCAAGACATCCTGACGCCCGATCAGTTTTTTGATCGCATCAGGAATGTACTGTACCGTCAACCCGAAAAACGCCTGCTCTACGCCATACTGTTTGATGCTATACACTGTTTCCAGGCATATCTTTTGGCAAATAAAACACACCAAAAACGTCTCTACACCGAGGCGGCGGCATGGCTATTTGGTGACGATACTACATGGCACTTTTCGTTTCTCAATATCTGTGATCTCCTCGATTTGGATGCCGGCTATCTCCGCATAGGCATTACCCAGTGGAGAGAACATACGATCAAACGAGCAGAGATGGGCAAGAACCCGCCCAAACGAAGAGATGCTGTTGGGGAACAAGTCGTAGCCATGCTCCTACCGGCACACAAAGGCAAGACCCCGGCTTCACCATAAGCTGGGGATTTTTATGCCCACGAAAAGACCGGCTCTGTGCCGACTTGCGCTTTCCATAAATACGTGTTACTCTTTTTTGGTATTTCTTTGTATTTTATACGAAGGGGGTAAGGTGTATGAAAAATGACTTGCGCGGACGGAGCTACGCGATCGCAATCACCAGGTTTTATGGCGATCCTGCAGGGATCCCCGTGCTCGCAATCCCGCAGAATAGATTTTACCTCATCCGCCAATGCGGGGAGGCACGACTCCTTTGGAGAGTTCTCGAAAACGGCATCGAAACGTACATGAGGTACGCTCACACTACAAGCAGACGCGGGAGGTACTTATTCGAGGAGGCGGAGCAATGGATCTGGGCAGATGATCCGGCTTGGCTCTGTAGCTTTGTGAGTATTTGCAACATCGTCGGGTTTGATCCCGACTATATCCGCGATGGACTCGTGCGCTGGAAAAACCAAGCCTATCTACAAACCCCCACCCAGTCTCTCGACCCCAAACATCCCGTGCCCGTGGTCGTTGCACCGCTACGACCTGCGGACGCCAAAGCGTACGCATCTGCCAGCTAACATCGACGGCCCGGTGGCTGCGTGCGAAGAACCTTGTATACATCCGAGGTTCTTTTTATTTTATTGCCCAAATCAAAACTCCGTGCTACGCATGGATACATGTCCGTCAAACTTCATTCTGCAGAAATCGCCGGGGTTGATGCCACCATCATCGATGTGGAGGTGGATCTCTCGCCCGGATTGCATCTTTTTACTATCGTGGGCCTCGCGGACAAGGCAGTAGACGAGTCCCGGGAGCGGATATCGGCCGCCATCAAAAACTTTGGCGCACGGCCCCCGCACAAGCGAAACAATCGGATCGTAGTGTCTCTCGCGCCAGCTGATCTTAAAAAAGAAGGACCGGCATTTGATCTACCCATCGCGCTTGCCTACCTCTTGGCCTCGCATCAAACCGAGTTCTCACCCGAAGGCAAGCTATTTTTGGGCGAGCTTGCACTCGATGGGACACTCCGCCGAGTCAAGGGCACACTTGCAATGGCACAAATCGCCGAGCGCGCGGGATTCAAGGAGCTTTATGTGCCTCTGGGCAATGGAGCAGAGGCCGCACTCGCACACGGCATCGCTATATATGAGGCAAAAACTCTCAAAGACATCATCTATCACTTGGAGGGCAAAGAGCTCTTGGAGGCGCATCCGCCCACCGAGCTCCCACATATCGCGAGTGCGCATCGGTTTGATTTCGCCGACATTAGAGGGCAGGAGACTGCCAAACGTGGACTTGAGATTGCAGCAGCTGGCGGGCACAATATTGCGCTCGTTGGCCCTCCGGGTACCGGCAAAACACTCCTCTCTCGTGCGCTACCCTCAATACTACCGCCGTTGAGTCGCGAGGAGGCGATAGAGGTGACGAAAATCCACAGCATCTCCGGTCATCTCTCAGGAGATACCATCGTCACTGAGCGGCCATTTCGCAGTCCGCATCACACCGCCTCGCACGTCGCACTCGTGGGTGGCGGCACATTCCCCAGACCGGGAGAGATCACGCTCGCGCACCGCGGCGTATTATTTCTCGATGAGTTTCCGGAGTTTGAACGACGAGTCATTGAGGCCCTGCGCCAACCACTGGAGGATGGTATGGTATCTGTTTCACGTGCCCGAGGATCTATCAACTTTCCCGCCCATATTATATTGGTCGCGGCCATGAATCCCTGCCCGTGCGGCAACGCCGGATCCGCCCGCAAAGAGTGCACCTGCGCCCCCGCCCAGCTCGAGCGCTACCAACGCAAGCTCTCGGGACCGATTATTGATCGCATCGATATGTGGCTGGATGTACCAGAGGTGGACCATCAAAAACTCGCCTCTACTACTCCCACAGGAGAAACATCTAGCACCATCCGCACTCGGGTAGAGCATGCAAGAAACATTCAGAAGGCGCGATTTACAGGCACCCCCATCATCACCAACAGCGAGATGGATGCCAAAGCCTTGCAAGCCATGGCGCCGCTCGCACCAAATGTCTCAAAAATGCTCGAGCATGCCGCTCGCACCATGGATCTCTCCGCACGAGCATATCACCGCATCATCAAAATCTCCCGCACCATAGCAGATTTAGCCAACTCCCCAAGTATCGAGGAGGAGCACATCTTGGAGGCACTACAGTATAGGCCACGGAGACAGGGATAAGAAGTGTATTTTACTTATTTTCTTAAAACAAAAACCCCGCGAGGGGTTTTTAAACTTACTACTTACGACTTATAACTTACCACTGGCTAGAAGGGATTGCGCGCACCGCGAACCTCAAAGTGGAGATGGCATCCGGTCGAGCGACCAGTGGATCCCACCGCGCCGATAATCTGCCCTTGGCCTACGTACTGACCCTGATTGACCAAGACATGCGAGGCATGCGCATAAAGTGTCTGTGTACCATTGGGATGGCCGATAACCACATACTCACCATACCCGCCGTTGTAGCCAGCACCACGCGCCAATATTACCGTGCCAGCGGCCGAGGCGAATATTGAGGAACCGCAAGAAGCGCCGATGTCTACGCCGTTGTATCCATGGATACCCTGGGTGCGAGGACCGTTGGCAGGACGGGCAAAATATCCCTTGAGATCCGGCCTCTTGGAGCCACCCGTAGAACCCTTGGGAGGCAAGGGAGCAATTACCGATGGAGCCTCGCCATCCGGGATGATAATCTCAAGTCCCGCCACCAAATCGCCACCACCGGCAAGACCGTTAAAAGCGAGAATATCCTCCTCGGCACCCTTATATTTTTTGGCGATGCCTTGGAGTGTATCACCCTTTTTGACCGTGTATTTAAGACCGGATACCGGCAGGATGACTAGAACATCGCCCGGTTTTACGAGATTGGCGCTCTTGATGTCGTTGGCCCAGAGGATAGTGTTGACCGTAACGCCGAAGGTCTTGGCTATCGCGGTCAGCGAATCGCCCTCGCGCACAGTATAGAGTGATATTTTTTCCGCCTTAATCTCATCGATATCAGCAAGACTGCCCATCGGCCCGACCGAGGGCATGAGTGCCGTGTTCTCTACGATGCTAATAGAGCTATCTTTTTTACCGGCGGCGGGGTTGCTGTTGGTAGGGGCATCCAGAACCGGCATCTCATTGGAAGGCGAGGGGACGACACTCGCCGAAGCCGCATCCGCCCCTACCACCTCGCCCTTGAAGCTAGAAAACAGGTTTTCGAAGAAAGAAAAAAAACCAGCATGAGCCGGCTGTGGATAGGCGAATACCAAAGCAAAAAAACCTAGAAGCACTATATGAGCCGCCAGAGGGGAGAAAAGCTTACACTGGAGAAGCTTTTTTGCTTTATTGAGCTGTGAGAGTGTACTAATACTAGTCTATTTAATGGGTAAGGCATGAGCCCAGCCGCAAAATCTTGACTAAAACAAGATTTTATTTCCAAATCGGAGATATGTCTTTCGTAGGTGTCATTGTACCACCCTCATCCGAGGTGTCTACCGAGGGTGGGTATACCTTGTGGATACCAGATTTGCATATTTTTTGGATACCTGAAACACTCCGCGAACTCATTTTTGGAAAAAAGAGAGCTCCCCATGGTATGCTTTGAGAAATGGATACCCTCTCCGGACTCAACGAACGGCAAAAAGAGGCGGTACTCGCGACCGAGGGACCGCTTTTGCTAGTGGCTGGCGCCGGTTCGGGCAAAACCAAGGTTCTCGTACACCGCATCGCACACCTTATTGCAAAGGGGATAGAACCAGAAAAGATACTTGCCGTGACATTTACCAACAAGGCGGCTCGGGAGATGCAGGAACGAGTCTCGGCGTTTCTGGACGCTCATGGCGGACAGACGGTACCCGCATGGAGACGCCCATGGATCGGCACGTTTCATGCCCTTGGGGTACAAATGCTCCGCGCTGATGGGGAGGCGATCGGCATCCCGCGCACCTTCTCCATACTCGATGAGGATGATTCGGTCTCCATCGTCAAAACCATTGTCAAAACTATGGAGCTCGATGCCAAGCAATTTCAGCCGAGCCGCATCCGCCATATCATCTCCAAACTCAAAAATGATTTTATTGATCCCGAGTCTTATGAGATAGCGGGAGACGAGGGAATCTACCCCGGCATTATCAAAAAAATCTACCAGGCCTATGAGACCGAGCTTACGCGTGCCCACGGCCTCGACTTTGATGATTTACTGGTAAAAACCGTGCGCTTACTTACCAAAGACAAGCTGGCGTTTGAAAAATATCAGCAAAAATGGCGCTATATGATGGTAGATGAATACCAAGACACCAACAGCGTTCAATATACACTCACCAAGTTGCTCGCCTCCGGACACGGCAATATCACCGTCGTCGGGGACGCGGATCAAGCTATTTATAGCTGGCGAGGAGCGGACTTTCGCAATATTCTCAATTTTGAGCACGACTGGCCCAATGCCCGAGTCATTACCCTTGAGCAAAACTACCGCTCCACTAAGACCATATTGGAAGCGGCCAATATCGTCATCCAAAAAAACATCGAGCGCAAAGAAAAAAATCTTTGGACAGACAACAGTGCAGGGGATCTCTTGCGGATATTTGTAAGTGAGGATGAGAAGCGCGAGGCGAGTGCCGTGGTGCACCAGATCGCCCGAGCACAGCGCGTGGGGACGCCACTCCACGACATGGCGATACTGTACCGCACCAATGCGCAGTCGCGCGCCATGGAAGAGGCGCTCATTAAACGCGGGATTCCCTATCGACTCCTCGGTGGCGTGCGGTTTTATGATCGCAAAGAGATCCGCGATGTCTTGGCCTATGTCCGCCTTGCAGTAAACCCCGATGATTTTATTAGTTTAAAACGTATTATCAACACGCCAACCCGAGGTATAGGAAAAACTGTTGCCGACAAATATGCCGCTAACACACCGCCGCTCAACGAAAAAGAACTCGCCAAAATCGCACCATTCCAGCGCGTCATGGAGACGATCCGCATGTCTTTGGCCAAAGACCAGACCACCGAGCTTATCCGCGGCATTCTTACGATAACTGGATATGAGTCGTATATGCGCGATGGCACACCCGAGGGAGAGGATCGCTGGGCCAACGTCCAGGAGCTTTTTACGGTAACTCAAGGATATGATGCGCTGGAGGCTCCCGCCGGCACACAAAAGTTTTTGGAGGATGTGGCGCTCATCTCGGACGCCGATCTCGTAGACACCACGCAAGAGGCGGTACACATGATGACGGTGCACGCCGCCAAAGGGCTTGAGTTTCGTTTGGTATTTATTATTGGTCTCGAGGAGGGAATATTTCCCCATAGTTTGAGTCTGGGCGACCCGAAAGGACTTGAGGAGGAGCGCCGACTCTGCTATGTAGCGTTGGCCCGAGCCAAGGAGCATTTGTATCTTTCATTTGCCCGCACCCGTTCTCTCTATGGAGAAAAAATGTGGAATGAGCCATCACGGTTTTTGCGGGATATCCCCGCGCACCTCCTTGCAGAACCCGTAGATTTAGATCTAGATGAATATATACTCTATGAAACCGAATAATACTCGCGGACCCAGGCCCCTGGGGCGCATTATGGGTCAGCATTTTCTCAACTCCCCAAGCGCCATCCAAAAAATACTCGGTGCCGCAGAGCTCGACGCGACCGACACTGTCCTCGAGATCGGCCCCGGAGCGGGAGTGCTCACCCGGGAGCTTTTGATACGTGCCAAAAAAGTACTCGCTATAGAAAAAGATCCACGTCTTGCCACCGCGCTCCGTGAGGAGTTTGCTGGGGCTAGAAACCTCGAGCTTGTAGAAGGGGATGTACTCAAAATATTTGCAGTAGGCGCGCGCACCCAGACGCCAAAACTCCCCAAAGCGTACAAGATTGTGGCTAATATTCCCTACTACATCACCGCGCAAATCCTGCGTCTTTTTTTGGAGGAGACCAAAACAAAACCGAGCCGTATGGTGCTTATGATCCAAAAAGAAGTGGCCGAGCGGATCGTGGCCGCGCCCCCCGAGATGAGCCTCCTCGCACTCTCGGTACAAGCTTATGGCAAAGCGCGCATCATCTCTCGCGTGCCCCGAGGCAGTTTTGTACCGCCACCTCGAGTAGACTCTGCTATTCTTTGCATCGACAACATCTCGGACACGTTTTTTGGCGAGCATCGCATCCGCCCTAAAGATTTTTTTGAAATAACGCGTCGGGCATTTTCTCAAAAACGAAAGATGCTCCGCAAATCCTTGGGCATTGAGAATGTATACGCCACCAAGCGCCCCCAAGAGCTATCTTTGGAGGACTGGACGCATATATTGGCACCATAAAACCATGCGGGACGGATACAAAATCATATTACTCTATATCTCCGCACTTCTGTCGGCATGGCTAGCATCGTTTGTATATAGTGGGGGATCGGCAAGCATACTCGCATTCATCTCTCTGGTGCCGTTGCTTTTTGCTCTATCGCTCGGCACATATCAACGCCGCCATGTATTTGGCGCCGGGTTTTTGTTTGGGATGATATATGCAGGTATCACCCTCCAGTGGGCGCTCGCCATATTCCCTACAGATTGGTTTGGCCTTACCCCATTTGGCGGCATAGTGAGTCTAACCTTCTCATGGCTCTTGAGCATTTGCGGCACCGGCCTACTCTCCGGGGTCGTCATACTCGCTACCCAGCGGCTCATGGCAAAGCAGGTAAAATCATGGCAATTACTCATTATCGTACCAGCCTACTGGATAATCGCGGAGTTTTTGGCACCTGTTTTGTTTTCGAGTATTTGGCTTGGCGACTCCTCAACCGTCAGCGGACATTGGCTATTTTTATCCTTTGGCCATGCACTCGTCTCCTATCCGTGGCTTCTTGCTATCACGCGTCTCGGCGGGGTGTTTTTGGGAAGTTTTCTGGTAGTTTTTGTAAATACACTCTTATATCTTTTACTGCGACACCTATTGCGAGCTAGAAAAATAGGACAACCTCTCTGGCAGCTCACCCCTCTCCAGCCAATACTCGTAGGAGTAGGGGTGATAATCGCGGTCCTATGCTACGGATACTTGGTGTTTGCAAGGGATTTTGAGGTAAAAAAAGAGATTACCGTAGCGGCAATCACCACCGACGTCCCTACTATGGGATTTGGCGAGACGGTTAGCGAAGAGCTTTGGCTCCAGGAGTACATGGCGGCAGAAGAGGCCGCCAAACACAAGCCCAATGTCTTTATCTTTCCTGAAAACTCCTGGTTTATCTCCCAAAAACCCTTATTTATCCAGATGATTGCAACATCGCTCACCCACGACCAAAAGCCAGCACTGTTGGTAGACATGATCCGAAGCTCCGGAAAAGATCGCGAAAAGCTTCAAATCGCCTTTGTAGACTCACAAAAAGGCATACTCACCAGTGATGACAAGACTCTACTTGTGCCAAATGGAGAGTATTTGCCATACCTTACATCGTTTCTAGTGCGGGTACTCGGTAGCAAGTCGACCGCGGAGAAGCTCCAGAATCAACCATATTTTTCCGCACCCACCGCAGAGCCGCGCCCCATCATCTGGCAAGGGTCGCGATTTGGTGCGCTCTCCTGTTCGGGAATGTTTTCGCCAGTACTCTATAGAAACTTAGTGCGGGATGGCGCAGAGATGCTCATCAACACCGCGAGTTACGCCAGTTTTTCTAAAAGTCCCATATTTATGGACCAAATGCGTATACGCGCCCGGCTTCAAGCCGCATCTCTAGCCCGACCCCTAGCACAAGCTACCAATAGAAGTGCCTCTTTTATCGTTGATGCCAAAGGACAGGTGGTGGCAGATACCGGATTTGCGCACAAAGCAGATTTTGCAATCTCCACGCTCCAGATACCCCAAGAAACTACCCCATTTGCTCGTTTTGGCAACTGGCCAATTCTCGCCGCATTATTTATCGTGTTTAGTGTGTACGCGCCAAAAAAAATATACGTACTTACAGCTCGTTTTTTGCATCGCTAAATTTACTGCACAAAATTTTTATGCGTTCGTGCGCTCTCTCCCGACAGAAATAGCAAAAAAACATAAAGTTATCCACAAACGATAAGCAAATAAAGGGCTTTGTATCTTTTTACAGTGCTATAATTCTTTACATACCGGGTAAGGAATTATTTTTTCTGAAACAGATCGGTAACAAGAGGTTTTTGTATTGGATGGTCGGCACGAGCACGGCTCTTTTGGTGCTTGGATTTTTCGCGTACCAAGGATTTGGTTTATGGTGGGACACACATGGCACCGTGGGATCCCTCATAGCAACCAGTGACACCAAAGGAAGCACTGAAGCCACTGATGCGGCCAAAGACACGGACGGCGATGGTCTGCACGACTGGGAGGAGACACTTTGGAAGTCTGATCCCAACAAAACCGACTCTGATGGGGATGGCACGAGTGATGGCGACGAGGTAAAGGCCAACAGAGACCCGGCCAAAAAAGGCCCCAACGACAATATTTCTTTTACTCCTCCCCCCATAAAGCAGGAGCTGATTGATAAGGATGATACTCTAACCTCTGGTATCGGCAAGTACCTGGCTTTGCAGTTGGTAAGCAAAAAAATGAAAAATGGCAAGATCACCGAGGCTGATGCCGAAGAGATTAGCCAGGCGCTCTATAGTCAGATAGAAAATACTTCTCTGGGCGGTGCAAGTACCATAACCTTGGATCAAATTAAAACGTTGCCTGCTAACCAGCAGAATCTCCGCCTATTTGCCATACAAACATCGCGGATAATCAATAAGGTATTCAAAGGTATTAGTGGACTAGGAAATCCCTTGGTTAGAGCACAAGGCATGACACCTGAAGCTATTTATGAAGCCACCACACCGCACGTCAAGATATTTGAGGATGCAAAAAAAGACCTCCTTGCACAGGCAGTCCCCATGCCGTACGCCGATGTCTACCTCGAGATGCTAAACCACATCGAACGAGGCAGGCAGTCTTTTATCGCGATACGTAATATGCCCAAAGATCCCACCATGGCACTCGTAGGCATCAACCAATACGCTACGGTAAACAGCGGACTTATTGCGTCCATGCAAAAAGCTCAAGAACAACTCGCAAAAGATGGGGTGATATTTACCCCTCAAGAGATACAAGCCCTATTTAATGGCACCCTCTAAACCACATGCCAAAAGGCTTACCTAAAAAAATAACCGCCGTAGTTCTCGTCCTCCTGATGCTTGTGCCCTCGTTTGGTTTTTTACTTCTCCCCAAGCCCGCAAAAGCAGTTGTCCCCGTAGTAGATATTGAATACAACCCAAAGGAATGGCTGGCGGACCCAATCTTAAAAGGCATCGCCGGTTTTATCCTGCAAGCTTTAGTCAACTCCGTAAAAGACTGG
Organism: Candidatus Ryanbacteria bacterium RIFCSPHIGHO2_02_FULL_48_12; assembly: GCA_001819875.1. Lineage (GTDB taxonomy): Bacteria > Patescibacteriota > Minisyncoccia > Ryanbacterales > 2-02-FULL-48-12 > 2-02-FULL-48-12. The sequence continues at coordinate 38,144 of MHNR01000022.1, read as the reverse complement.
ATCCAGAGTGGAGATTTTTTAAGGGGCGGAGGACCTTTGTTTGTGACCAACTTCGACCAGTTTATGCTGGATGCGGCGGATGAGGCATCGGGGATATTTCTCAAAGAGTATGTCTCTCCCGAAACATATAATTTTCTCTGTACGCCATTTCGGGCACAGGTGTATCGTCTAACAGCTCTCGGACTCGCGTTTCCGCGCTACCCATCGGCCAACTCATTTCGATACAAGGCGCGTTGCACCGTCTCGGATATCGTCGGCAATGTAGAAGATTTTTATCAGGACTTTGAAAATGGCGGCTGGGAGGCTTGGGTAGAAACTGCTCTTTACGCCAACAATCCCTACGGACTCCTCTCTCTGACGCGTGCGGATAAAAGGGAGCGCGAACTACGTAATGTAGGAGAAAATAGAAACGACTTTGAGACCGGTGCCGGATTTATCGCGAGCAGTATTTGTTTGGAATACCGAGAGTTCCAGGGACCACCCTCTCCAGACGGCACTCCTCCAGGCAAAGAATGTGTGCGCACCCTTAAAGAAACCATTGGATCTGCGGTCAAATCACAGCTCGAGTCGGTAAATAGCAGTGATGTACTGGGATTGAATGTCGCCGATGAGGTGTTCGAGATCATTTTTGCAGCGCTCAATGCCATGCTCACCTCCATTATCCACGGTCCAGGAGGACTTTTGGGCGCAGGAAACGTACGGAGTAGTGCAGGCGGGGGCCGACAACCCTATATACCGCCACCCCTCCCCGACTCATGGACATGTGATGTGGATCATGGTGGCGGATCATTCGGGGGGAGCGCGACTACTGATCCCGCTACAGGAGTGACTGACGTTTCGTTCGGTGGATCCATCGTCATCAAAGGTACCGATAAGTGTAAAGCTGATCAATCCGAAGGTGCTCCGCCGCCTCCGCCCTCGTCCCAACCACCGCCTTCACAACCTCCACCCACGCCGCCTCCACCGGGAGGGAATCCTGTAGTAGCCTGTAATGACGGCATAGACAATGATGGCGATGGATTCATTGACCTTCTCGACCAAGGCTGTACCGACTCTACAGATACCAGCGAGGGTAGCGGTGGTGGTAGCGGTGGTGGTGGCACCCCACCACCACCTGACAATATACCCCCACCACCAGCATGATTAATGTCTCCCACTTCATAACTAAGGATTCTTAAAGAACCCAAGAAAATCCAAAACCAAGCCATGATACTTTCTTCCAAAATTACATACCTCAAAAAATATACCGCAATCGCCGGCCTGGTTTTGGTCGCCTCTTTTTCGCCGATGTTCGCAGGCAGTGCAAATGCCGCGTTTAAATCGGTCTGCTCGTTCGTTTCTGAAGGGGGGGTAATCACTCCGCAATGTTTTTCGGGCGATACAGCAGATCAAGCGAGAGCGGCGTGCGCAGACGGCTGTACCTCATCGGTTAACTGTGGAGCGCCTACCCCCGGGTCATGTGCCGCCGCAGATGAGAAGATAGTCGTAGCCCCCACAGAAGCATTAGAAAAAGGAGTCACGTGGGGAGAGAGTTTAGTCCTTAAGACTATTACTGGGATTATCAACTTCATCAACTCCTACCTCGTAATCGCGGTCGCTTGGGCGGCGGGGATGATGGATGCCGCGATCAATATCGCTATGGCGCCATTGCAAGGTATTGGAGCTATAGAGACCGGCTGGCGTATTAGCCGGGACGTGGCAAATGTCTTCTTCATCTTCTTTTTGCTCACCATCGCCATTGCTACTATTCTTCGTATCGAAAAATATGGTGCCAAAGCCCTCCTTGCCAAACTCATCATCGCCGCGATTCTCATCAATTTTAGTCTTGTTATCGCCCAAGTAGTGGTGGACGCCTCAAATATCCTTGGCATCACCTTTGTCTCCAAAATTCATCCCGTCAGTGAAAAGATCGCCGCAGTACTTGAAATCAGCAAACTTCGAACCGCGAGAAATGATACCCCCCCGAAAACCAAAGCTCCATTTAGTGTAGCCCCAGGGACTCTTTCAGCGGCGGCAAGTCAAAATGTTAAGTTTGCCAATAATATCGAGCCTCTTGATCCCACTAAGCACAACCCGGAAGACGTAGAAGTAGACAATTTATTTTTCGGACTGATGATATTCATCTTCCAGCTGATGGCTATATTTATATTCTTGGGGCTCGCCATACTTTTTATCATCCGCACGGTGGCACTTATGCTTATATTTATTCTTGCCCCATTGGGATTTCTCTTCTCCGTCCTTCCCGCCACCCAGAAATATGCGAGCGAATGGTGGCATAGTCTCTTTAGCTGGTCATTTTTCTTCCCGGCCTCGACCTTTATGCTCTACATCGCCATATCATTTGGCTACGAGCTAAGAAATATCAACTTCCAAGGCAACCAGGCCACCAACCAAGGCCTTGCCTTTGCGACCGTCACCATGATCTGTCTTCTCGCGGGGTCACTCATTGTAGCACGCAAAATGGGCATATATGGGGCGTCCGCCATCATTGGGTACGGGAACAAGCTTCAGGGTCGCGCCAGAGGATACCTCGGTAAGAGTCTCCGTTACGCTACCGTCGGCGCGGTAGGTGCTGGTGCCGGGTATGCAGCACGAGGAGCTGGAAATGCCGCGGGCACATTCTTGAGTACAAAAGCTGCGCAACGTATTGGCAGTATACCAGTATTACGTAATGTTCTTCGCCCAATTGCCGCGGCTACACAGCAAAGCAAGGATGCCGCTAAGAACGAATCAAAACGCCTTGCTAACCTTTCTTCCGCACAACAGGCTAGTATGTATGGAACTCTATCCGCTCCCGGTCAACGCGAATTCTTTGACGGCCTGAATGATAAAAAGAAGCGTGAGTTTATCAAACAACTCTCTCCCGAAAAACAACTTGCATTCGCCGACCTTATGCGTCGCTATGATCTCCATAAGGATGTCGCCGCCGCAACCGGGAATCTCCACCGAGCTATGCAAATCATGAACAATGATTTCCGTGGCATGCCAGAGCCACCTGATAAGAATAATCCGCAAACCGCACAATATACTCAGCGATATGCACAAGAGTCGAATGATTTTCTTGGGAAATTAAATAACGATCAGATTAAGAATATTGATGCAAAAACCATAGAAGAGAATAAGTACTTCCATGATTATTTCCTGAAGAATGCGCGCAACTTCAACGATGTTACAAATTCCCGTGACCAGATTAACGCCACGCAACAAATCTTCCACCAGCTCATGCGCGAAAATAATATATCAATAAATCAGAGTCCGGATGATATACGCAAAGAGATCGCGCGGGTCGTCCGCGACGATATTAAAAACGAAGCTCTTGCGCGTCAAATTGAGACTAACCTTGGATTCAATGTCATTATAAATCCTGCATACGCACCTATTCGGTCAACGCGAGGCCAACAACAAACACAGCAAGCCCCAACACCATAAATCCTATGAATATATCACACGAAGAGCTTTTGGAACGTTACGAAAAGCTTCCTCAAATCTTAAAGGATGCGATATTTGCCGAGGCTACCGCAGATAAAGTTTTTAATATTGGTAAAAAACACGGCCTCACCATAGATAAGCTTGGAAATCTCGCTACCGAAATAGGCTATGTAGTGCTTGGGGTTAGTAAAACCGATGAGCTCGAAGGTAAAATTGCCTCCATAGGCCTAGGTAAAGACACCGCAAAAAAAATAACAGAGGATGTAAACAAAGAAATCTTCTATCCCATTCGCGACCATCTGCGCGGCGTCTCCAGTCCCACCACAGAAGCTCCGGCGCCATCTCTAGCGCCTCTCATCTTCCAGCAGAAAATAACCGAGGTACACCATGAGCCCGCACAAAAAATAGCCATCGAACCCAAAGATACCAAGCCGACCACTTTTGATGATCTGCGCATGGAGCTCAAAAACATCTCTACTCTTGCAGGAGGCGTCTCCCCGGAGACAAAATCATCTGCTCCAACGCCCACATACAAGGCCTCTGATCCGTATCGCGAGCTAGTCGCCAAAGACGAGCTCCAACCCAAATCAGCCACATGGAATCCCGGACTCAAATCATCGACTCCCACACCACCTCAACCCACACCCCTGTCTGTCACACCATCTAAGGCTACGACTCCGGCACCCGCCCTCACCACAAACCAAGCACCTGCAAAACCAACGCTACCGTCCTTTGCGCCACTTCCTCCCATCAAAAGCCCTTCTATCGCCCCTGCCCCCGCACTGAAACCGTCATCCGCTCCAACCCCCTCCATCCCTACAGTCGAATCCACAAACAAGATATCGCCTTTTCGTGGCTATAAACTGGACACCTCTCCCAGCCAAGGGACTGTGAACAGCATACCAACGACAAAACAGCCTATTATCCCACCATTAGCACCACAAACACCCTCATCAGCCCCTAAACCTGCGGGATCTTTTGATGAACTCCGCAAAACTCTAAACACACCGCCTACTACACAAAAGCCTGTTACACCTACTGCGCCTACACCCAACCCGGCTCCACGTCCCGCACCAACCCCCACTACCGCAACACCTAGCCAGACACCTGCCAGCAAACCAAACGACCCGTACCGCGAGACGATTGTGTAGTATACTGGAGGAGTAGCTCGTCACACCCGTATGACCGCAGTTCATCGCACTTTTTTCTATGCAACAATTTCAGGTCCCACAATTCATAGACGTGGAAGATAAGATATTCGGACCGCTTACCACGAAGCAGTTTTTTTATCTCTTGGGAGGCGGAGGACTTTGCTTCTTGTATTGGTTCGCATTCTACGAATCCTACTTTTGGTTGTTTTTATTGCTTCTCATCCCCACGCTCGGATTCTCGCTCTCTCTGGCGTTTCTCAAGGTAAATGGTCTGCCCTTTATCAATGTGGTCGCCAATTTTTTCTCCTATCTCGGCGCACCGAAACGGTTTCTTTGGAAGCACGTACAGCATGAGGCGCGCCCCCTGGAAAGCCTCACCAAGACCAACGCCGAGGAGATGCCCAAACTCTCCAGCGGCAAACTCAATGATCTCTCCTGGTCGTTGGATATTATGCAGAATATTAAACGCTAGCTCATGGCACGATCCGGCGCGCAAGCCACCCGAGATTTTATAGAGATCGACGAGATCCGCGACGGGGTACTGCTCCTGCGGGACAAGTCGCTACGCGCGGTGCTCATGGCCTCTTCGATCAACTTCGCACTCAAATCAAACGACGAACAGGACGCTATCGTACTCCAATATCAAAACTTCCTCAATTCGCTTGATTTTTCGGTAGAGTTTTTTGTCCAATCACGCAAACTCAACATTGAGCCGTATCTCGACACGCTCCGCGAACGCCAAAAGGGCGAGTTCAACGAGCTGATGAAGATCCAAATATCCGAGTATATCGAGTTCGTCAAAACATTCGTAGATTCGGCAAATATCGTCTCTAAGAGTTTTTATGTCATTATTCCGTTCTCGCCGCTCGCTTCCAACAAAAGTGAGGGGCTCAAGAGCGTCTTCTCCTCAATCACCT